>CAVBWZ010000004.1:0-156048 GCA_963599445.1 Bacteroidaceae bacterium
GCCATTGCTTTTTCAAATCCTTGAAATCCCGTGTTGACAGCTTTGAACAAATAAAAAGAGCATGGATGTCTAAAGTTTGTCTACCACAACAAAGGAAGGACGGATCCATGCTCGAATTGTGTCCCCAGTCTATTGAAATCCTGCTGCCTTGTGAACCCTTCAGGAAGACCTCGAGCGAAATCATAGGAGAAGACCTGTACATAAGGTTCGAGCCCAGCGTGGAAGTGGAGAAGTGCCCGCATTGCGGGGAGGAGCAGAGGGTGCATGCATGGAGGTGGATCAGGCTGGACGGGCCTCAGGTAGGGATCCACAGGCATGCCGCATGAGCATCAGGGACATTCTCATCGAGGAAAGCAGAAGGCTCGATGAAATCATCGCAATGGCGATGGAGGATCTGAAGAAAGCCCCCGAGGGCAGCCTGTCGTCAGGAAAGAACAGGGGGAAGGTTCGTTTCTACCTGCATACCGGTACAAGGGTCGCCTACCTTTCAAGGAAAAGGGACATGGCCTGCATCAGGGCCTTGGCCCAGAAGGCGTATGCACGGAAAGTCCTGAAGGCAGCCTGCAGGCAGAAGACCATCCTGGACAGGTTCCTTGCAGACTACGACCCTCAGGCGGTCTCAGGCATCTTCATCGACGGAAGACATGACGGACTGTTTACGCCATACTTGGACAAACCCCTTGAGGACGAACCGCTCTCCTTCGGTCCGGCTCCTGCAGTGGACCTTGAACTCGTATCCAAGTTGAAAGACATCTGCTCAAGGCTTCTCGAAGGCTGATGTATGTCAGGAACCAGACTTCTCACCGGAAAAAACTTTTTCCAAAGACTACTTGACCAACAAATTTTCGGAAGACCCCCAATCTAGACGTTCTGGTCTATCTAGCCGCTCTAGCCAATCCAAAACGGTCTAGATTTCATGGCTTGTGGGACGCTCAGGTGCGGTCAGGTACCATCAGGCACACTCAGGTACTCTCTAAAACGCTCTACTTCAATCCTGATTCAACCGTCTTCAAGCGCCACAAGAGTCTCAACCGCCATAACCGCCTCATAAGCCACAAGCGCCTGAGTGAAGTGATGACGTAGACCGCACAAAGGCCAAGAAGTCAATAGTGGGGTGGACGGCGGTTGGGACGTGCCTCAGTATCCAGCTCCTCCACCCTCTTTGCAAGCACCTCGTTCTGCCGCTCAAGGCGGGAGACCAACAGCTGCTGCTCCGTCACGATGTCGTTGAGCTGACGGACGGTGTCCTGAAGATAGGCCATGTCGGTTTCGAGCTTGGTTAAGGCTTCAGTTAGAGAATCAACAGATTCAACCTTTTTTGTTGCAATATCCATATGTGGGGATTATACTTCATGTTGCATATTGTTGCAATTGACAACTGATTCGAGAATCTACAAGGGATAGTGCAACATGGAAAATGCGACGCAAAACAAAAGGAGACGCGCAGCAGAATGAAAGGAGAACGTGTTGCACAGCTGGAGCTCATACTACGAAGCCACCCGGAGGGATTAAGGAAATCGGAGATAGCACGAAGGATAGGCGTCCATAGAAGCACCATTGGAAGATACATAGACGAACTCAAGCAGTACAGCGACATATACGAGGACAAGAACCTCGTGAAGATACTGCCAAAGGATGGAGAGGAGCCACTGGCCCTGAGCATCTATGAGAGCCTTGCACTGAACATGGGCGCAGAGATGCTGCTGAGCAACTCGGAGTTCACGAACCCGCATCTGGCATCGGGCTTGAGGAAGATAGCCATGGGGATGCAGAACTACGCCCCCAAGATAAGTGCAAACATCGTGCAGCTTGCAGACGAGATAGAGAACGAGGCGTACAGAAAGGCGTCCTCCAGCCAATGCAACGCCGTGCTGGATACGCTCATCGATGCGTGGGTTTCCGGCAAGATAGTGAGGATAGTTCATTCGTCCAAGATTCCCAAGGCGGCCGCACCCCAGGACGAATGCAACAAAGGCGGTGGCCAAGTCCAGGACGACACATTCCTCCCCGTGGACGAGGAGACCGAGCTGGCCCCCTACTTCATAGGCTATGTGGAGAACGAACAGGGCCGCAACCCAATCACGGTGACCGGAAGGCTTAGGCATACAGCGGAGATCGTGACCATAGATATATCGGCCATAAAGGACGTGACCATACTCAACGAGACCTATACGATTCCGGACAACCTCAAGGCGTTCAGGCGCAGGGAGCCGCTGTACTCGGACGATGTCATAGACACGATCCACCTTGAGCTGTTGGTGCATCAGAAGAGCGCACTCAACTCGTTTGACACGCTGGCCCACGGCAGGATAGAAAGCAGAAAGCAGGAGGATGGCTCGCTTAGATGCACGTTCGACGCCGAGAACTCCATAGAGCTCATCCTAAGGATAATCCAGTGCGGCAACGCAGTCGAAATCCTAGGCCCGGCGTCGTTCAGGACACGCTTCGTGGGATACCTGTCCAAGATACTCTCCATGTACGAAAAATAGGGCTTTTCAGAACACGGCAAGACCACGGAAGTACACCAAGCCAGCATAGCCCGATGCCCCTGAAAACGCATTTCTCTATTGTAAATATATCGTTTTGCGATTATCCTATACAAAACAGGGGAAGGGATATTGCGCCCTTTTCCTATGCCGTCTGCACAAGTGCCAGCCGACCATGTGCCAGCACGAAGCGGACGGTCCAAAATTCAAAGCAATGCCTGAAGATGCAGGCTAATAAATCGAGGAGGATTTTTCATGGTGAGAAAAATGAAATCCATGGACGGCAACAACGCAGCCGCGCACGTAAGCTATGCGTTCTCTGAAGTTGCTGCTATCTACCCTATCACTCCATCCAGCCCAATGGCTGACTTCGTAGACCAGTGGAGTGCAAATGGACTGAAGAACATCTTTGGAACACAGGTCAAAGTTGTTGAAATGCAGTCTGAAGCAGGAGCAGCGGGAGCTGTCCACGGAGCTTTGGGATCAGGTGCCCTCACAACCACATACACCGCATCCCAGGGACTTCTTCTTATGATTCCAAACATGTACAAGATCGCTGCGGAGCAGCTTCCATGCGTGTTCCACGTAAGCGCACGTACAGTCTCCACACATGCCCTGAACATCTTTGGCGACCACAGCGACGTCATGGCATGCCGCCAGACAGGTTTCGCAATGCTCTGCGAAGGCAACGTCCAGGAAGTCATGGACCTTGCACCTGTTGCACACCTTGCAGCACTCACAGGAAAGGTTCCTTTCATCAACTTCTTCGACGGTTTCCGCACAAGCCACGAAATCCAGAAGATTGCAGTATGGGACTATGAGGACCTCAAGGACATGTGCGACATGGATGCAGTCAAGGCATTCAGAGCACATGCACTCAACCCAGAGCACCCACACATGAGGGGAAGCCACGAGAACGGAGACATCTTCTTCCAGCACAGAGAAGCCTGCAACAAGTACTATGACGAGCTTCCGGCAGTCGTAGAGGACTACATGGGCAAGATCAACGCCAAACTTGGAACGGACTACAAACTCTTCAACTACTACGGAGCTCCAGATGCAGACCGCGTAATCATTGCAATGGGATCCATCTGCGACGTTGCAGAAGAGGTCATCGACTACCTCAACGCACACGGCGAGAAGGTTGGACTCATCAAGGTCAGGCTCTACAGACCATTTGCAGCCGACAGACTCATAAGCGCCCTTCCAAAGACAGCCAAGAAGGTTGCAGTCCTCGACAGGACCAAGGAACCTGGCGCACAGGGCGAGCCACTCTACCTGGATGTCGTCACAGCATTCGCAAACGCAGGCCTCAACGATGTGAAGGTCATTGGCGGACGCTATGGCCTTGGATCCAAGGACACGCCACCGGCAAGCGTCTTTGCAATCTACAACGAACTCAAGAAGGATGCACCAAAACACCAGTTCACGATTGGAATCGTCGATGACGTCACAGGACTCAGCCTTGAAGAGGACAAGAACTGTCCTAACACAGCAGCTCCTGGCACGATCGAGTGCAAGTTCTGGGGCCTTGGCGGAGACGGCACGGTTGGTGCGAACAAGAACTCCATCAAGATCATCGGAGACTACACGGACAAGTACGTACAAGCCTACTTCCAGTACGACTCCAAGAAGACCGGCGGCGTGACGATAAGCCACCTGCGCTTTGGCGACAACCCAATCAAGTCACCTTACTACATCAACAAGGCCGATTTCGTTGCATGCCATAACCCAAGCTACGTTACAAAGGGCTTCAAGATGGTCCAGGACGTCAAGCCAAACGGCGTCTACATGATCAACTGCCAGTGGAACATGGACGAGCTCAACCACCACATGGATGCAGCTTCCAAGCGCTACATTGCAAAGAACAACATCCAGCTCTACACAATTGACGCAATCGACCTCGCACAGCAGATAGGAATGGGAAAGAGGACCAACACGATCCTTCAGTCCGCGTTCTTCACACTTGCAAAGGTCATGCCTCAGGAAGAGGCGATCGCCCACATGAAGGAGAAGGCGACTCAGTCCTACCTCAAGAAGGGACAGGACGTCGTTGACATGAACCACAAGGCGATCGACCTTGGCGCAACGGCCTTCAAGAAGGTCGATGTCCCAGCCGACTGGGCCAACGCAACGGACGACAAGAAGGAAGTCAAGCTCGAGGGCAAGCCAGAGCTCGTCAAGATGGTCCAGAGCATCCTTGAGCCGGTTGACAGAATGGACGGCGACAGCCTTCCAGTATCGGCCTTCATGGATCATGTGGACGGCCAGTTCGAGCTTGGTGCAGCAGCCTATGAGAAGCGTGGCGTTGCAGTGGCGGTTCCAAAATGGGAGTCTGCAAAGTGCATCCAGTGCAACAACTGCTCCTATGTATGTCCACACGCAACAATCAGACCTTACGCACTCACAGAGGAAGAGGCCAAGAACCTCCCAGCTGCAGCACAGGTCATGGATGTCAAGGCAGGAAAGGGCAAGGGTGTCTACAAGTTCACGATTGCAATCTCCCCTCTCGACTGTATGGGTTGCAGCGTTTGTGTAGGCGCATGTCCAGTCGGAGCCCTCACGATGGTTCCACAGGAAGAAGAGCTTGCTCAGCAGGAAGTCTTCGACTACTGCGTATCCAAGGTCGCTCCTAAGAAGGAGATGGAGGACAACACAGTCAAGGGCAGCCAGTTCAGACAGCCAATGCTCGAGTTCTCCGGCTCATGTGCAGGTTGTGCAGAGACATCATACGCACGCCTTGTCACACAGCTCTACGGCGACAGGATGTACATCTCCAATGCAACGGGTTGTTCATCGATCTGGGGCGGACCGGCTTCCACATCCCCATACTGCACGGACAAGAACGGCCACGGCCCAGCATGGTGCAACTCACTGTTCGAAGACAATGCAGAGCATGGTCTTGGAATGTACATTGGTCAGGAGAAGATCCGCGAAGACCTTGCAGCAATGATCAAGGACCTCGCAGGTTCCGACAAGCCGGTCAAGGCACAGGCTCAGGCATGGCTCGACACAATGGAAGACGGAGAGGCCAACAAGAAGGCTACCGCAGAGCTCATCGCAGCTCTTGAGAACTGCGGATGCGAGACAGCCAAGGAAATCCTTGACAAGAAGGAATATCTTGCAAAGAAGTCCGTATGGATCTTTGGTGGCGACGGTTGGGCATACGACATCGGCTACGGTGGTCTCGACCACGTAATCGCTTCCAAGAAGGACGTCAACATCTTCGTATTCGACACAGAGGTCTACTCCAACACAGGTGGACAGGCTTCAAAGGCTTCCAACCTTGGTCAGGTCGCACAGTTTGCAGCAGCTGGTAAGGACGTCAAGAAGAAGAGCCTTGCAGAAATCGCAATGCAGTACGGCTACGTCTATGTCGCACAGGTTGCAATGGGTGCAAACCCAGCCCAGACCATCAAGGCCATCACAGAGGCAGAGTCCTACCATGGCCCATCGCTCATCATTGGATACGCTCCATGTGAGATGCACTCCATCAAGGGTGGAATGGCCAACTGCCAGAAGGAAATGAAGAGAGCGGTCGATTGCGGCTACTGGAACCTCTTCCGCTACAACCCAGTTGCAGAGAAGAAGTTCACCCTCGACTCAAAGGCTCCAGCCGGCGGCTACCAGGACTTCCTCATGAACGAGGCCCGCTACAGCAGACTCACACGCGAGTTCCCAGAGCGCGCAACGGAGCTGTTCGAAGCCAACGAGGAAGAGGCAAAGAAGCGCTACGAGCACCTGCTCAAGCTCATTGCCATGTACAACGACTGATCGCCCAAGTTCGCCTAGAGCCAATCGTCGTTGAACACAGTTCAAACACAGAGGGGATCCCGTTTGGGGTCCCCTCTTTTTTGGCGTTTCAAAACTGCCTTTAGGCTCTGTTTCGCGATTTCATGTGACTTTTACGCTGTTTGATGCGTCCTAGTCCGCCCTGATGTGCCTTGATGCGCCGTAGTGCGCCCTTGTACGCCTTGATGTGAAACCGAGTTAAAGAAATGTATATTCTCGATTGACTCTTGCAGCCAAACCAAACTCCTTGTCCGAGCAGTCTTCTTTTGCTCTCTTCACAGAATAGTACATATCAATTCTACTGGACTCGTTCATATGAATTGCGTAACTACTTAAATCACATTTTGAAAATGTGTATACGTTCTCATTGGTTCTTACAACAAAACCAGAATCAACCAGAATTTCATCCCCTTTGTTGTTCTTTATTTGGTCCCTAACAACGACAACTTCAGATATTCTCTCATCCTTCATCAACCGAATAACTTTCCAGCCCTCTTGGTATTCATGTTCAGCCAAATCCTTCTTAAAAACCATAAAACGTGTGGCTTCGTCTTGAACGATATGATTGGAGTTCCAAATCCATTGAACTCCAACTTCATTCGAATGAACCTCAACCGCAAACCGTCCAAGATTGAAACGGACGAACTCTCTAAAGTTCTTATAAGGAGGCCTATACTCACCCTCAATCGATTTCAGAGTCTTCCCTTTCATTGAAGCCAAAATTTTTAACATTTCCTCGTTCATGGTCAAATTAACCATACTCACCTCTGTATAAAATGAATCTTCTGTATCAACTCTCCAAAACAAACCCTGATTTCCACAGCAGGACTCCCTATTGTTTTAGGATAAGGTCTAAAATATACATCTATTCCATCTCCAAGTTGCGATACGATTCCATGATGATTGTCTGTATATGATGTCGCTCCGCCCTCGCTGATTTCCGAATAGAAATGCATGGCTGAATCCATAGGTTTGTCTGTTTCTATAACCCTTACCCTTTTTCCTTCTCCCGCTCTACCAAAATATCCTTGTTTGTTCATTTCGAAATGCTGAGAAACATTCAATAGATTTTGAGAATAACTGCTTTCTTCATAAGTCGTTCTCTTGACCATTTCTTCACAGAACTTCATGACCGCTTCTTCTCTATAGAACTCAACGGTATGAGTATCGGAGCGTTCATAGCGAATCCCTTTCTCGGAAACAATCAGGTCCCCATCCTTTTCTTTGAGTCTGTAAAAATAAGTTTTTTCGTACTTTGTGCTTATTCCAGATCCCAAATCATCACTCCTTGGATTCATGCTCCAATTTGATTCTGTTATTCCTTACATAGGTTGTCCAATCAGGATACTGGAAAAAGGAAGTCTTTTTCTCGAACTCTCCGAATAGTGCTTTTGGCATCGAGCCATATACCAAAACCGCTTCAGGTTCCAAGTAATAAAGCATTGCCTCTAGTCCAGCCTTAAAATGGCGCCTTTCAAGGGCAGTCTTAACCACTCCATAAGAACCTATACTTACAATACTGCGTTTCTCAACACCTAAGAAAGCAAGAGGTTGAGGAAACATGCAGGTTGTGTAAGTTCTCTCATCTCCCCATCGAATATTTGGTATTACATACACACCTTTCTTCTGTAAATAATAGCCGATTGCATGATTACGATACTTGTTAAGAATCTGAGCAGCAAAAGGAGCATCCCAGTATAAAGAAGCATCGGGACTTATCACGGCTTGATACTTCCTGAACTGTCCAGCATAAATATCTGGATTCCTAAGCAAATCTGCGAATTCAATATCATTTTCGTACTCACAGACCGCAAAGCAAGAAGGAGTTACAGAATTTCGTTTGCTAAAGGGGACAATAGCCTTTGGAATAGAAATGATATTGGGTGCTTTTATAATAGGTATTTCAAAAACACCATCAAAATCAGCACCCTTAACCAATTCTGGATTACAGCCATCCGTGATGATGGCAGGGTTTTTAACTCCAACTGCTTTCATTGAACTTTTCTTTTTGGCAGTCATCGTAGAACCTCCCAATAACCGTTCTTGGTGGCACCAATGCGTTTGATGTATCCATTCACCTTCAACCAAGAAAGAGCCCTTTCTACAGTCGCCTGTCCAAGACCCAAGCGAGACATGGTTTCCAAAATAGTAATATTGGGATTGTCTCTAACAAGCTCCAAAACATTCAATTGATTTCTCGTTGGTTTTATTCCTGCACCCTTCTCTGCGCTTTCCACTGTTGCGTGATAAACCACTACATTTGTATACGAAAAAGGTATTCGCACAATTAACGAATTCTCATTGAATTGGAAAACCTCCCGACCATAATTTGAGACAATAGTGGGAACACCCCTTCCAGTTTTTTCACTTATATGCAATTGAATGAAGATGTCTGCCAATTCTTTGTTAACAGGTTTACTCTGCCCTTCAAAGAAGCTGTCTTTTGTCTGATTTGAAGGCAAACCTCCAAATGAAAGGATTTCCACTCTGTCTGAAAAGAAGGTAATCATTGGAGCATTTCCTTCAATCCATTTGTTATGAACGAATGCATTAATTACAGCTTCCTTGAAGCATTTTATATCAAACAAAGGGACATCTTTCCTTGTAAGCTGCCTGTTTCGCTCATCGGCCTGCATGATGTTGAAGGTATCACCAAAGTCATTGACCTTCTCCAATGACAGCAGCATACTCATATTTCCAAACTCCCTCACGGAAAACAAAGAATCAGCCTTGGTTTTACCTGCAAACACAGAAACTCTAACAGGAATCCTTCCATTGTCAGCAAGTATATAAGCCACCATATTGTAACTCCCATCTTTCGTGTATAACCCAAGACTATGCTTACATGTATCAGGATTCAGATTGATTCCTTTGCTGGCGAAATAAAGTAGCAATTGTGAGAACTCAAGGTCTTGCTTTGGACTAATGGTATTAGTCATAGAAGGAACCCCATTCTTGAGAGCACTCCACAAAAACGCTTCCTTTTCAGGATACCTTGAAGCTTTTTCTTTGCTAGATCCAATTCTGATATATCTTACATCTTTGTACGCAACGGGCACACCAACAGCGGCATCCACGGATAGAACCACAACTCTTTTTCCGTTCATGGAAACCTCGTTGAATTCAAAGCTTGATTTTGAAAGATTCCTAGCCAAGTAATGTTCAAACGGTTCGTTCTTTATATCCAACCTGTATTGGAAGGCAGTACCAACAATACTGTGGGTTTTATCATCAACACCCCAAATTAAGAAGCCTTTTTCCTTGCCTGTCATTGTCGCCGCATTGGCCAAAGCGGATATGTACTCACCTATTCCATCAGCATCGAACCAATTGGCCTTGAACTCAAACCATTCGGATTCAAACTCCCGAGAAATACAATCCTTCACAATTCTTTCAGCTAATTCATGATTCATAAATGAATTATAGCACAACAATTGTCACTTGTAAATAAAGAAATGATGGAAGAAATGAGGGTAGAAATGATGGAAGAAATACCATTTTATTTATCAAATTCGCACACAGTCCAACAAGTCAGCAAACACCAATGTTTGCACCAAAAGGCTTTTCATGTATTATTTATATGTAAGCAACCGCACGGAGGAAGGGAAAATGTCCGCAACATTCGCTACAATCACGAACTATGTCTGGTTCTTCTTCATCTACGCCTTTTTGGGATGGGCGACGGAAGTCGTCTTCGCAGCCTGCGCAAGAGGTGTATTCGAAAACAGAGGCTTCCTCAACGGCCCAGTGTGTCCAATCTACGGCTTTGGAGTCGTCATAGTCGTATTCCTTCTGGAACCGCTCAAAGAGAACTTCTGGATACTGTTCCTTGGCTCAGTTGTACTCACTTCCGTACTTGAACTCATAACGGGATTCCTCATGGAGAAGATATTCCACCACCGCTGGTGGGACTACTCCCGCATGCCCCTCAACATTGGCGGCTACGTATGCCTTGCATTCTCACTCATCTGGGGCCTTGCATGCGTCTTCCTCATTGACATCGTGCACCCCTCGATTGCATTCTTCGTCAATCACATACCTTCGCTTGCGACGTACATCGTACTTCCAATCCTAGGCGTCACCTTCATAGCCGATATCATTGCGACCTCCACAAGCGTGTTCCACTTCAACAAGAAACTTGAGGAAATCGACAAGCTCGCCGCCCAGATACACCAAGTCTCCGACGAGATTGGAAAGCGCCTCTCAGACGGCGCACTCAAAGCAAAGGAAATCGAAGGCGTCAAGAAGCTTACGGACACCGTCATGGAATCACGAAGCGACGCCCAGTCCCGCCTTGAAGTCCTTAAGCTCTCCATAAACGAAAAGGAGAAAGAGATCTCGAGGATGCAGAAGCGTCTCATCAAGGCCTTCCCAACAATGCATTCCTCAAACCACGAAGAAGCCTTCGCCAAGATAAAGGAAAAGCTTTCTATCAAAAAGAATTAAGCCCCCAAGCAATGACAAAGTATCCCGGATACTTCGTATTCTAGGATTCTTTGTCGTTGCGTTTCTTGTTTTTTCCAAGCTTGTTGAGGATTAGGACAACAAGGAATATTCCTCCCATGGAGAGGGCAAGAAGGCCCCATGCACGAAAACCCATGCTCACTGCGGTGTTCACAGTGGATGTTGCAACATTTGACAAAGCGAACATAATAGACCTCCTCAACCAAACATGGACAGTATAAGACCGCCAGCGAGGACAGAGCCTATCTGCCCTGCAACGTTGGCGCCAATTGCAAACGGAAGAAGGTGGTTCTGCCTATTGGCCTCGTTGCCAACCTTCTGCACAACCCTTGCAGACATTGGGAAGGCCGATATCCCAGCCCCTCCAATCAGCGGGTTCACCTTGGCACTCTTTGGAAGGAACAGGTTTGCAATCTTTATGAAGAACACACCGCAGGCTGTGTCGAACACAAAGGCAAGAAGCCCAAACCCAATGATCATTATGGTCTGGAAAGTCAAAAGGTCCGTTCCCTTCATCATAGGAGCAATGGAAAGGCCAAGCAGCAAAGTGATCAATGGAGAAAGGACGTTCTGTGCGGCATTTGAAAGGGAATCAAGGACCTCGCATTCCCTAAGGAGGTTGCCGAACATAAGCATTCCAACCAAAGCCGCGGAATCCGGAGCCATAAGAGAACATATAATCGTGACTGCAATTGGGAACACAATTCTAGTGAACCTGGACACATCCCCTGCCCTATATGTCATTTGGATCTCCCTTTCATGCTTTGTGGTCGTAGCCTTCAGAACCGCAGGCTGAATTATTGGAACAAGAGCCATGTAGCAATAGGCCACTATGAGTATTGGAGCCATGAACTGAGAGTTCAAACGCTGGGAAACCAGTATTGCAGTTGGGCCGTCCGCAGCTCCAATGATTCCAATGGAAGCAGCATCGTTCAAAGGGAAGAACAAAGAGGCAAGCATCATCGTAAGGAAGATTCCACCCTGCCCCGCTGCACCAACGAATAGGAGCCAGGGCTTTTGGATAAGAGGCCCAAAGTCTATCATGGCACCAATACCGATGAAAAGAAGCAAAGGAAACACTTCAAAGGTGTCTATGCCAAAGTTGTAGAGCCATGAAAGGATGCCAATGTCATTCGCTATGACAGAGCCTGGAAGGTTCACCAGAATGGCACCAAAACCCATGGGGAGCAGCAAAGCAGGTTCCATCTTCTTCCTTATTGCAAGGTAAATCAAAACGATGCCCACAAAAATCATGGGCAATTGATATATCAGTTCGTTTTCCATGCCTGCCATTCTAGTACGTATGACGGTTTAGAAACGGCAAAGAACCATAGATGGGAGTAAAACCTTTGTAAAGCTGCAAGCCTTGATGGCTTTGAAGCTCAATGAAGTTAGTCATAAACGACTCAAAAACGGCTTTTATGGACACGATTGTGGACATAAACAGGCAAAAAACGGAGTTTATGGACACTGCAGTTTACAGCAACTCGCAAAAAAGACGATTGCGAAACACTACACCTCGAATGATAGACATAAAGAAAGGACTGCCATGGAAAACCACGGCAGTCCTTGTTTGTCAATCGAAAATGTGAGGGCCGGAGGCGAAGGCCAACAGGAGGAAACCATCAAGCCTCAATGGCCTCCGGCGTCAAAACTATGCTGGAAATCAAATCAATAGCCAAGCTCACACATTGCATCGGCGACCTTTCTGAAGCCGGCAATGTTTGCACCCTTGACGTAGTTGACGAATCCATCAGCTTCCTTTCCTTCCCTTACGCAAGCATCGAAGATGTTCTTCATGATTATGTGGAGCTGCTTGTCGACCTCTTCTGCAGACCACTTGAGATGCTCGGCGTTCTGGCTCATTTCAAGACCGGATGTAGCTACGCCACCAGCATTGACAGCCTTACCTGGGCAGAATGGAATCCTTGCGGCCTGGAAGGCTGCGATTGCCTCTGGAGTGCATCCCATGTTGGAGACTTCGATTGCATACTTGACACCGTTCTTGATGAGAAGCTTTGCATCTTCGCCGTTGAGCTCGTTCTGAAGGGCGCATGTAAATGCGATATCGACTGGAAGCTCCCAGACCTTGTGGCCAGGAACGAACTTTGCACCGAACTTCTCTGCATAAGGAGCGACGACGTTCTTGTTGGAGTTTCTGAGCTCAAGCATGTAGTTCCACTTCTCTGGAGTGCCGACTCCGTCCTCGTCAATGATGTATCCGTCCGGACCGGAGATTGCAACGACCTTTGCGCCAAGCTGGGAAGCCTTCATGGCAGCACCCCATGCAACGTTGCCAAAACCAGAGATCGAAACCCTCTTGCCTTCGAATGAGTCACCATTGAGCTTGAGGACTTCGTTCGTGAAGTACATTGCACCAAAACCTGTTGCTTCAGGTCTGATGAGTGAGCCGCCCCAGTTCTGACCCTTGCCGGTGAGAACGCCTGTGTTCTCCTGGCGGATTCTCTTGTACTGGCCATAGAGGTAGCCGATCTCCCTTCCACCAACACCAAGGTCGCCGGCAGGAACGTCCGTATCAGGACCAATGTACTTGTAGAGCTCTGTCATGAAGCTTCTGCAGAAACGAAGGATTTCGTTGTCGGACTTGCCAACCGGATCGAAATCAGAACCACCCTTTCCACCGCCCATTGGGAGGGTCGTAAGGCTGTTCTTGAATGTCTGCTCAAAACCCAGGAACTTGAGGGTTCCAAGGGTGACGTTCTTGCTGAATCTGAGTCCGCCCTTGTAAGGTCCTATTGCGCTGTTGAACTGTACTCTGTAACCACGGTTGACCTGGATCTGATGGTTGTCATCCTCCCACTCGACTCTGAACTCAATCACTCTCTCAGGTTCTACGATTCTGTCGAGGATCTTGTTTGCAAGATACTTTGGATTGTTGTTTACGACATCGATGACAGACTCGATGACTTCACGAGCAGCCTGAATGAACTCTGGCTGAGCAGGATTCTTCCTCTCAAGTTCAGCCATGAACTCGTCTAAATTGTACATATAGATAGCCTCCACTTTGTAGCAACGGTGGAAGCCTCGGCAACCACCGTACCCAATTGTAAAGCCCTTGTAAGAGAGTTGTCAACAATTGATTTTGAAAACAATCAATTTTTCCCAAAGAATTGAGGAATACCTAAAAATACAATATGTGAAATTGCAAAATTACGCAAAACACAAAAATCAACGATTTAATCCTTCAAGTTCATCCAAAAAGAAGTCCCAAAGGGGATCCACAGGAGGGTCGGCCACCACATGAATGTTCAGGCCGGACACAGGATGCACGAAGGAGATGCTGCGGGAATGCAGGCTTATGCCGCCATCGGGGTTCGAACGGGGGAAGCCGTATTTCAAGTCCCCTTTGATATGCACCCCGCATGCAGCGAGCTGGGCGCGTATCTGGTGATGGCGTCCGGTGAGAAGCTGGATTTCAAGCAATGTGTAGCGGTCGGACACCGCAAGCTCACGATACCGCAGACGCGCTTCCTGCAACGAAGAGGAAGGGACGCCACGCACAGCTGGAGCACCGCCAGTGGATGAGTCCGGCTTGTACGCAAAGCTCTTGTTCTTGGCGCCGTCCCTGTACAGGAAATGCCTGAGCTCGCCCTCTCTGGAACCCAATCCATGGTCAACGATCGCCCAATAGACCTTGTTCATGGAACCTTCCTGGAACATCCTATTGAGCCGCCCAAGAGCCTTGTCCGTGCGTGCGAATACGACGATTCCGCTCGTTGGCCTATCCAGTCTATGAGGGAGTCCAAGGAACACGTTACCAGGCTTGTTGTATTTCTCCTTGAGATATGCCTTTACATCGTCGCACAGCGTCCTGTCTCCGGTCCTGTCACCCTGCACTATCTCACCGGGGAGTTTGTTCACTATGACGATATGGTTGTCCTCGTAGAGAACCCTGTCCGCAACGCCTTCAAAGCCATCGAAACCCATCACACACCTCAATCCACATCGTCGAAGAGGCCCGGCATCTCGTCCGCACTCTTTCCTTCGACACGTCTTTCACTTGAAGCCTTTCCATCCAAGACCGATGTCTCTGCACCCTGCTCTTCAAGCTCCTCGTCAAGACCGGAATCCGACTCTTCCTTTGGAGAAGTGCTTACCGCCTTGCATGGCTTTATCCTAATGGAGGCAATCTCCTTCTTCGTGATGGTCACGCCACCGGCCTTTGCACCTTTGACCCTGAAGTCGGAGAAGTAGAACGTCGTTTCCTTCACCCGTGACGGGCCCTTGTATGTGACGGTGACCTCTGCGTTCTCAAGGACGGAAAGCTTCTTGAGCGCACAGGTCTCAGGCTCAGGCAAAAGCTCATAAGGCTTGTTCATGATGAAACCTGACAGCTTGCAGCGCTTTATGTACGAAATCTTCGTCTTCTTGTCCTGATAGATGACGGTGAACACGATGTTCTCAAGGCTCTCCTTGTCAGCAAGGCCGCAGTACGCAAGGTCCTTGCCCACGAAGGTCCTGTCCGACACGTTGGTGCAGTAGTAGGTTCCGTTCTTCTGGACTACAAGTATCTTGTCGAACTCGGAGACCTTGAACAGGGCGTTGCCAGTCTTGACGTTGGTCCCAAGATAGCCTGTAAGCCCATCGTACCTCAGGTCTATGTCGCGCTTGGCGACTTCCTTCACATCTATCATGTTGAAGTCGCCAATGACGGTCTTGCGTCTGTGAAGCTCGTTGTCCAACTCGCCCTTTATATCCTTGAGGACTCCAATGGAATACTCGGCAAGATGTCCAAGGTTGTACTCTACGCGCTTTATGTCTTCGTTGATCTGCTCTATCTCCTGGCGGTTCTTCTCAATGTCGAAGAGGGAGATTCTCCTGATAGGGATCTTGAGGAGCCTTTCCACGTCCTCGTCGGACACCTCGCGCACGAGTTGGTCGCTGTAGGGGTCGAATCCTGTCTTTACGGCCGAGAACACAGCCTCTTGGGTGCGCTTCTGCTCTATGCGCTTGTAGATGCGCTCTTCTACGAAGATTCGTTCAAGCGTTCGATAGTGCAGTTTGTCATAGAGGTGGCCTTTTTCGACCTCAAGCTCTGCTTTTGAGACATCGATTATGTGGTTTGCATGGTAGTTCACTACGTCCGACACGGTGCACACATGCGGCAGCTTGTCCTTTATGACAAGGCAGTTCACCGATATCTTCTGTTCGCACAGCGTGTAGGCGTACAGTGCGTCCACTATGTCCTTGGTGTACGTGCCCTTTGCAAGGGATATCTCTATATTGACCTTGTCCGCCGTGAAGTCGCTTACGCTCTGTATCTTGAGACGGCCCTTCTTTATGGCATCCTCTATGGAGTGGATCATGCTTTCGCTGTCCACGCCAAAAGGAAGCTCCTCGATCACTATCTTCTTTGCGTTTGAGGTGTCAAGCTTTGCGCGCACCGCAACGCTTCCAAGACCGTCCTGGTAGTCGGAAACGTCCATGATGCCGCCGCCAGGGAAATCGGGATAGAGATGGAAGGGCTCACCCTTGATTGCCGCTATCTGGGCGTCTATGACCTCAAGTGCGTTGTGGGGAAGGATTTTGGTGGACATGCCTACGGCGATGCCCTCCGTGCCCTGGATGAGAACTACGGGGATCTTTGCCGGGAACGAGACGGGCTCCTTGCCGCGGCCGTCATAGGATTCCACATAGTTGGTTATCTCAGGGTTGTAGAGGACCTTCTTTGCAAAGGGAAGGAGGCGACATTCTATGTAACGTGCAGCTGCGGCGCCGTCGCCTGTCATGAAGTTCCCAAAGTTCCCCTGCTTTTCAATGAAAAGGTCGCAGTTGGCAAGGTTGACAAGTGCGCTGTAGATGGAGGCATCGCCATGCGGGTGGTAGTGCATGGTGGATCCAACCACGTTTGCGACCTTGTTGAAACGTCCGTCATCCATCTCTATGAGGGTGTGGAGGATTCTCCTCTGCACTGGCTTGAGGCCGTCCTCTATGTCTGGAATGGCCCTGTCCTTGATGACATAGGAGGCGTATTCTATGAAGTTCTGTCTGAAAAGCTCTTTTGCATTAGCCATCTTTATGCCTCCTTACACCAGATTTTCCATTATGAAGTCGCGTCTTTCAGGCGTGTTCTTTCCCATGTAGAAGTTCATGGCCTTGCGCGCCTCCGCCAAGCTGTCTATGGTCACGGGGATAAGGCGCATGTCCTCCCCTATGAACTGCCCGAACTCCTTGGCCGATATCTCTCCAAGTCCTTTGAAGCGTGTGACCTCGGAGCCTCTTATCTGACGCATCATGTTGTCACGCTCCTCCTCCGAGAAGCAGTACGTCGTGACGCTCTTGTTCCTGACCCTGAAAAGAGGCGTATCAAGTATCCACACCCTACCTGCGTTTATTAGATCCTCGAAATATGAAAGGAAGTATGTGAGGAGCAGTATGCGAATGTGGAAGCCGTCGATATCGGCATCGGTTGCGAATATGACCTTGCCGTACCTGAGACCCTCTATGCCGTTCTCTATGCCAAGGGCGGCCATGACGTTGTATAGCTCTGCGTTCTTGTACATGTCGCTCATGGACATCCCGTTGGTGTTGAGGGGCTTTCCCCTAAGGCTGAAGACGGCCTGCGTCATGACGTCCCTTGCCGTGTTCAACGTTCCTGATGCGGAGTCTCCCTCCGTGAGGAATATCATGGAGCGTTCGCCCATGTCGGCATGAGGGCCGGTCTGTCCAAGATGGAACTTGCAGTCCTTGAGCTTTGGAATGTTTATGGAGATCTTCTTTGCATTCTCCTTGGCTATCTTCTTGACCTCTGTAAGCTTCTTGCGGATGTTCTCGTTTGTCAGGATCTTCTGGTTGAGAAGCTGTGCCGCCTCGGGGTTCTTGTGGAGGAAGTCCACAACGGCTTCCTTGACCTCGTTTATGATCGGCATCCTCACCTCGGTGTTGCCAAGCTTGTTCTTGGTCTGGCTTTCGAAGACCGGGGTCTGGACCTTTATGGCTATGGCCCCCACGATGCCCTCACGCACATCCTGCGGCGCCCACTGGGGTTTTTTGAAGAACTCCTTCACTCCTGCAAGGATTCCTTCCTTGAAGGCCGCCTGGTGCGTTCCGCCATCGCTCGTGTACTGGCCGTTGACATATGAGAAATAGGTCTCGCCGCTGTATTCCCTTGTATGCGTGAATGCGAATTCAAGCGTCTTGCTCCTGTAGTGGATGGTCTGATAGATTCCGTTGTCCTCCACCTCCTTGTCCAAGAGGTCAAGAAGTCCGTGCTGGCTCCTGAACACCTTCTTGTTGTACTCGAGGGTAAGGCCTGTGTTGAGGTAGCAGTAGTTGTTCAGTCTCTTCACTATGAAGTCGTCGTTGAACTGGTACTGGCCAAAGACCTCCGGGTCCGGAGTGAACTCCGTGAGGGTTCCGTTTGGCTCGTCCGTCTTTCCTTCGTGCTTCTCCGTAAGGATCCCCTGCTTGAAGAACGCCTCGAAATAGCGGCCGTCCCTGAACGACTTTACATGGAACCATGAGCTTAGGGCGTTGACGGCCTTGGTGCCAACGCCGTTGAGTCCCACGCTGAACTGGAACACGTCATCGTTGTACTTGGCTCCTGTGTTTATCTCGGATACGCAGTCTATGACCTTTCCAAGGGGGATTCCCCTTCCCTGGTCGCGCACGCTCACAGTGTTGTTTTCAAGCTTTATGACAATCCTGTTGCCGGCTCCCATTATGAACTCGTCTATGCTGTTGTCTATGACTTCCTTCATCAGGACGTATATGCCGTCGTCCACATGGGTTCCGTTGCCAAGCCTTCCTATGTACATACCGGGTCTGAGCCTTATGTGCTCAAGCGGAGACATGGTCTTTATAGCCGCTTCGTCGTATATGGGCTTTGAGGATTTCCTATCTGTCGTTCTGTCTGCCATGGCGGGAATTATATCAAAGATCGGCTTGGAGTTAAAGGGAATGGGGATTCAGAGGCATCGGGCTAAAAACGGAGTCCAAGGATGGGTGGCGGGAATGGGCCTATAGTTGGAGAAGCAGCATTCCAAGCACGATGAGGGTTTGGCCGGCGATGTATGTGGACATGACGACCATTTGGCCAAAGAGGGGCATTCTGACAAGTCGTCTTTCTATGCAGTAGTCTGAAAAGCAGAAGAGTCCAACGCCAATTAGGGCTATGATGGTTGCAGCCGGGTGCGAGCCGTTGCCAAAGGTGCTGGCTACGGAGACGGCAAGGAACGCCAGTCCCAAGGAATAGGGAAGCAGTTTTGGGGCATAGCGCCTTGGTCCAAGCATGAGCTGCCTGTAGAGCAGGTACTCGCATATGGCAACGATCACGAACGTTATGCGGGCGACTTTGACGGAGTGTCCAACAGGGGCGTTGCGGAACCAGACTATGTAGAGGATGTGGCCTATGAGGAACGAAAGCATACCTGCATAGAAGAAGGCCTTGGTCTTGTTTCGGGGAAAGAGAAGCAGGACGTCCCCTAAAGTATGGAACAGAAGCGCAAGGGCTACATATCTCTGGTATGCCATGCCTCTTAGAGCCTCAGGGAGAAACACGAAGTAGAGCCCACACAGAAGAGGCATGAGGAAAGGCTTCGTGAGCGCATACTCGTGCGAATCCTTGTTCTTCACAGCCCTAAGGCAAAAGAACACATCTGCAGCGTATATAGCCAGAACAAGCCACTTCTTCACTTCACATACCTCTTCGACACCTTGGTCGGCATAATTCGGCAATCGCCATTTTGCAATCACCATTTGGCCATCGCCATTTTGTCATCGCCCACGAGTGTCTAACAACATTGTAAGCCACTTGTTACAGAAAGTGAAACAAATTATCATTGGGCCATGAGCAGATATCCTTTTGACAAAACAGAGCCCAAGTGGCAGAAATACTGGGCGGACAACAAGACGTTCGCCGTGACAGAGGACCCTTCCTATCCAAAGGAGAAGAGGGCCTACGTCCTTGACATGTTCCCATATCCATCGGGGGCAGGACTTCATGTAGGACACCCAGAAGGCTACACGGCCACGGACATATACTGCCGATACCTCAGGATGAACGGCTACAACGTGCTGCATCCAATGGGATTCGACTCCTTTGGACTCCCTGCGGAGAACTATGCGATCCAGACGGGAACGCACCCTGCGATCACGACGGAGAAGAACATAGACACATTCAGACGCCAGATAAAGAGCCTTGGTTTCTGCTACGACTGGGACAGGGAGATCTCCACATGCGACCCTGACTACTACCACTGGACCCAGTGGATATTCGAGAAGCTCTACGAGAAGGGCCTTGCATACGAGACGCAGGCTCCAATCAACTGGTGCCCCAACTGCAAGACGGGTCTTGCCAACGAAGAGGTCAAGGAAGGCCACTGCGAGCGCTGTGGAGCCCAGGTGGAGAAGAAGAACATAAGGCAGTGGATGCTCAAGATAACGGCATACGCACAGAGGCTGCTCGACGACCTTGACCTTGTGGACTGGCCCGAGTCCGTCAAGATGATGCAACGCAACTGGATTGGAAAGAGCGAAGGCGCATCCGTCCTGTTCCAGGTCAAAGGCCTTGAAGACGACCCTGCAGGCAAGCTTGAAGTCTTCACGACAAGGTGCGACACCCTCTTTGGCGCAACCTACATGGTCGTCTCGCCGGAACACCCACTTGTTGCAAAGCTCACCACAAAGGAGCAGGAAGCGCAGGTCAAGCAATACATAGCGGATGCAGCAAAGAAGAGCGACCTTGACAGAACGGACCTTGCAAAGGAGAAGACGGGCGTGTTCTCAGGAAGCTACGCCATCAACCCCGTCAACGGCAAGGAAATTCCAATCTGGATCGCCGACTACGTACTCATCTCATACGGCACGGGCGCAATCATGGCTGTCCCCGCACACGACACCCGCGACTGGGAGTTCGCCAAGAAATTTGGCCTTCCAATCATAGAGGTCCTCAAGAGCGACGTAGACGTACAGACCCAGGCATGGACGCAGGACGGCATCCACGTCAACAGCGGCTTCCTGGATGGACTCAACAAGGCCGATGCCATTGAGAAGATGCTCTCCTATCTGGAAGAAAAGGGCATTGGACACAAGACGATAAACTTCAAACTCAGGGACTGGGTCTTCAGCAGACAGCGCTATTGGGGAGAGCCGATCCCACTCGTCCACTGCCCACACTGCGGAACGGTCCTCGTTCCGGAGGACGAGCTTCCTTTGAGGCTGCCTGAAGTGGACAGCTACCTGCCTTCCGGCACAGGTGAAAGCCCTCTTGCCAACATCACCGACTGGGTGAACTGCAAATGTCCAAAGTGCGGAGCCCCTGCAAAGCGCGAAACCAACACCATGCCCCAGTGGGGAGGTTCATGCTGGTACTACCTGCGCTACATAGACCCAAAGAACAACGAGAGGTTCGTGGACCCAGAGAAGGAGAAGTACTGGATGCCGGTGAACCTCTATGTTGGAGGAACGGAGCATGCAGTGCTGCACCTGCTCTATGCAAGGTTCTGGCACAAAGTGCTGTTCGACCTTGGTCTTGTCTCCACTCCAGAGCCTTTTGCAAGGCTTGTGAACCAGGGAATGATAACCTCGTTTGCATACCAGAGGCCAAATAAGACGTTGGTGCAGGCGGATCAGGTCATTGAAAAGGAACCCGGCGTATTCGTGGACAAGAACACAGGAGAGGTCCTTGAGCGCGTCATCGCAAAGATGTCCAAAAGCCTCAAGAACGTCATAAACCCTGATGACGTGGAAGCTGAGTACGGCGCGGACACCATGAGGATGTACGAGATGTTCATGGGACCGCTTCAGGTCTCAAAGCCATGGTCGACATCAGGAATCGCCGGTGTATGGCGCTTCATAGACAAGATATGGCGCCTAGCGGACGAAAGGGAGATTGTGGACGAAAAGGCTCCTGCAGATCTCATGAAGAGCCTCCACAAGACAATAAAGAAGGTTACGGACGATACAGCCTCCTTGAACTTCAACACGGCAATAAGCCAGATGATGATCTACATAAGCGACCTCTCCAAGATGGAGAAGCTGCCTCGCGAGGCCTGGGAGCCGTTCGTCCTCATGCTGAGCCCATACACTCCGCACCTTGCAGAGGAACTGTGGGAGAAAGCTGGACACAAACCTTCCATTGCAAACGAGAAGTGGCCGGTATACGACCCTGCAATGGTCGTTGACGCAGAGGTCTCCATTGTCGTTCAGATAAACGGCAAGGTTCGTGCGAAGCTCACCATTGCAAAGGACACCTCAAAGGATGAGATGGTAGCTCTTGCAAAGGACAACGATAACGTCAAGCGCTACCTTGATGGAGCAACCATCCTCAAGGAGATCGTAGTTCCAAACAAGCTTGTGAGCTTTGTGATAAAGTAATTAACAGCAGTGCAGTGCTGCAGCGCAACGCTGCAGCTTTGTAGATTCGAGGCCGGTTTCAATGCAGGTTACAGTATGTTACATGCAGAGACATCGGCCTTTTTGTATATGCATTTTGTATATGTGGCATACTGGGTAGTAGTGAGCGCACTGGGCAGTCTGGGCTTACTGGGCGGACTAAGGCGCACTGTTTTCCTCATCAAGCCATGGAGAGGAAGGATCTACTTTGAAGAAGACATCGGAGTCCTCCTTTTTCCAAGAAGAGAAACGTTGTTCCATGAGCCTTTCGACTTCCTTTGTCGAACTCTTCTCAAAAAAAACAACCAGGCATCGCACATCCATGCCATAGACAAACTCATAGAGATCTTTTTGATAAGGTGGAGTTGGGACATATCCATTTCGCATTCCAAAGAAACAGCTGAATGGAATGAATTTGTTCAGTCGTTCATAAGGAGCAACGTTTTCATATATGTACTTCCCCACGACGCCAAGATGTCGCATGTTTTTTATCGCTATATAGATGGGCCTTTCATCAAACACTCGAGCATCCCGCTTTTTGAATCTATTGGGGCTGTTTCTGCGAATGAAACGAGAAACCTGTGTATTCAGTTCACGCATCACTTCCGATATCCGTTCCACGCTCTCTGCGTAGAGCAATTCATGCGTATGGTTGGGCATTACAACAGAAAACATTATCCCAACACCATGTTTTATACACAAACGGCAAAGCAAGTCATGCCTATACCTTGCAGATTGCATATCATACAAATCCTCTCTGTTGCGACACCTCTGCACCATGTGGAAGAAACGACCATTTTTCTCTATTCCTCCCCTCTTTGACGTCTTTGAATCTTTGTATGCATCTTTTCTGGGTAGGAACTCTCTGACATTTTTTGCAACTTCAGCCATAGTTCAGCCTCCTAATAATACTTATCCAAGAAACCGTGCATTTCCATTCACGCTTTTAGAAAGCTTCCTAAAAATCCAAAACAGTCCGCCCTAGTCCGCCCAGACTGCCCAGTAAGCCCAGACCTCTCAGTACACTCAACGAGGCTGCAGCGGCAAACAACAGCAGCAACAAGAAAAGCCAAAAAAAACAAAGAATGCAACAAAAACGTCGTATTCCGCTCCCGTTTACTAAACCGCCAATTGACACTCACAGCGTTTTTGCACCATAGTTTCGTATGGACGAACTAGAAGCACGAATATTGGAGGAAGGCAAGGTCCTTCCTGGGAACATCATCAAGGTGGGCTCTTTCCTGAACCACAGAGTCGACACCGCATTCATGTCCAAAATAGCAGAGGAATTCAAGAAACACTTCGACATTGGCAAAGTTACGCTCATTCTGACCGCAGAGGCCAGCGGAATAGCTCTTGCCGCCGTATGTTCGTATATCTACGGAATTCCCATGCTCTTTGCGAAGAAGGCCAAGAGCGACAACATAGAAGGCGGCCTCGTATGCAGCGAAATCCATTCGTACACCTACAACAAGACTGTCACGCTCATGGTGGAGTCCGATATGATAAAACCCTCCGACAACGTGCTCATAATCGATGACTTTCTTGCAAACGGCGAAGCTCTCAAGGGACTTATCCATATAGTGGAGAAAACCGGAGCGAACCTTGAAGGCATTGGAATTGCAATAGAGAAAGGCTTCCAAGGTGGCGGAGACAGGCTTAGAGCCGCAGGAGTGAACCTCAAGTCTCTTGCCATAATCGACTCCGTAGACGGCGGCATACGATTCAGAAGGGAGACCTGACATGGAGACATCACACACTTCGAACGCCAGCGTTGGAAACTCCAACGCCTCAAACAAAGCAAAAGTCTATGACAAAGTCCTCGTCCTTGACTTTGGAGGCCAATACAACCAGCTCATAGCCCGCCGCGTAAGGGAGATGGACGTCTACTGCGAAGTGCACCCATACAACTGGTCTTTGGACGAAATCAAGACATACAATCCAAAGGCTATCATCTTCACAGGAGGACCTTCAAGCGTCTATGAAAATGGCGCACCTAAGCCCGATGCCCTTGTTTTTTCACTTGGAATTCCAATCCTAGGCATTTGTTATGGCTCGCAGCTTATGGCTCAGACACTTGGTGGAGAGGTGGCTCCAGCTCCAGATGTAGCATCACGAGAATACGGAAGGACCGAGACGAAGTTCGACAGGAACTCAACGCTTTTCAAAGGCATCCCAGAAGAAGGCATAGTTTGGATGAGCCATGGAGACAGCGTAAAGAAACTGCCTAGTAGATTCCACGCAACAGCAAGAACCCAGGCATGTCCCTATGCAGCATTCGAAGACCCTTCAAGAGGTTTCTATGCCGTGCAGTTCCACCCGGAAGTGAACCATACGCAGCATGGGTTCGACATGCTCAAAGCCTTTGTCCTTGATGTTGCAAAAGCTCGCCAAGATTGGAAGATGGCGGACTTCTTGGAGACATCGGTCTGTGAACTGAGGGAGAAGATTGGCCAGTCCAAGGCGCTACTGGCCCTTTCCGGGGGAGTGGACAGCTCGGTTGCGGCAGCGCTCATGTCGAGAGCCATTGGAAGGAATCTCACCTGCGTCTTCGTGGACCATGGTCTTCTTCGCAAGGACGAGGCCAACCAAGTGGAGGAAGTCTTCTCCAAGTACCCAATCAACTTCGTGCGCGTCGATGCAAGAAGACGATTCCTCGACAAGCTTGCAGGAGTCACAGAACCAGAACGAAAGCGCAAGATAATAGGCGAAGAGTTCATTAGGGTTTTCGAGGAGGAAGCACGAAGGCTCGCCGGCGAAAACGATAGCCTAGATTACCTTGTACAAGGCACAATCTATCCCGATGTCATTGAATCGGGCCTTGGAAATGCAAGCGTCATAAAGAGCCACCACAATGTTGGAGGCCTGCCGGAGGACATAGGATTCAAAGGAATAGTCGAGCCACTGCGCCTGCTTTTCAAGGACGAAGTGCGAACGCTTGGGAGAGAACTTGGACTTCCCTCCTCCCTTGTTGACAGACAGCCATTCCCCGGACCGGGACTTGCAATAAGGGTCATTGGAGACATCACAGAGGAGAAGCTTTCCATCCTTCGCGAAGCCGATTGGATCTTCAGAAGCGAGCTTGAAAATGCCTGCAAAGCTGGAGAGTGCAACGTTCCAAAAAGTCAGTACTTCGCAGTTCTCACAAACATAAGAAGCGTTGGCGTCATGGGAGACGGCAGGACATATGACTACACCATAGCCCTGCGCTGTGTAGACACGAGCGACTTCATGACCGCCACCTTCTCGCGCATCCCATACGATGTATTGGAGAGGGTCTCACACCGCATCGTGAACGAAGTGCCCCACGTGAACCGCATAGTCTACGACATAACCTCCAAACCGCCGGCAACGATTGAATGGGAGTGATGACACATCTCTGTTAACTCATTATAAAGCCGACAGTTATCTGCCGGCTTTTTTTGATATTTGGCCGAGTTTCCCTGAAAGCCGTTTTCTGGTTTTTTATTAAAATGTATTTATATGCAATCTGAATGAATAGATATGAGATCTTTGCTTTTGGCGGCACTCCGATTTGAACAAAGATAACCGGATCTTCAGTCCGGAATTCTGCCAACTGAACTACACCTTCATTCTTTGGGTACGTCGATTGCGAGGTGCGTCGGTATCCATAACGGGGACATCAAACGAGACAAGGGAATTCTTTATCTTCCCTATTACATGACAACGCTAATCTGAACCGCTCATCTAAACCGTGTGACAACAGGATGGTTTTATAGTATAAAGAAAAAAAACGAACCTTGCCCAAATTGTAACAGGAGTATCTTATGAGCGTTTACAAACCCGTCAATGTAGGTCCCACATTGGTTGAAACTACATTCAATAAGATGAAAGAAGAAATCCTCGACAAGAATCTTTATGGAAAACGTCTCCCTTCCGAACAGGAACTGTGCAACAAATACGGGGTTTCACGAGTGGTAATCCGTGAAGTATTGAAAGAACTGTCAACGGTTGGCCTAGTCAAGAAAATCGTCGGAAGCGGATCATATGTGACAAAACCGGAGTCCAAGAACGTTGCCGAGATTCTTGTCAATACAATCGCAATGAATGAAATCGAAGACAAAGACATGTTCGAGATGAGAGTCATTCTGGAAACATCTGCAGTAAGGCTCACGGCAGAGAACATCAATGACAGCCAATTGAAGGAACTGACAACTATAGTCGATTCAATCGAATCAAATATTACTTCAAATCCCGAAGTCAAGGCGAACGAAGATATTCTGTTCCATATTTCCCTCGGAAAATTCTGCGGCAACAAACTTCTTTCAATCATTCTGGAATCAATTGCCGATGTATACGGATACTTCATCAGGAGATCCTCATTTGCATGGAAGGGACAGGAAGATCCGCTCTACGGACACAGGGAGATTCTTGCGGCAATCAAGGACCACAATCCGGACCTGGCGGCGATATTGATGGAAGAACACCTGATTCACTCGTTTGAGAACCTTGAGAAAGAGGACACGGGCAACAGATGAAATCATCAATTTGGAATCAAAACCTTTAACGAAGCGATTCCAGGAGTTTTCCATCTTCATTGAGGCTGATTTCAAATGCCTTCTTCCCTGCATCCTTGATTGAAGCTCCGATGTGATAAAGTTGAGCAAGATCTGAATCCAGCATGACCTGCACGCCACGGATTGTGTAGATTCTGTCTCGGATATCATCAGAGGAGATTGCCTTTGGAACCGAAGCCTGATCGCTCATGCCGTAATGATATCATATGGGTTTCAGGTTTTCACATCTTTGTTTTGAGCTTCAGAAAGATAAAGCGGCTGTAACAAAAGTCAGCACCCACTATTGTAACAGCCGCTGTTTTTCAATCACGGTTGCAAATCCGTTTAATCTCTGATTATTATGTAATTGTCCTCACAACCCTGAATCCCCTGGCCGCATTGACAAGACCAGGATTGTTGAATCCTCCGACATTGGATGTTGAAGACGCTCCGTCTTTCTTGTCATAGGATCCGCCCTTGACGTACCTCGTCGAATTCTCCACACGCCAGTCGAAACACCACTCGTACAGGTTTCCGCTCATATCGTAAAGTCCCAGCCTGTTGGCTGCCTTCAGCCCCACAGCATGGGGAGCGCCACCGGAAGTGGAACTTGTCCATGCAACATCACTGACAGTATCCGATCCCGAATAGGCCAGTGACCATTCGGCGGCACGGGGTTTTCCTCCTCTTGCAGCATACTCCCACTCGACAATCGTCGGCAGTCTGTAGCCATCTGCGTTTTCATTGACATATGGCTGGTCAATTGAGCCCGCAGCCGTATTAATGGTAGAAGTATTCGATGCCGTTCCGTCATCAATGCGAATCGGCTGGGTCAATGCTGCATCTGAATAGTATACGCACTTCAGGTTTGTACCATGAACCGCATTGGTGTACTCCGTATAGGCATTACACCAGATGAGGGCCTCTCTCCAGTTCACCCCTCCGACGGGCATGGTTTTCTCCGCATCCGTTGCCGGCTGCGTATAGGTATTGACCGCAAAAGTATATTTGTTCGCACCGCGGGCTTCATCTGTGGCCCACGAATAAACCGTGTACCAAAGCTCCTTGGTGACTTCATATTTGCTGATTTCGTATACGGAAGTGACGTCTACATTGGAAACAGTTGCATTTGCAAAAGCTCCCGTTCCTATGCTTTCCGTCACAGTCTGTCCGAAAACCCTGACCATAAGCGGATTTGTGTACCCCGGCGTTTGTGACTCTTCCGGTTCCTTGACTTCCTGTTTGCAGGCCACTGCCAGCAGAAGAGTTATCATTATCAGAAGGATAATCCTAAATGCTTTCATATTCTCCTCTCTTGGTAACGCAGTTTTCGACCACCACGTTAGTCATTAACTGTTCTTACAACCCTCAGGCCTCTGGAAGCGTTGACAAGACCTGGAGCGTTGTATCCGTAACTGTCCATCGTAGAGTTGTCTTCGGTTTTGTCGAAAGAGCCGCCCTTGATGAACCTGGTCTTGAACTCCTCGCGCCAGTCGCTACACCACTCGAAGACGTTTCCGCTCATGTCATACAATCCAAGCCTGTTGGGAGCCAGTTGTCCGACGGTATGGGAAACGACACCGGAAACCTCTTTTGTCCATGCAACCTCTGCAGCAGTATCCGAACCCGAATAGACGAACTGCCAGTCTGCAGCAGTAGGACATCCTCCCCTGGCAGAGAATTCCCATTCCGCAATTGACGGGAATCTGTAGCCGTCTGCCTTTTCATCGATATATGGATTGTCGATTGATCCGGGTTTTCTGTTGACGGTTGAATCATTTTTCGGTTCTCCGTCATCGATGCGAATCGGCTTTGTCAGCTGCTCATTAGAGTAATAGACGCATTTCAGGTTTGTGCCGTACATTGCGTTGGAATACTCCGTATAGGCATTGAGCCAGATCAGGGCATCTCTCCAGTTGACATTCGCAACAGGCAGGTATTTGTCAAAGTCTGATTCTGGCTTCGCCCAGCTGTTGACTGCAAATGTGTATTTCTCGGCACCACGCTCTTCACTTGTTGCCCATTCATAAACTGTGTACCAGAGCTCGCTGGTGACTTCATATTTACCGATTTCAAAAACGGGAGTGATGGCCACATTGGTTTCAGATGCTGTTGCAAAGGCTCTCTTGCCTACACTTTCAGTAACCGTCTGGCCTGCGACCTTGACCAATTCAGTGTATTTCATATCAACCGGTTCACTCTTCGCCGCTTCTGCAGCCGTTGGTGCTGAAGCAGTCGCTGTTGATGTCGATGCACATGAAACAATCAGCATTGCAGATACTGCTGCCAACAAAACCAAACTAAATGCTTTCCTCATTTTTATCCTCCATTTTTATTGTCTTCATTTTCTATATGCGATACATAAATCCCTGTCTCCGGAGAGGCATCCGAACAAATCACCGAGAAGAGCATCCCTGTCGATGTTGTACACATAACGGCAGAGCTGCCTTCGGAAATCAAATGACCAATGGTTGTCATTCTCGGGAATCGGCGTCGGGATAAACCTGTCCTGCATAAACGGATGAGTCCCGCCGCGGAGCCAACCTATGGTAGTGACGTCCCAGATTACCCTGCTCCAGACTTTTCCCCTCGCATAGGATTCGGCTTCGTCGATTGTCTGCTGCACGAGGTAATCACAGAGGGCATCTTTCCCGGACAGGAAATGCTTCAACTCGTAACCGGTCGTCCGGAAGGAACTCACAACCCCATGGCAGGGCAGCAAAACCAGCGGTACGCCGGAAGAGAAAACAACACGCCCTGCAGCAATATCCTGACGCAGGTTGAACTCGTAGTTTGTCGGCCAATCGATGGAATTCCCGCAAAGGGAAACCAACACCATTCTTTTCGCGATCTCAGGTTCAATCAACAATGCCGAGGCAATATTCGTAAGAGCCCCGATGGCAACCACATACAGAGGGTTTTCATCCGAGTACTGCATCGCAACCCGGCAAAGCATCCCTGCCGCCTCTGATTCCACTGGAGTGTTTTCATCGGGAAGATAGCGGGAAGAGCCCTTGAAGACCGGAACCTTTTCTTCCGCAAGAGTCAACAGCTTTTTAATTTCACTGAAACTTTTCTCCATTCCGTCCATCGGACTTGAGGAACGTTTGTTGAAGAACGGAGCTGCGAAAATTGCCTTGACATCAAATGTTTCAGGCGCTCTCAGCGCATAAGAAATTGCAAATTGATCATCAATTTCATTGAAGGCATCGGAGTCAATAACAAGGTCAATGCGCTTCTGCGGAATTCTCAGTCTTTCGGTTATTTCCTGCATCAGTCTCTCCAGATCAGAGTTTTCCGACCTCTTTCAATGTATTGAACAGAACCTTCAGTTCATCATCCGTGGCCGGAGCAAGTGGAAGGCGTGCCGGTCCGAGACGAATACCTGATACCTTTTCGATTGCGGGCCTGATGATGGAATTCGGAAGAATTCTTCCATTCTGTCCGAATGTCTTGCAGACCTTGTACAGCGAATTGAAGAGATCTTTTGCCTTTTCGTTCTCTCCCCTTGTGAAACACTGGAAGATCTCCCTGATTTCGTGTCCGAAGATATGAGCACCGCCGGATACGATTCCCATTGCTCCCTGGATGATTGTGGGAAGAAGCATCACATCATCGCCGTTGTAAATAGCGAAGTCTGCATCAATATCCTGTGTTGCAAGGAAATAATCGGTGATCTGAGTCGGGTTGACACCTGCCTCGTCCTTCACCGCCACTATGTTCTTGATCGAGGCAAGCCTGCGCAATGTAGCGGGTTCGAGATTCACTCCTACGAAAATGGGGATGTTGTAGAGCATGATATCGGCCTTGGTGTTCGCGGCCAACTTGCTGTAATGAAGATAAATACCTTCCTGTGTCGGCTTGTTGTAGAACGGACAGACCACAAGACAAGTCTGGATTCCCAGTTCATATGCCTTGTTCGTCAGGTCGATGGTCTCCTTTGTGGAAGCGCACCCTGTACCAGCGATTATCGGCTTCCTGCCTGCGGCGACCTTGACGACGGTATCATAGAGCTTGACCCTTTCCTCGAATGTCAGAAGACAGGCTTCACCGGTTGTGCCGGTGACAATGAGAGAGTCGCACAGATCATTGTCGATGACGTAATCAACCAGCTTCTCGAATTGAATAAAATCAATGTTCTCATCCTTGTCATACGGGGTAATGAGAGGCAGCAGAATCTGCCCGTACTTCTTTACAAACGGATTCATTTTCTTCATGTATTTAACTCCTTTATTCATCTTGAAAATACAATTCTGATTTTTTCCTTATCTTCCGGAGAAAGATATGTGATTGGGCTCCTGCATTCGCCGCAGTCTCTGCCCAGACATTTCAAGGCATATTTGAGGCGAATCGTGAACTGGTTTCCGCAAAGGCACTGCCATTTCTCATACAGGCTGTTCTGGAGCTTCAGACCTTCCACGTGGTTTCCGCTCTGTGCAAACTTCCACATCCGGACGCTTTCCTCAGGGAAAACGGATACAATCGCCGAGATGGCACCTGAAGCTCCGAGTTCGAAGCACGAAAAAATCATATCGTCCGTTGCGGCGAAGACCTTTCCCTTTTTTCCGACGGTCATTATGTCGGCATACAAAGCTTGGATTCCGCCGACGCTCTGCTTTATTCCCATGACGTGTTCCGTCTCATTCAGCAGACGCAGGAACAGCGACGGGGATATGGTGTTCTGGGGAAGGACATTGTAGATGATTATCGGCAATCCGACTTCCCTGGATATCGTCGCATAAAAATCAAACATGCCCTGCTCGTTGGGTACAAGGACGTTGTAGGACGTGGGAGTCACCATTATCGCATCCGCACCAGCTTCCTTCACAGCAAGTCCTGTCTTTACAGCGTCCCTTGTGCAGGCACGCATGATTCCGCAGACCAGTGTCTTCTCTGCTGGAACGTATTCCCTGGCGATTCCAATCATCCTGACCAGCTCCTCATCACGCAGAGTAGGTCCCTCTCCCGTACTTCCTCCGACGCTCAGTCCGTCTACACCGGCATTGATGCAATACTCCATTTCACGCCTGAGAAATGATTCGTTGATGTTTCCGGCTTTATCGAACGGAGTAACGATCGGTGGAATGATTCCTTCCATTTTTCTTGTCATTCTGCTTTCCTCAATTGAAACTGGAAATCGGAACAAGTGTCACAACCTCATTGTTGTGGTTCACGTTCGGTCCGGTTCCAACACCCTTTGAATATCCTATGTACAGTATTCCGTTGTCCTCCACCGCATACGGGTAGGACAGCGGTCTAGTATATTCCTCAATGACATACAGTTTGGAGAGATTCATCTTGCCCTTCTCTCCTACAGCAATGAGGAGTCTGTTCCTTGACTCGGCCCGGTCATAGTCCTGATTGAAGATGACGTACATTCTTCCGTCACTGAGAAAACCCGAGTATGTCCTGGACGGAGAAGCAACTATATCACCGTATTCGTAATTGCTGAAAGTCAAGCCTCCGTCAGTGCTCTTTGAGACAACAAGCTTGAAGCGTTTCGTATCCGTTCCCAGGGAAGTCGTTTCATACGTCGCGGCCTTGGGTCTTGCTATGAGGAAAATGTTGTCTCCCGATACGGCACAACTGGTTTCGGAAACCTTCAGAGACATCTGAATCTTAATCTGGGTCCACGGGGACTCGATATCTTCTCCCTTGGACATATAGACTTGACCGTTTCCGCCGGATACAATCCAGCCGCCTGAGACCTTCTGGGGAGCGCAGTTCGGCCAGAACCCCGAGGCAATGTCGGAGACATAATCCCAATCCTGCTTCACATCGTCGTATTTGAACAATTCGCATGTGATGACCCATGTGCCGGTCGTGAAATCCACAGCAGGCAACATGTAATACAGAAAACCGGAATGAGCGAAGAACACGCCGTGGCTTGCCGACCGGCCGGTGGTATGGGCTTTTATCTCCTTCGGTTCTGACCAGGTCTTTCCGCCGTCAGAGCTCTTCTGCCAGAAGCACTGTTCGCCGTAGGTGTTCTCCTTTACGTTGTTGAACGCATACGACGCATACAGAATTCCCTTGTGCCATTCAATAGACACCCCGTGCATGAATTTCTCACCGCCGAACTGTCCGACAACATCACAAATCACATAAGACCCTATGTTCTGCAGCTTCGGAACATTTTTGTAGTCGGGTTCATAACCTTTCTTCAACAGATTGGGAGAAATAGTATCGTCCAAGATTTCCCCTTTGTCCGGACCTTTAACCGCACAGCCCGAAATCAGTAATACGGAGATTGTAAACAGTATTAACAGTAGTCTGGTCTTCATAACAAATTGCTCCTGACAATAGATGCGAGAGGAATCCTCGCAAGCTTGATATCGTTGTGGTTCATTCTCTTCCCGTCACGGGCCATGGCGCCTTTGCTCTGAATCGAATAGACAACAAAGAGATATTTTCCGATGACCGTTCCGTACGGATAACAGACCCATTTTTCATTCGGGTCTTCATCAATCAGGAAAATCTCATCGAAAACAGGCCCGCAGGCATCCGAGAAAGAGTGTCCTACTCCCAGAACCAGAACATCCCTTGTAAACGGATAACTGTCCCTGTAGTTGTACGAGAGATAGAAATGACTGTCATCAAGGTTTCCGCCGCCCGGTTTTGATGCAACCATAATGAAGGAGCTTTCAAAAGCCTTGTCGAAAGAAATCCCTCCGTCACGGCTCATGCAGATTGCAGCATATGGCAGGGAATTGTTTTTGACGGATGATTGATTCCTCATCACCACACACACTTCATTTCCGAAATTGATGACATTGCATTCGGAGTATGGTTTCCCTTCAATCGGGAGAGACAGGACAAGGAATTTCCCGTTTGCGTCAATCTTCAGGACAGCGGCCTGCCAGTTGCCGTCACATCCTCCAATCAGGACGGAGCCGTCAGGCATGAACTGTGCGGGGCCAAGCGGCCAGAAATCAGCGATGGTTGCCCTGCTCTGAACAAACTTGTCGCCCTGTAACTCATAGAGCTTCGAATGCAAACCCAGAAACCTGATCAGTTTGTCGCCATCCTGAGTATAAAGCGGATTCCCGAGCCCCCTGAAGAACGGTACAGCAAGATACAGCTTTCCGCTGAGCTCAAAAAAAGACCCGTGGCTTACTGCATGGTCATCGTCTGATATAATTTGAAAATCCTGAAAAGACTCTCCGTTATCAGCACTTTTCAGAATCCTGAGTGTCTCGGTGATGGAATTCTCATTTCCGGCGTTATATGCAAAAGACAGATAGATTGAGTTTTCATATCCATGTATTGCCGCACCGTGTGCAAACCTGTAATCACCTTCCGCTGCAAGAGGCTCATAGATTGTTCTGTGTATAATTCCTTCAGGATGGATAAACATGGCTGTCTTTTACTTGTTGTTCAGGATTTCCTTCATCTGTGCGTTGTACCATTCGATATAAGCCGCACCTCCCATCGACATATACTTGCTCCTCATCTCTTCATAGGCATCATCGATATCGGTTTCAGGATGAACGATCATGTCCACGATCATCGAATTCGTCAGTGAACTCAGAGCAGAAGTATCACCGTCGTATGAAGTCGAAACAAGGTCATTCACAACGATGAAGTCTTCAAGAGCCTCAATACCGGCCTGTGTCAGTTCGCTGGAATTCTTCTTGTAGATGTTGTGCCAGAAGACGACATTGTACAGATCCTTTCCGGACGACCTTACCTCGCTTGTAGTCAGATCTCTTTCGACATACTTGCCGTCGATGATGTCATAGTTGTAACCCTCGATCCCCAGACCGACCAGGTCTGCTCCTTCATCGGTGGCAAGATAGTTGAGTATGTCCATTGTCATCTCTGCATTCTTTGAATCGGCGAAAAACAGGAGAATGAATCCTGTGGGAGAACCGCTTGAAATCTGTGCAGGGAAGACGGTCTCGTATCCTTCCTGAGAAACAGGTCTCAGTGCAACACTTTCTGCCTGAGGATTCGCAATCGTGAAATTGTTCCACCAGGAAGAACTTGATGAAGTATGGGTCAGATACCAATACAGGATTCCGTACTTGTTCTGGTTCATGTTGTCAAGGGACTCGTTTCTTGAAAGAACCATGAAGTTGGGATCGACAAGACCCTGTTGGTAGATGTTCTCCTTGAAGTACCTGATGGCTTCCCTGCAGTTGTTAGTCAGCTGCCAGGGAATAAGACGACCGTCCTGCTCCATCCAACCGATGTAAACACCGTATGCTCCGAGTACAGGCATCATTGCCTCATACCATTTTCCGCTTATCGCACAGTTGAAGCCCCAGGTATCATCCTTGCCGTTTCCGTCAGGATCATTGTATGTGAAAGCGTAGGCGACTTCCGTCAGCTCATCCAAGGTTGTGGGCATCTTCAGGCCCAGTTTGTCAAGCCAGTCCTTGCGGATGACATAGAAAGTCTCAGGATAATTGCTGTATCTGCAGGAAATTGCATAAATCTTACCATCCTCCGACACATACCAGCATCCCGCTGGCCTGTCTGCAAGTATGTTTTCTCCCCGCTCCTTGAGAAGTTCATCCAGCGGCATGAGGACACCGTCATCAATTATATCCTGAAGTTCGTCGATGCTGGAGATGGTGTATTCCATCATATCGGGATATTCTCCGGAGGCGATGATGGTCTGAGCCTGGTTCTTGTAATTGCTGGAAGGAAGGACCTCCCAGTTGATTTTGACTCCGAACTTCTCTTCAAGAGTGGTCTTGACCATATTGTCCTCGGAACCGCTGATAGAGACACCTCTTGTAATGAAGTGCAGGGTGTTGCCGTCGTCCTTTTCCTTGGAACCGCCAGCGAACAAGGCGGTCATCAGTGACAGAACCAGCAAAACAGATAACATTTTCTTCATAAAACACACCTCCTTTTCATGAAGCCTCACATTTTTATCGCTCCGTTCATAAGACCCTTGGCAAAATACTTCTGGAGGAACGGATATACACATGCAATAGGCAGAATCGATGCTATTATCGCTGCCATCTTTATTGTCTGGCTGTTTATTCCCATATCGGCTCCAATCATCATTCCAGAACCGGTAGTATCCATCTGAGTCTGGGTTACCATCTCCCTCAAAAGAACCTGAAGAGGTCTCAAAGCCGCATCCCTTATGTACAGAATTGCATGGAAATAAGAGTTCCAATAACCGACCGCATAGAAAAGACCTATTGTTGCAAGAATCGGCAATGACAACGGAAGGATAATTGAAAAAAGAATTCTGAAATGTCCGGCACCGTCCAGTTCTGCTGATTCGGAAAGGCTTTCAGGAATATCCTTCAGATAGTTTCTGACGACAAAAACATTGAACGGAGTAACCAGATTGGGCAGAATTAGAGCCCAGTACGTATTCAGAATTTTGGTCATCTTGACGACGTAATATGTGGGAAGCATTCCTCCGCCGAACAGCATTGTCAGATAAATCATGAAGGAAAAAACCCTGTTGCCTTTCAGATTCTTTGAAAGCGGATACGCCAACAGCACGGTTGTCGACAAGGAACAGAACGTACCCAGTACTGTCAGGATCAATGTGTTCTTGTATCCAGTGAGAAACAGTTCATCATTGAGAATGGATTTATAGGCAGCAATGTTGAATCCGTAGGGAACAAAGAGCGCATTCTTTCCGACAACTTCGGAATATGAACTCACGGAGTAAACCAGCATATACCAGAAAGGATACAGGACAACAAAGGCAACAATACCAAGGAGAAGGTAATTCACCAAAGTTGCAAAGGAAAAACGTCTGTCACCTACCATATGTTCCCCTCTCCCAATTTCCGGCTGAGCCAGTTGAAGAATGTTACAAGCCCGAGACCTATTACCGATTTGAACAACCCCACAGCTGCACCGAAACCGTAATCACTTTTCAGGAATCCTCTGTTGTATACGTAGGTATCGATGATTTCACTTGATATATATACGGCATCATTTTGCATGACGAATACCTGCTCGAAACCTGCGCTCAGGATTCCTCCGATGCGGAGGATGAAAATGGTGATTACCGTAGGCAGAATGCATGGCAGAGTTATTCTCCAGATCTGCTGGAATTTGGTTGCACCGTCAATGCTTGCCGCTTCATACATCTGTTGGTCAATTGCACTCAGTGAGGCCATGTAGATAATCGTACCCCAGCCTGCATTCTTCCAGATATCTGAACCCACCAGAACCCACCTGAACGGCTCCGGTTCAATCAACCATTTTGCATCTATCCCGCACTTGAGCAGCAGAGATGTAATAATTCCACTTCCAGGCAATAGAAAAACGTTGACAATACTTCCGACTATGACCCATGAAACAAAATGAGGAAGATACATTATGGTTGTAAGGGTTTTCTTATACCTTCTTGCCCTGACTTCATTCAGCATTAGGGCAAGTATTACAGGAATGGGAAATCCGACAAGTAGTTTTGCAATGCTGATGAACAGCGTGTTTTTCATCACCATCGGGAAAAAAGCTGAAGTAAAGAATTTCCTGAAGTTGGCAATACCTACCCATTTACTTCCGAAGAATCCTCTTGTCAGACTGAAATCCTCAAACGCCATGACCAGACCGTACATGGGAAGATATTTGTATACAAGGAAAAAGAGCAAACCAGGAATCATCATCAGATAAAGAGCCATGTTATTCCGCCTGCGTTTAAACATGCGGTTTTTTTTGGTTTCATTTCCACTTTTCATTGGATTCCTCCTGCTTTACGATAAAACTGTAATACAGATTTCCCCCTTGTGCAAGTTTTTTTTCTCTTATTTGCAGCTTTATCTCTTGTTTTGAGGGTAAATCTGTATTACAGTTTTTACGGATGCTTTTTCCAAAGAGGTTCGTATGATTAAAGAGGAAAGTATTTGCGCTGTTGAAAACTTCTTCTCATCCGTCGACAGGGAGTTCAATACATTCCTTCATGCACGGGATGTCAGGGAATATGAAGAAACGGTTGAAATGATAAAGACGGCACAGAGGAACGGAAACAGACTGCATATTACGGGGATCGGAAAACCGGGACATGTGGCAGAATATATGGCTTCTCTTTTTTCCTCTACCGGTACACCCTGCTATTTCCTTCACGGTACCGAAGCGGTTCACGGTTCATGCGGGCAACTCGTCAGAGGTGATATTGTGATTGTCATTTCCAATTCAGGAGAGACCGTGGAAATGAAAGCAATGGTTGAAGCCGTGAAGAACAACGGATGCAGGATTATCGGTGTCTCCGCCAACAGTACCAGCTGGCTGAAGGAGAACAGCGACGCTTTTCTGTTTGCCGGCGTGGAAAAGGAAGGCGGCCCGCTGAACAGGGCTCCGAGAAATTCAATCCTTGCAGAAATCCTGACACTTCAGGCTCTCTCGGTCGAATTGCAGTCAGAGTGCGGACAGACGCCCAAGCAATACGTCAGGTGCCATCCTGGCGGAGCACTCGGACTCCTGAGGAAAGATGAAATCTGAATACAATATCGGAGGCAAATCATGTTGAAAGGTCAATGCATCAACCCTCAAATAGTATCTGCTCTTGCCTTGTGCGGTCACGGAAGCAGAATTCTGATTGCAGACGGCAACTATCCGCTGGAGCAGAAATCAGACAACGCTAGGAAGGTCTATCTCGGGGTCTGCCCTGGCCTCCCTACCGTTACGGATGTCCTGAAATCAATTCATTCCATGATTGAAATAGAAAAAGCAGTGGTCATGCTTCCAGAAGACAATTCCACACCGTCGATATTCAGGGAATTCAAGGAAGAACTAAATCTGGAACTCGAAGGTGTCGGGAGACAGAAATTCTATGAGACTGCAGGCAGTCCGGATGTTTTCCTTGCAATTTCAACCGGGGAAAAGCGTATATTCGCAAACATTCTCATCACCGTAGGTGTAGTATGATCCTTTCTGAAGGACTCACGGAGGAAAAAATGAATAGACTCAAAAAACCCAATATCCTTGTGATCGGAAGTTTTATGATGGATCTTATTGCTTCAACACGAAGAGCCCCGAATGCGGGCGAAACCGTAAAGGGAGTCGGTTTCAATACGGCACCCGGAGGAAAGGGAGCCAATCAGGCTGTTCAGTGTGCAAGACTCGGAGCCAATGTCACGATGGTAGGAAAGGTCGGCAAGGATTCCTTCGGAGACTTCATGGTCAGAAACGCTGCCGACGCAGGGGTTGATGTATCCCATGTTCTCCGTGATGAAAAAGATTCCAGCGGTGTAGGTCATATAACCCTTGAGATTACCGGAAACTCCGCCCAGAACCGGATTACAATCTGTCCGGGAGCAAACAACTGCATCAGGAAATCGGAAATCAGTTGGCTGAAGGATGAAATCGGGAAGTATGATATCGTGATGATGCAATTTGAAATCCCGATGGAAATCAATGAAATCGTGGCCTCTCTTGCCTTTGAGGCCGGTGTCCCCGTTATGGTCAATCCGGCTCCGGCTTCGGAAATGTCAGATTCATTATTGTCTCATACCACTTTTTTATCTCCCAACGAAACGGAAGCAGCCTTGTTGACCGGCCACAGGATAGATGTCAGCAACGGCATTAACTACGGGAATGTAGACCTAGTAGTCAAAAACCTGATTGACCGAGGAGTAAAGAACCTGATTATTACATTGGGAGAAAACGGTTCAATCATTGCAGACAAAGACGGGATTCAACATATTGAATGTGTTCATGTCGACAAGGTCGCAGATCCTACGGCAGCAGGAGATTCCTTTGTTGCAGCCTTCTGTACTGCCTTGTCTGCAGGTATACCGAAACACGATGCCCTAGTTTTTGCAAGCCATGTTTCTTCTCTGACTGTAACGAAGATGGGTGCAATGCCTTCGCTCCCGACCATTTCAGAAGTGAAGTCATACCTTGTCGAAAAGGGATTTACCTGCTTCAATCCCTCGGAATTGGATATACTGGCTCAATGATTTGAGAAAAGAGTCATCCATATTTCAACATAGCCTCAAGACCTGCCTTGAAGTGTTTCTTCTCTTCTGCCGTCTTCACAAGCCCATAGCTTAAGATACTCACGGTGCTGTGCTTTTCGAAGCCCATGAGCGCAAGCGGATCAGGAAATACTCCTGTTGTGTATGTTCTTTCATCTCCCCACCTAACATTTGGTATCACATACACTCCCGCCTTCCACAGCTAAAACACAAAGAAAATTATTGCAACCATCTACTGTGCAGATAATTACAACGAGTCATCAATAATTTTCCGTTGTGTGATGTTCAGAATTTCTTTACGGTTTTTCATCGTTCTGCAACAAGGTTTCCTTTTGAATAGAATTTCTGTGTCAGTGAAAAAAAACCAAGGGCCTTTCCGATATCGGCAATGACGTTGTCGCAATAAGCATTCATGTAGGTTCCATTGGGCAGAAGAGCCAGATTCGCTTTCCTCAGGCTTTCCACCATTGTCCCGATGGGGATCCTGCAGCAGGTCTTCCTTTCAAGCAGCCTCAGGATGAGCAGGGAGACGAAGCAGAAAAGGAAGTGCGCCTCGATACTTTCTTTTTTATGAACATAGTATACAAACTGGTTCAGCACAACCACACATATATCCAAATCATATCATAGCTCTACCAATTGGGGACTTGGATTATGAAAAAGTTTCACGATATACAGAAAGAGTAACCCCTCTTTTCTCTATGATTGCCAAAAATTATAAGGAGAACAAAGAGCTTTCTTCTCTTCGAGATTTCTTTCTCCCTCTTCTTATGAATGGACAAGCACATATTGAGGATTAAGCCACTAAATTATCGTTTGTAATAGTTCTTTACAGAAACCTTGGAGATGAACCTCTGAAGAAGGGACCTTATGAGGACTAAGAGCCAAATTTTCAAGAAATTTCATGTTGCACCAACATCGAAACAGAAAACCCTTTTTTCATTCTGTAAAGAGTTCAGATATTAGCACTTGTGAAACCATAATCAAAGCGCGTTGGTTGAAGATTTTTGCCATAAGTGGCGATTTTCTTCAACGGCCCGGCAGTTGACCAACCATAGGAATATCACAGCTTCTTGTCAATCTTTCCAGTCTACCGTGTGTGGGTGGGGGGGGGTAGATTCAGTCAAACAATCTCCCCTCTGCAATGAACTCTGGAATGTTGAAATGTTTTATTCCGTTTCTATGTTGTATCAAATCATCACGGGTCAGAATATACTTTGGATAGTTGTCCCTTATAGCTTCCAATGCACGATACTCCCTGTCCTCGGTTTTCTCATCGTTCATGATCGTCATTGCAACTTGGACATATGAATATTCCATTTCAGGACTTCTTATCAGGAAATCGCATTCAAGGTTTCCAATGCGACCAACACTGACTTCATAATCCTTAGAACGCATGTATTGATAGACTATGTTCTCAAGTACAGGCCCATAGTTTATCCTGTTGTCAACATTCAATGTAAAGTAGAAAGACAAATCTGCAAGATAGAATTTCTCTTCTCCCTGGAGGGATTTCTTTGATTTCAAATCAAAGCGCCTACATCCATACAATATCTTTGCATCCAACAGAATATCTATGTATCTCTTAAGCGTTTCCCTTTTCACATTGAGTCCTTGTTTTTCCAATTCATGTAACATGCTTGCAATGCTGAAAGTGGCACCAAAATTGTTGATTAAAAAGGTTTGCATTTTATTAAAGGTGTCCTTGTTCCGCACCTGAACTCTTTTCTTTATGTCCTTTTCAAAGATTTCCTTGACAACACTTTCAACATAACGACGCTTGTCTTTGAGTGAAGGATATTCCAAAGCCTTTGGAAACCCACCTTCCAGGATATAGGAGTCAAGTTCCCTTACGAGGTTTGGAGAGACATCTTGCCCATAGAAACGTTTCATTCCTAAATATTCATCGAATGTCAGAGTAAACATTTCAAAAGCAATATAACGACCTGTAAGTTGCGTTGTAAGCTCGCCACTAAGCAGATACGAGTTTGAACCAGTAATGAAAATCGAATACTCTTCCTCCTCTCTATATGCCTCAATTACAGATTCGAAACCTTTTACATTCTGTATCTCATCAATGAAGAGGTACTTTACACCTTGGGCTTTGCATTCGGAATCAATAACATCTTCCAACTGACTTGGAGTCTTGATTGATTTGTAGCCTTTTTTCTTCAAGTCTATGAAAACAATATTGTCACTTGGAGTCCCAGAGAAGACAAGTTCATCCGCTATCGTATGCATAAGACAGGATTTTCCACAACGACGAACCCCAGTGATGACCTTTATCATACCTGTATCATGATAAAAACCCCTAATCTTATTCAGATAGTTTTCTCTTTTATAAAGCTTCATAGAATCCTCTCAATGCAAGAGTAGCCACCTCTTTGAAATATGTCAAGTTAGGGGGTATTTTTTATATTTTTTGCGAAAAACACCCCCTAACTCTGCAAATTAAATCAGAAACTTTGGTTCACAAAAACCTTTCAACAACAAACATTACACTCCTATGTCTTCTCAAAACCTTCATGGTTAGATATAACTAACCATAACATGGAAATGGAAAATCACAAAAAACCTTTCAGGAGACGAACAATGAAAGTCACAACCCTCGACGAGAAAACCATCCATGACATAGGCCATGCCTTTGGCTATTACGACTACAAAGAGGAACATGGCTTGGTGGATGCATACCCAAGCAACGATGCAGCAGCGGAGTATATATGCGGATACGTGAAGATGGCGTTGCAAAGCGGAATGCTCCACACAACAAGCAAAGGCCAAGAGGCTTTCATTGCATACAAGAAGCCAGGCGAAAGGGTTGGACTCAAAGCCGGACTCATACTCATAAAAGCCATGCTGAACACAATGAAATTGAAGGGTATCATCCGCTTTGCCAAGACATTGTCCAAAAGCGGACAAAGTCTGTCGAAACGGTTCGACAAAGAAAAGAAGCCATACATATTCGTAGGGCTTGTCTGTGTCAGAGAGCAATACCAAGGACAGGGCTACATGAGAAAAGCCATGGACATAGCTTTTGCAGAAGGCGAAAGACTTGGAATCCCAGTGGTACTTGAGACCGATGCCAAGTCAAAGTGCGACAAATACATGCACCTTGGAATGGAGCTTGCAGGAACGAGGAAGTTCACAACGAGCGGCAAACAAGGTACTTTGTACGACCTTGTCAAATATCCAAACCGCCAAAAGAAGACTGAGGAGGAACCGTCAAAATGATTTTACTGCAACTTGCCCTCTACTGCCTGCTTTTCACAGGCATCGTGAAACTTGCCGTATTGGAAAATCCTGTGAACGGATTGTTCTTCTACCCAAAGCAAGTACAGGAAAAAGCCATAGAACTCAGCCTTAGTACCAGAAAAACCATAGACAGCAGATTCAAACGTTTCATGTCAATTTTCTACATAGTCATGGCAGTGGCACTTGTTCTAATCATAGGTCTATGGAACCATATAACCAACTTCAAAGAAGCTTACCTTCAGGCCCTCCTCTTTCTCGAAGTCATGAATTGGTATGACGGACTCGTAATAGACAAGCTATGGGTCGGCCACAGCAAATTCTGGCTTATACAAGGTCTTGAAGACATCCCCTATGTACAGACATGGCCTCAAATACTGAAGAAACGCCTCTTACTAACCCTGATATGGGCTGTTGGAGCAGCCCTCATAGCAGTAATCGTCGTCCTTGTTTTCTGAACGACAAACAAACAGCTCAACCATTTCCTTCAGAACAACGTTTTCTGATTTGCAAACAAAGCTCATTTTAAACTACAATTATCCGAAGAGGAGTCCTCCATGAAAACACCAACGAAGAGTCCTATGCCCAACGCCATACCAAAACCCAAGATGATTCTGTTCGACTACGGCCAAACGCTCGTAAACGAGAAGCAGTTCGACAGCCTAGCAGGAACGAAGGCGCTCCTGGAACACGCAACCGTCAACAGGCACAACCACACAGCGGAGGAAGTGGACGTCGTTGCAGCCTCAATGAACCATGAAATTGGCAGAGACGACCCAGAACACAGGCACCTTCAGACAATCGAAATCCCAAACCACATGTTCACATCCTACCTCTACCACTCCATGGGCATAGAACTGAGCCTCTCGGAGCAGGAGATAGACAGGACGTTCTGGGACGCTGCCTCACCTGGAGTTCCAACGGACGGAATCGAAGACCTCCTTGACTTCCTGCATGGAAACGGCATCCGCACAGGCGTCATCAGCAACATCTCCTACTGCGGCGAGGTGGTCGAAGAACGCATCAATCGCCTGATTCCGAACAACCACTTGGAATTCATCATAGCCACAAGCGAATACATGTTCCGCAAACCCAACCCCCGCATCTTCCACCTTGCACTCGAAAAGGCAAACCTCTCCCCGCAGGACGTCTGGTACGCAGGCGACAACCCCAAGGCCGATGTCCAAGGCTCCCACAACGCCGGCCTGCAACCCATCTGGTATCTTGGCGCAACGACCACCCCTCAGCCCGATATCCCAGAGCAAAACGATATCCTGACAATCCACCATTGGAACGAATTGAAAGCAATCCTTTCAAAATAAGGCACAATAAAAGATGACTGAAAAGGAAAAGATGCAAAAACAGATGCTCTACGATGCCAACAACGACGAAGAGCTGATACAGGAAAGGCTCAAAGCCAAGGATCTATGCTACGAGTACAACAACCTTCGTCCATCCGACACCTCAAGACAGAAGAAAATAATGCACGATCTGTTGGGATCGACCAAAGGGGATTTCAGCATAGTGGCTCCGTTTTGGTGCGACTATGGATACAACATCCACATAGGCAGGAATTTCTTTGCGAACCACAACACTGTAATCCTTGATGGAGGCAAGGTCGTTTTTGGAGACAACGTGTTCATAGGTCCAAACTGCGGCTTCTACACCGCAGGACATCCAATCGATGCAGAATCCAGAAACAAAGGCTTGGAGCATGCGTACCCTATAGTCATTGGCAACGATGTCTGGATTGGAGCCGGTGTACATGTCATGCCAGGAGTCACGATTGGCAGCAATGTCGTGATAGGCGGCGGAAGCATTGTCGTGAAGGACATCCCAGACAACTGCATAGCCGTAGGCAATCCCTGCAAGGTCATCCGCAGGATTCAACCGTCTTCATGCGCCCCAACAGCCCAAAGCGCCCAGTAAGCCCAGACCGCCCCGTTGATCCCAAAAACAAGAAAAGAGCCCTACTCAGTCCTGTGCAGCTCCTCCCTGATTGAAGAGAAACAATCAGGCACTTGGGATGACAACAACTCCTGCACAGCAGCCACCGAGCCAAGGGCCTTTGCCGTTTCGTAGAACCAGCACTTGTACTCGACGACCTGCAAAGTATGCTTGAGCTCCGCCATTTGGTCTTCGACAGCGGACTTCTGTCTTTGGAACATAGCAAGACGAGCATCTATGGTGTCATCGCCTTTCATGGCAAGTTCTATATACTGCTTTATATCCTTGATGGACATTCCAGCCTTCTTCATGCATCCAATGACCTTGAGCCATTCGATATCGGATTCCTTGAACATGCGGATTCCACCGGAAGACCTTTCAACGAAAGGAAGAAGCCCCTCCTTGTCGTAATAGCGCAGAGTGGATGCGGGAACATCCAAAAGCCTTGCCATTTCACCCACAGTATAGACCATGTCGAAAACCTCCTGATTCGGATTCCAGAAACAATAACAAAACCCTTGACTTAAACTTAACTTCAAGTTGTATGTTCTAGTCGAACTTCAAGCTCAACCACAAACCAAATGCTAAGCTTGAAACCCAAAACTGTCAACATCAAGGAGTTTTTTCATCATGAAGTACGAAAATGAGACATCATTCGAAAAAGCCAACAAATTTGGAAAAGGAACACCAAATACCGCATACGCACAGTATTTCATAGGAAATTCATACCTAAACCCACTTACAGACCCAAAGTGCGGACTCTTTGCCGCAAATGTGACATTCGAGCCAGGATGCCGCAACAACTGGCATATCCACCATGCAGCCAAAGGCGGTGGACAGCTTTTGATATGCACTGCTGGCGAGGGTTGGTATCAGGAGGAAGGCAAAGAACCTGTATCACTTCAGGAAGGCAGCGTCATAACGATTCCTGCAAACGTGAAGCATTGGCACGGAGCCAAGAAAGACAGTTGGTTCAGCCACATTGCAATGGAGATTCCGGGCGAAGGCTGCAGCAACCAGTGGTGCGAACCTGTCACGGACGAAGAATACTCAAAGCTTTGACTCATCGAAAACAAGGAAACATCCAAAGGAGAATGCAATGGCTATAAAACAGACAGCAGGTAGGGATGCACTTGGAGAATTCGCACCAAAGTTCGCACAGCTCAATGACGACGTGCTCTTTGGAGAAGTCTGGAGCAGAGAGGACAAGCTCTCGCTTAGAGACCGCTCGCTTGTGACGGTGGTTGCCCTCATGGCGCAGGGTCTTACGGACGAATCGTTTCGCTACCACCTCATATCAGCCAAGAAGAACGGCATAACGAAGGAAGAGATTGCAGAGATCGTCACACACGCCGCCTTCTACTGCGGTTGGCCAAAGGCTTGGGCTGTATTCCGCATGGCAAAGGAGATATGGGCGGACGACGCCGACTGACGGCAGACCATACAAGGTAGGCCACACAAGGCAAGCCACACCAAACCAACACCAAACCACAACAAAGACCACAAGAGGAAACAAAATGACACTCAACGAAACTTACACACTTTCAAACGGCAAGCGCATCCCAAAGCTAGGCTTGGGAACATGGTTCATTGACGACTCAAAAACCGCCCAAGCAGTCAGAAACGCCGTTGATATTGGCTATAGGCTAATCGACACCGCACAGGCATACGGAAACGAAAGAGACGTAGGAGAAGGGGTCAGAACCTGCAGCATACCAAGAAGCAAGCTTTTCATAGGAAGCAAAATTGCAGCAGAGCTTAAGACATACGATGAAGCTGCAAGATCCATAGACGCAACCCTAGAAAGAATGGGATTGGACTACCTTGACCAAATGATCATCCACTCTCCTCAGCCTTGGAAGGAGTTCAGAATCGAAAAACGCTACTTCGAAGAGAACAAAGAGGTCTGGCGCGCACTTGAGGACGCATACGAACAAGGCAAGGTCAAAGCCATAGGAGTCTCCAACTTCCTCAAGGACGACCTTGAGAACATCATGTCCGGTTGCCGAATCAAACCCATGGTCAACCAAATTCTACTTCACATTGCCAACACGGACATGGAGCTTGTGGACTACTGCAAAGCAAACGGAATCCTAATCGAAGCCTACTCCCCAATCGCCCACGGAGAAGCGCTAAAGAACCCCGCAATCGCCACCATGGCCGCAAAATACAGCGCAACACCCGCACAACTGTGCATCAAATACGCAATCCAACTGGGCACGGTGGCCCTCCCCAAGACCGATAACCCAGAGCACATGAAATCCAATGCAGACGTGGATTTTGAAATCTCAAGGGAAGACATGGATGCACTCATCCATATGGAACGCATCCAAAGCTACGGAGACTTCGACATATTCCCAGTATTCAGCGGAAAACCACTAAACTAAAGAATCCAAAACACCTACAAAAACGGCCTTGGAATCAACCCAAGGCCGTTTTCAATTGCGCAGTAGCGCGCACAAAGACCAAGAAAACTACTTCTCGTCCTTCTCTTCTCTTTTGATGATGAGATGAAGCTCATCAAGCTGCTTCTGGTCCACATCGTTTGGACAATCGTCCATCGGAGAGATTGCGAAGCTGTTTTTGGGGAAGGCTATGACCTCCTTTATGGAGGACTGCTCGCACATGATCATGACCATACGGTCTATGCCAGGAGCGATTCCACCGTGTGGTGGTGGTCCAAACTTGAACGCATTGAGGAGGAATCCAAACTTCTTCTCCCCTTCTTCATCCGAGAAGTTGCAGATGCGGAAGATCCTCTTCTGAAGCTCAACGTCATGGATTCTTATGGAACCGGAGGCGCATTCGTAGCCGTTCACGACCATGTCGTACAGGTCTCCACGGACCTCGCCGGGGTTCTGTTCAAGGGTATCGATGTACTTGGCCTGTGGCATGCTGAACATGTGGTGTGCAGCCTCCCAGTGGCCTTCGTCCTCGTTGTACTCGAAGAGTGGGAAGTCAACGATCCAGCAGAACTCGAAGCCTGGCTTGATGATTCCAAGATCCTTTCCAAGCTTGGATCTCACGGCACCTGCAGAAGCACAGCACTTCTTCCAGTTCTCGTGGGCGACCATGAGGATGACGTCCCCTTCCTTGGCTCCCATGAACGAACACACTTCGCTTTCCATTCCAACGAAGAACTTTGCGGCGCTTCCGCTGAGTGCGTTGTTGGCACCAACCTTGAGGAACGGCACGAACTGTGCGCCGTAGACCTTGGCTGTTGCCGCAATCTCGTCCAAGTACTTGCGGGTGAAGTCGAAGCCCTCCGTCTTTGGAGCACATATGGCCTTCACATAGCCCTTGTTTGCAAGGATTGTCTTGTATGCCTCGAAAGTGGACTTCTGAACAAGCTCGGAGACGTCCTTGATCTCGCAGCCGAACCTGAGGTCAGGCTTGTCGCAGCCGTAGGTGTTCATTGCATCGTAGTAGTCGATCCTTCTGAAATGGGCAGGAAGGTCGTAGTTCATGACCTGTTTGAACACATGGCCAAAGAGCCTTTCCATGAGGGAGAGGACATCGTCGCGCTTTACGAAGCTCATCTCAACGTCAAGCTGCGTGAACTCGAGCTGACGGTCGCCACGGGCATCCTCGTCTCGATAGCATCGGGCTATCTGGAAGTATTTGTCAAAGCCGCCTACCATGAGAAGCTGTTTGTACAGCTGAGGGCTCTGTGGGAGGGCGTAGAACTTGCCGGCGTATTTGCGTGACGGCACGAGGAAGTCCCTGGCTCCCTCCGGCGTGGACCTAATGAGGGTTGGGGTCTCAATTTCGTAGAAGCCCTCTGTGTAGAGATATTCCCTTATGGCCTTGATGAACTCGTGTCTGAGCCTGATTCTGTCCTGCATGCCGCTTGAGCGCAGGTCGAGGTATCTGTACTTGAGCCTAAGGTCCTCGTTGGCGGCGTTCTCGCTATCGATCATGAAAGGCAGCGTGGCGCACTTGGAGAGGATGGATATCTTCTGGGCCTTGACCTCTATCTCTCCTGTAGGCATATCGTGGTTTATCATGTTGTCAGGTCTTAGCCTTACAATGCCCGTCACCGCAATGCAGTACTCCATCCTGAGTTCGGAAGCGGCCTTCTGAAGCTCAGGGCTTGCATCGTCATCAACGACGACCTGTGTTATTCCGTAACGGTCCCTAAGGTTGATGAAATGGAGTGCTCCGTGGTTTCTGTCACGATGCACCCAGCCGTTCAGCACAATGGTCTTGCCTGCGTCAGCTCCTCTAAGCTGTCCGCATGTTACAGTACGCTGGTCAAAATTCATGCTAAGCACCTCTTTGCCGCCAATTGTAGCATTGTGCAAAATGCGTTTCAAGCATTTCACACTGCATTTCACGCTCAAGAAGCACTCAAGAAAGCCTCAAGAAGATGCATCAAGAATCCGCATACATTTGCATACAATTTGCAAGAACGCACCTTTGCTGATAGAATCTAGCCATGAGCACAAGAAGCAGAATAAAAGCGTTTGAAATATTCACGAAAGCCCTCGCGCTCTTGGAGACGCAGGACAAGGACCTCTTCGCCTGGCCGCGCAACCGCATCACACTCACCCACGCACTGGCCGTCCACATCCACGACATCCTTGAAGACCCCTCCTACTCCGTGGACCTCTACCCCTCCACCACGAAGTCGCGTCGCTCATCCAATGCCGATATCCTTGTGCACAACCGCCAGAGCGGACACCAGATTCTAGCCATAGTGTGCCGCAACGACTATCTGACAGAGCACGAACAGACAGAGCTCTCCTCCATTGTAATGGAAGGAACTTCACAAGACGGCCCGTCATGCGACCTCGTGCTTGCCGTCTCCTTCATGCCACAGAGAAGCTACATGCTCATATACATAGCCAACGACGACGGTGTTGAGTACTACCATTTCGACCGCAACCTCATGATAATGGAGCCCGTCAGACGCCGCACCATAGAGGAGGAGCTCAACGACAAGGAGCAGCCAACGTTGGTGAAGATCAAAAGACGCCGTCGCAGGACGGAGGCGGCGCCAAGTGGTACGGAACCCGTATCAGAGGGAAGCCCAAGGGAAATCCCAGAGGAGCCCAAAGAGCCATGAGCGTCAAATACCAGCTTGAAACGATTCCAGTCTGGGACGGCATATCAAGCCAATCCGAATGCTTCATCTGCGACCTCATGGAGGAAGCGCAGAAGGACTCCATATCGTTCTACCTAGGCTCCTCCGTCATGAACCCGGAAACCAGAGTGAAGGTCAACTCCGTAGGATTCTGTCCGCAGCACACATCAATGCTCGTCCAAAGCGGGAGCCCAAACTCCATGGCGGTCATGTGGGAGTCCCACTTCGAAGAGACCCGCAGGCAGATGGACAAAGTGCTGGATGAAATGGAGCACCCAAAGAACGTAGCCAAGACTGCTCGCAAGCTGAGAGAAACCCTGGAGCTGCGCGAACACGGATGCCTTATCTGCGACCGCATGGAAGAAAGGCTGAGCCGCTACTGCTTCACAATCCCCTACCTTTGGGGACAGGACATGCAGTTCCGTGAAGCCTTTGCAAAATCCAAAGGATTCTGTCTACCACACATGGCAAGGATAATGGAGCTTGCCACTGAGGCTTTGGACTCAAAGACCGCCAAGGACTTCTCCTGCGCCATGGCAGAGCTTCAGAGACGCAACCTTGAGAGGGTGGCGCATGACCTCTGGTACATGACGGAGCATTACAAGAGCGAAAACCGCGACAAGCCTTGGAATGGATGCGAAGACGCCCAAAAACGTGCAGTCTACAAAGAGATAAGCCACATCACGACACGTTGAAGTGCACACAAATCCCGTTTTTTGCCTGTTTATAGGCATTTTTGTGTACACAAACCCCACTTTTTTGCGTTTTGTGTGCATCCAAAGCAACTCAATCAATAAATGAAAAGGGCCGTCGCAAACAGCAACGGCCCATCCACTCAAGAAACAAAAGCCCTTACTTGACCAAAGCCTCTGCTTTGGCGGCGATGTCATCGGCTGTGAAATGGAAGGACTTGAGGAGGTAGTCCAGCTTGCCGACCTCACCAAAGCGCTCGCCAACGTTGACGAAATCCATCTTCGTAGGACATGTCCTTGCAAGGTGGGCGGCGATTGCCTCTCCCACACCGCCGGCATAGCGGGCGTTCTCGCAAACGAGGATGCGACCGGTCTCGCGGGCGGCCTTCTCAATGATATCGGTATCAAGCGGCTTGATTGTGTGCAAGTCGATGAGGCGTGCCTTGATGCCCTTTGCGGACAGGATGTCGCAGGCCTTCTCGGCTTGGTCCATCATGGTCTCGCCGGTTGCGACTATGGTCAGGTCCTGGCCTTCCCTTACGACGATGCCCTTTCCAAGCTCGATCTTCGTTCCTACAGGATAGCGGTGGGTTGCGCCCTTTCTGCGGATTCTGGTGTACGAGCTGTGGCCGCTTTCGTATGCCTGGCGCACGAGTTCGTAGCAGCTCTGGGTGTCGGACGGGTCAAGGATGATGAGGTCTGGAATGAGTCTCATGAGCCCTACGTCCTCGAAAGGCATGTGCGTGCCGCCGTTGAGCTGGGCCGTGACGCCAGGGTCGGTTCCAATTAGATGGACGCGCCTCTTTGCGTAGTTGACGGAAAGGAAGAACTGGTCGTAGGCCCTTCTTGAAGCGAATACGCCAAAGGAATGTGCGAACGGAACGAATCCCATGGAGGAAAGACCTGCGGCCACACCAACCATGTTGGCCTCTGCAATGCCGCAGTTGAAAGCACGTTCAGGGAACTGCTTGAAGAAGCTTCCGCTTCCAATGCAGCTCACGAGGTCGGCGTCAAGAAGGACGACCTCTGGGTGCTCCGTGGCAAGGTCCGTTATGGCTGCGACCATGGCATCCCTCATGTTGGAAATTGTGGATGTATCTCTCATTTTGCACCTCCAATGAGAGCTTCGACCGCCCTCTCTTCGTCTTCATGGCTTACGGCCATGCTGTGGTTGGCCTTGATTCCTTCGCCAGGGAGATAGCCCTTGCTCTTTATGGTGTCAAGGATGATCATGCTTGGCCTGTCCTTGGCCTGCTTGGCGCATTCGATTGCATGGGCGATCTGATTGAAGTCATGGCCGTTTATGCGCTGGACATGCCAGTTGAAGCCAAGCCAACGAGTATCTATGTTGTCCATGTTTATGATGTCCTGCGTATAGCCGTCCAGCTGTTGACGGTTGAAGTCAGTGAAGGCTATGAGGTTTCCAAGCTTCTGAGTGGAAGCGAACTCCGCAGCCTCCCACACCTGACCTTCCTGGCTTTCGCCGTCGCCAAGCATGAGGTATGTGTATGAGCTTTCACCCTTGAGCCTTTGTCCAAGTGCGATTCCAACTGCTGCGCTTGCACCCTGACCAAGTGAACCCGTGGTGAAGTCTATTCCAGGGGTCTTGAGCATGTCGCAGTGGCTTGGAAGGTTCGTTCCGCCCTGGTTCAGGGTCATTAGCCATTCCTTTGGGAAGAAACCCTTCTCCGCAAGCGTTGCATACACAGCAGGACCTGCATGGCCTTTGGAGCATACGAATCTGTCGCGACCTTCCATCTGAGGGTTGGAAGGGTCTATGTTCATTTCATGGAAATAGAGGTATGTAAGGACCTCGATTATGGACATGGAACCACCAATATGTCCGTTTCCAAGGTGGGCTATTTCGTGGATCGTGGAAACACGCAGATCCGTGGCCTTGGCCTTCAATGCCTCCAAAGTCTGGGTATCAAGCATAAACGTTCCTCTCTTTTCAAGTAGATGCATTCAAAACACGTTGCCATCAATATATCACATTACATGGGAACTTGCAAAAGACTACGAAAGGCTGCAAAAAGCTGCAGAAGGCCCTCTCTGTCTTCATTCCTCTCTTCATTACCCCTCCTATTGCTCTCTTCATTCCCCTCTCCCCGGCCCCACCCTCGACAGTCCCTACCCTCGAATGTTGTACACAAAAGCCCATTCTGATAGAATGAGCCCGCCGTCAAGACGTCCACATCCAACACGTTCTTGAAGAACGGCAAGGAGACGCAAAGATGAGAATGAGCAGACTTTTTTCAAAGACCCTCAGAGAAGCCCCAAACGGAGCGGATTGCAAAGGGTACGAGTATCTGTTGAGGGCCGGCTACATAGACCAGCTGGCGACCGGAATATTCTCTCTCCTCCCTCTTGGATTCAGATCCATCCAGAAGATCTCCTCCATAGTCAGAGAAGAGATGAACGCATTGGGGGCTCAGGAAATCCTCATGCCAGTAGTCAACCCCGGAGACTTATGGAAGGAGACAGGACGCTTCTACAGCATAGACCGTGAAATGAGCCGCTTCAAGGACCGCAACGACCGCGACATGTGCCTTGCCATGACACACGAAGAGTGCGCCACTGACCTTGGAAGGAACGTCATAGATTCATACAAGAGACTTCCTCTTCTAGTGTATCAGCTCCAGACCAAATGGAGGGACGACCCAAGGCCAAGGGCCGGCCTCATAAGGGTGAGGGAGTTCACCATGAAGGATAGCTACAGCTTCGACAAGGACCAGGAAGGCCTTGAGAAGGTGTACAAGGCCCACTACGATGCGTACTTCAGAATCTACAAGAAATGTGGACTTCCTGTCATAGCGGTTGGAAGCGACAGCGGCATGATGGGCGGAAAGGTGGCCCACGAGTACATGTACCTTTCTCCTATTGGAGAGGACACCATCATCACATGCCCGTCCTGCGGATACACCGCCAACAGGCAGGTGGCAAAGTTCCAAAAGGACTACTACCCAGAAGAGCCAAAGGCCAAGGAGCTCGTTGAGACTCCAAACACCAAGACCATAGACGACCTTGTGAAGTTCCTTGACATCCCTGCACGCAGAACCGCAAAAGCCCTCTTCATGATTGGAACGTTCATCAACGACGAGACAGGCGAAGAACACACAAAGCTCATCGTTGGAATCGTGCGTGGCGACATGGACATTGAAGAGAACAAACTCCAGAACGCAGCCAAGGCCAACTCCATGAGGCCCGCACACGAAGAGGAGATCCTCGAAGCCGGCATGGTTCCGGGCTTTGGCTCACCAATAGGCGCAAAGGAAGGCACGATCGTGATAGTGGACGACTCCGTTGCAAAGTCCAACAACCTCGTAGCCGGAGCAAACAAGGAAGGCTACCACTACCTCAACACCAACTTTGGCGTTGACTACAACGGAACGGTTGCAGATATTGCAAGCGCCGCACAGGACTACAGGTGCCCAGTCTGTGGAAAACCGCTCAACTCCTCAAAGGGCGTCGAGGTTGGCAACATCTTCCAGCTTGGCACACGCTACTCGGAAGCCATGAACTGCTACTACCAGGACGAAAACGGCGCACGCAAGCCGGTCATCATGGGCAGCTACGGCATTGGAATAGGCCGTCTCCTTGCATGTCTTTGCGAGGAATACAACGACGAACGCGGCCTCATGCTCCCAATCGCAGTCGCCCCATACCAGGTCCACTTCATAAGCCTCATCAAGGAGACCGATGTCGCTGAGCGCATCTATTCGCAGCTCGAAGCAGCCGGCATAGAAGTTCTCTTCGATGACAGGAAGGAGACCGCAGGCGTCAAGTTCGCCGATGCCGACCTCATTGGAGTCCCAATCAGAATCACTCTTGGAAACAGGAGCTACAAGGAAGGCAAATGCGAAGTCAAGCTCAGAAGCAACGAAGACGAAGTCATGAGCTTTGACCTTGACAACCTCGTCTCAGAGGTCAAGGACCTCATAGCCAAGATTTCCTGAGGCTTTGAGAAACTTTCACTAGCGTTTTGTAACCTTTCTACTTTACACTTGGTGTATATGTGACTGTACGGCTTCCTGTTGGAGTCGTACAGTCAGTCAAAGGGTAAAAGAAAAAAGAGGTGCAAAAATGAAGACTTCAAAGAAAATCATCGCAATCCTTGCGATTCTGACCATCGTTTGTGCTGCGGCGTTCGCCGTAGAGACAGAGCAGACCCAAGTCGACATCAAGAATTCAGGTTGGAGCATAAATGCAGGAACGGCCTATATGGTCTCGCACATAGGCGGAGCCTACAACCTTGGAAGATGGGAGTTTGGCGGCAACCTGTATTCAGGTTTTCCAAACCTTGCAATCCTTGGATACATGAACGAACTTGAAAACAGGGATGCAGAGAATCCAGAAGACAACGCCTCCCTTTGGGACTACATTAAGTTCTCCTTCCAACTGGCATATGCTGGCAACATAAGCGCATTGTACGATGTCACCAAAGGAGACAAGTTCGACGTAGACCTTGGCTTTGCATTGTCTGGTCTGTATACCGATGTACTCAAAGACCTGGGAATCAGGGGAGGCATCGTATCAATAGACCTTGCAGCAAGGCTGAAATGGAACCTCAACAAGAACAGCGGAATCTATGTTGCAACGGAACTTCCTCTTGCAGGCATAGTGATGGCAAACCAGACAGACAAAGACACAAACGAAACGACAACCAGTGTCGTTCCATTTGCGGTAATGACTCCGGAGTATTTCTCCGCCGCCCTAGTCCTTCTCATCTACACGACAAGGATAGGATACGTCTACAGCTTCTAAGAGCAAAGACATCGGGCTATAAAGAGCAACTTTCAAAACTCCTTCATGTGTCCTGGCCATGCCCTGCACGGCTGGAACCACGCCTTCAGCAACTTCATAATACACAAAGTATTATCTCAGTCGCTTCAGACGGCTTCCATCTCGGCAATCCATGTCCATTCCGCACAAAGCATAGTTTTGAAAGTTCCTCTAAAACAAAAGCTTCAAGGCCAAAAACCTTGAAGCTTTTTTCGTGTACAGTGGCGTTTCAGGCCATCGAATGTTCAATCAAAGACCAAGCTGCTTGAGAATGGTGATGATGTAGGCGCGCTTCTCCCTACGTGCATATTCCATGACGTTGTGGCCCTGCCAGTCGCACATGTTCACATCTGCACCGCTGGCGAGGAGCTGGGAGAATATCCTAGTGTTCTCGTTGGACTGAACGGCCATGATGAGCGGGGTCTCGCCAAGGTAGTTGCGTGCATTGACATCGGCACCGGCCTCTATGAGGGCTTCGACGACCTTTGGGTTTGAGCACTTGTTGGCTGCAAGATGAAGTGCGTTTGACTTGTACTTTGGCTCCACGGCGTGGATGTCCGCCCCTGCGTGGATGAGGGCCTTGAGTACGACGACATGGGTGTTGTACTGTGCAGCAAGCATTATTGGACTCATACCCCAATCGTTGGTGCAATTGACATCGGCACCAAGTTTGACAAGGTCGTGGATCTCCTTGGCCTTGGTTGCAGACACTGCGGCAGAAAGGAGCTTCTTGTTCAGTGTTTTTTGTTTATTTGTCATTTCCTTACCTTCTTATTCTTTCCAATAATGAAAGATACTAAAGCGGATTATTTCAGAAAAACACATTAATGTAAACCTTTGAACCCTCTTTTGGCATCCTGTATTCCAAATGTTTTGGATGTTTTCACTTTCCTACTCAAAGGGTTTGCACTATAATCAACGAAAAGCAGGAGGAATGCGGTGATTCCACATGACATTATTGAAAGGATTCCAAAAGTAGAGCTTCACGACCATTTGGATGGAGGTCTCAGACCTTCCACCGTAATAGACCTTGCACGCCAGTACGACGTCTCGATTCCAAGCATGGACGAAAAGGAGCTCAAGCTGTGGTTCGAGCAAGGCTGCAAGCTCAAAAGCCTTTCGCTGTATCTTGAGACCTTCTCCGTAACCAACGCCGTGATGCAGACGCCGCAGGCACTCACAAGGGTCGCCTACGAAGCGGTGCAGGACTGGCACAAGGAGAACGTCGTCTACGGAGAGATCCGATTCGCACCAATCCTCCACACAATGAACGGTCTTTCCATGGACCAAGTCGTCCAAGCGGTATTGGAAGGCATGGAGCAGGGCAAAAGGGAGACTGGAGTCCACTACGGAGTGATTCTGTGCGCCATGAGAAACCAAAGCCCAAACGTAAGCCTTGAAGTTGCAAAGCTTGCAACCGCATACAGAGACAGAGGCGTCGTTGGCTTTGACCTTGCAGGAGATGAGAGCGGCTTCCCTCCAAAGAAACACATAGAAGCATTCCAGTACATAAGGAACAAGAACTTCAACATAACGATCCATGCAGGAGAGGCTTTTGGCCTTGAATCAATCTGGCAAGCCATACAGGTCTGCGGTGCACACAGGATTGGACATGGAACGCATCTTGTCGACGACATGAGCCTTGACGGGCTGCGCATCGAATCAATGGGAGACCTCGCCCACTTCATCCAGGACAAAAGAATCCCACTTGAAATGTGCCTCTCAAGCAACATTGGAACAGGTGCAGCCAAGAGCTTTGGAACCCATCCGTTCATAGTGTTCTTCCGCAACCATTTCAGAGTGTTCCTATGCACGGACAACCGCCTTATGAGCAACACGAGCATGACCAAGGAGATGGAGATAGCCTGCGACAACTTTGGCCTCACCCTCAAGGACCTTGAGAAGATAAGCGTGAACGCCATGAAGAGCGCGTTCGTCCACCACGATGAAAAGCTTGTGATAATCTACGAAATCATCAAGAAGCAGTTCGCGGACCTCAAGAAGGAGTTCGGATACTCGGACTGGAACTGAAGCTCTTTTTCGTAGAGAAGTTTCAGGGGGGGGGCTTATAGATTCTCCTTCCACACCTGAATGGGGTTCAACCTGAACCTCACAAGGCAGTACAGCCATGCAACCGCAATGCTTGAAAGGTGAATCAGATGCGCCACGCCCCCATTGAGACCCACAATCTGGTCGAAAAGCTCAATGGCAATGAAAACCATGACCGCAATTGGCATCCTCATTGGAATGAAGAAGAAAAGCAGCACCCGCGCCTGAGGAAACAGCACCGCAGCAAGGAAGAGAAGCGCATATATGGAGCCCGATGCCCCTACGACCACCGCTCCAAGTGCCCCCTGCAGCAAATAGAACACGTAGCTTATTATGCCTCCTAGAACGCCGCACACGAAGTAGAACAGCAGGAACTCCCTAGTCCCCACTGCCCTCTCTATGAGCTGTCCAAACATTATGAGTCCCAGCATGTTGAACAAAAGGTGTGAGAAGCTGCTGTGCACGAACATGTAGGTGAAGAACTGCCACACCCAACCCATGTTCACACAGCCAGGTATGAGGCCAAGCCAATAGATGAGAGGCAAGCCCTTTATGCGGATGTTCGCGTAGTTCACGAGCATATAGACAAGCACATTAACCATGACCAAGTACATGGCTGCATTGGAATACGTGTATTTGAATTTCTTGTTGAGAAGTCCATCTTTGAGCATACAGTAAAAATAGGGATTGACTTAGCTTAAGTCAACCTGATTACATTTTTCTCCATCATGACTTCTCATGTAATGAATATAACATTTTATGAAAGAAAATACATTTTACTCTTTATTTTATGCATTATTATGTGAATAATGGTTACAGAAATTGCATTCTCCAAGTCTGAATACATTACCCAAACGTGCAGAGCACGGTACAGACAGTGTAGTTTCACAGCGCTGGGTTGGCTTTCTCTCCCATTCAACCAGCCAACCCAGCCTTCTTTCTTGGTCTTCAAACCATCTTCATCGTCACTGCGCTCAGGCTGTACAAAAAGTACTATCCTTCGCTTGTATCCTTGAATATGGCTTGAATACCTGCGAAATTTTAAAGATTGCGGGTCAGTTGCGGGCATTTTTTCTTCATTTTGACGAATTTTGGAGGTTTAGGAAGAAAATTTTCTTCTCCTTTTGCGTTTTCGATGGTTTGTGAAGAAAACTACGCCCTTTCAATTCGGACAATAACAGAGTATAACTTAGAGCATGGCGACAAGCAGAAGAGACACAGCCGATTCCTATACCCAAAGAGCCCACAAGGAGGGCTATCCTGCCCGCAGCGTCTACAAGCTGGAGGAAATCCAGAAGGTCAACAACATCATAAAGCCAGGCGACACCGTACTTGACGTTGGAGCAGCCCCTGGCAGTTGGACACTCTACACCCACAGGATGTTGTTGAAGGGAAAAGGGACGATTATAAGCGTAGATCTCAACCCCTTGAACCTGAATCCGGTTCCCCCAACGGTGACAGCCTATATAGGCGATGCGTTCTCAAAGGAAATAAGGGAGAAGCTTACAAGCCATGGACCGTTCGATGCAATCATAAGCGATGCCGCCCCAATGACGACTGGAAACAGAACTGTGGACACGACAAGAAGCGAGTGGCTTGCAGAGCAGGTCGTCATCCTAGCCCAGGAGCAGCTCAAACAGCATGGAAACCTTGTCATCAAGATATTCCAAGGCGGCGGACAACAGCAGATACTCCAAACCATGAGGGGAATGTTCACGAAGGCGAAGACCCTCAAACCAAAAGCCTGCCGCACGGACAGCTTTGAAATCTACCTTATAGGGCTGGACAAGAAATAGTTGTGAAAGTTCCTCACCAAAAACCCTATTTACAACGAAAAGGTGACATCTCTGTCACCTTTTCATTCAAAACGTCGTTTTTTGTGCATCAATGCAATAGCCATGCTCGCCCTGACACAGCACTGGTTTCAAAGAGCAAGGAGAGCGTGCAACTTGCGGGAGAACTCCGCAGGCTCCTTAGGCATCACACCTTCAGACAACAACGCTTGGTCAAGCAAGACGCTTGCCGCGTCTGCAACAAAGGCATCGTCTGAAGAATCCATAATCTTCTTGACGAATGCATCTTCAGGGTTGACCTCAAGGATTGGAGCGCTGCCTTCGTAGTCGGACTGTCCCATTGCCTTGAGAAGCTGCTGCATCTGGACGGATGGGTCGTTCTCGTCCGTCACAACAACGGCAGAGACGCCTGAAAGCCTTGTGGAGACGATTACATCCTTGACCTTTGAACCAAGAGCCTTCTTGAACTTGTCGGCAACCTTGGAGCCCTCTTCCTGGGCTTTCTTCCTCTCGTCGTCAGACATGAAGTCATCCATTGCACCGCTCTTGTTCACAGCCTTGAGAGGGAAGTCCTCGAACTTGCCAATGGACGAAATGACGATATCGTCAATGTCATCGGTCATAAGAAGAACCTCGATGCCCTTCTCCTTGTACGATGCAAGAAGTGGAGAGTTGCGAAGCGTCTTCTCGTCCGAGCCCGTGATGTAGTAGATGCTCTTCTGGTCGGCGACCATGCGTTCCTTATAGGCCTTAAGCGACGTGTAGCCATCCACAGAGGTGCTCTTGAAGCGCACAAGTCCAAGAAGCTCGTCCCTATTGGCATAGTCCTGATAGAGGCCTTCCTTCAATGGGCGGTTGTACTGCTCTATGAACTTGGTATAGAGCTCAGAGTTCTGCTCCGATATCTTCTTGAACTCGCCAAGAAGCTTCTTCACGGAGGCGTTCCTTATGGTCATCATGACCTTGTTCTGCTGAAGGATCTCACGCGACACGTTCAGTGGAAGGTCCTCGCTGTCTATGACACCACGCACGAACCTAAGGTACGTTGGCAGAAGCTCCTTGTCGTCGTCCGTTATGTAGACACGCTTCACATAGAGCTTCACACCCGGCTTGTAGTCCGCATGGTACATGTCGAACGGAGCCTTTGCAGGGATGAAGAACAACGTGGTGTACTCCGTGGCACCCTCTGCCTTCGTATGGATGTAGAATAGAGGATTCTCGCTATCGTAGCAGGTGTTCTTGTAGAACTCGTTGTAGTCCTCTTCCTTGAGAGAACTCTTGCTGCGGGCCCAGAGTGCTGCTGCACTGTTTATCTTCTCAACCTTGTGCTCCGTGCCGGTGACGTTGTACTTATCGTCGTATGTGTTCTGGTCGTATGCGAGGTAGATTGGATATGCAATGTGGTCGCTGTACTGCTTGACGAGGTTCTCAATCTGCCATCTGTTGGCATATTCCTTGCCTTCATCGTTGAGATAGAGCACTATTGTGGTTCCACAGCCCTCACGCTGGGCTTCCTCAATCGTATACTTCTCCTTGCCATCGCTGGACCACTTGAAAGCCTCGTCGCTGCCGTAGGCCTTTGACGTGACCTCAACCTTGTCCGCCACCATGAACGCAGAATAGAAACCTACACCGAACTGACCAATGAGGTTGCTGTCCTTGCGCTGGTCGTCCGTCAGACTCGAGATGAACTTCTTCGTCCCAGAACGGGCTATCGTACCCAAGTTCTCGTTGAGCTCTTCATGGGTCATACCGATGCCGTTGTCGGCAATCGTCAGAGTCCTCTTGTCCCCTTCTGTGAAGGAGATGTCTATCCTGAGGTCGCCTTCAGGGGTCTTTCCATCAACGAGGGTCTTGTACTTGAGCTTGTCCAAGGCATCCGATGCATTGGAGATGAGCTCCCTAAGGAATACCTCCTTGTGAGAATATAGTGAATGGATTATCAGATTCAAAAGCTCCGATACTTCCGTTTTGAACTGTTTGCGTTCCATTTTTCTTCCTCCAAATCAAAGAGGAACTTGCGTTCCTCCATCGTCAAAGTTAATAAAAACACCACACTACGGCAAGTGAACGACAAGTAAAAGAAAGAACGTTATGGAAGGTGGATAATCGAAATAAAATCTGTTTTTAAATCATACCCATAACTCGAATCTTCTCGATAAACCGAATAGACTTTATTTGCAACGATATCCGCTGCACGAACCAACGGCTTTTGGTCGGATTTGCAAAAACGCAAACAAAGACTATCCGCTTTAGGAAAAAGAGGAACGGAATACATGCTCACACTTTCTTTCAGTTCCTTAAGCAAAACATCTCTTAAATCATAGTTGCCATCATTTGCGGTGGAATGCTCATCCACAAGGAAATGGAACTTAACCTCATCACTGCGTAGAAGAGTTCCTTTCGCGACAAGAACCTCAAAGGCTTTCTTTACGCCAGAGACATATGCAAAATCCAAGTAATGCTGTTTTGTTTTGGCATTCGCGAAAACTCTCTTTGAATCCACTTTGTTCTGGTTTATCACGACAGCAAACTTTGGAACATCTCTCACCAGCTTATATAAATCGTTTCTGTCGTCGTTCTTGAGGTAGAAGGCCTTGAGTTCGCTTAGCCCTGAATATATCTTCTTCTTTCTCTTTTGGCGTTCTGCAGAGACATATTTCCTATTTATCAATTCCATCTGTTGGACATCGGTAAATATCAATCCAGCATATACGAATGTCTTGTAGTGCTTGTTGTCAAAAACTCCAGATTCGTCAGAATATACATAAACATCCACAAAGCACCCCTATCGTCAAAAAGAAAAAGCCACCAAAGAGGTGGCCATCCCGAGTGGGCGACGTACTTACAGTACGCTTAAACCTAAGGATCGTAGACCACTCGTATGCAGCGTATATTTCAACCTGCAATTAGAAGGTACACTGTTTCAGCCATGCCGTCAAGAGAAACAAAACTTCGCAAGTCAAACAACTTAAACTCTACAGCAAGCCTTTTACGTCTTCCAAGAGGGAGGTCATGTAGACCCAGCTGTCAAGGGCGCTTTCAGCGGCGGCGACCATGTTGGCTTTGTCCCCAAGGTTGGAGCGTTCCAAGACAAGACCGCTGCACAGGCTTCGAAGCGTAGCAAGCTTGGCATCAGGTATCGTGGAGCCCTCACCTCCAATGACGACCTTGGACGAACCTACGACCTGAGAAGCCAACGCCAAACCGCGCGCCAATGAGGCCAGCACTTCGTCGTCAACCTTGTCCCAAAGATCCTTGAGGTGTGCATCCATGCTGTTTGAAAGCGCCCACGCACTTGCAACGGCCTCGAGACATCCAATCTCACCGCACCAGCAAAGGCCCGTGGAGGAAACCTTGAGATGCCCAAAGCCATTGCAGTTTCCAAAGACCTTGCCGTCCTCGACGAATGCGAGGTTGAGGCCATCGCTCCAATCCAAGTACATGACAGGACCAACGCAGTCCAAAAGACCGCTTCCATATGAAGCAAAACGCTCAGCAGACACCAAAGCCGTAGTCGAATTGCAAACGACGGCCTTTAGCTTGAGAACCTGAGAGAAGGCATCTGCAAGAGGGATGTTCTTCCAAGGAAGGTATGGGCATTCAAGGACAGTGCCGCCATCAGAGGAGATACGACCGCCTACAGTGACACCAACACCCAGAATTCTCTGTGGTTCTACGAGTTTCATGACCCTGATGCAGCTTTTTATGATGCCAACGCAGAACTCCTCCACCTTGACTTCCACAACCGTTGGAATGCGCTCGAACTTCACAACACCAGCGGTCATGTCGCACAAGGCTATGGAGATGTTGCGTCTTCCAATGTCTACGGAAAGGACGTATCGCGCACTTGGGACAAGCTTCAAGGCCGTGGGCTTCCTGCCGTTGACGGCCTCCATCTTGCCTAGTTCCTCAACAAGGCCATCGGCCAAAAGGGAGTCCACGATTTCGCCTACAGAGACCTTGTTAAGCTCAAGAAGGCGCGCAAGCTCCGCTTTGGAAAGGTTTTTACCCAACCGCAAAGCGCTCAGCACTCTGGCGGTGTTTATGGACCTAGCGGACTTTGGCTGCGAAAGCTTCATTGAAGGGTTCATAGAATCTCCTTGAATTTGGCATTGAATTTTGCATATATGTGGTCGACGACCCATTTCTCCGCAGGAGATGGTTTGGACAAGGCTTCGTCAAATCCAAACCACGCAACGGCCTTGTTTTCATCGGCCTTCACTTTGAGGGGCGCAGCGTCATCGGCCTCCAGGAGATATGAAACGTTGAGATGCATATGGCTTGGAACGTAGAGCCCGTTCTTGTAGTGACCGTCCACAGGCAGCTGCTCGATGGAGAATATGGAAGTCGTCACGGGAAGGGCCTCCACGCCGGTCTCCTCGTAGGCTTCTCGCATGGCCACGGCAAGAAGATCCTCGTCCCCGTCCGCATGACCGCCCGTCCAGGACCACGAATCGTATATCCTATGGAACACCATGAGGACCTTTGTATGCAAGTGGTTCACAATCCAAGCCGATGCCGTCACGTGAGCCTTTAGGTTGGACCTCAGGAAGATGTCAGGCGACGTGCGAAGATAGTCGAGGATGACAAGCTTGTCCAAACACTCCTGATCGTTGTACGGTACATAGCTTTCCAACTGGTCGGCAACCTTACAGGACATTCATCATCCTCGCCTTCGTACAGGTTCAACCCTGTGAGACTATCTTGGAGTATTTCTCGAACTCCGCATCGTCGCAGAGGACGAAGTGGCCGGACTCCACCTCTCTGAATGAAGGGGTGCTGTTCCTATAGTCGTGGTCCGCAACTGGGTTGTAGACGATCCTCTTTCTGTTCTTCTCGTAGTTCGGATCAGGCTGAGGTATTGCACTCAGCAAGGACCTTGTGTATGGGTGGAGAGGATGGCGGAAGAGCTCGTCCGATGGAGCAAGTTCGACCATCTTTCCGTAGTACATGACACCAATTCTGTCGGAGAAGTACTTCACGACGCTGAGGTCATGGGCGATGAACAGAATCGTAAGACCCATGCACTCCCTAAGGTCGTTGAGAAGGTTCATGACCTGTGCCCTGATGGACACGTCCAATGCGCTTATAGGCTCGTCCGCGATTATAAGGGAAGGCTCCATGATGATTGCACGGGCTATTCCAATCCTCTGGCGCTGACCACCTGAGAACTCATGAGGGTATCTTGAAGCATGCTCCCTTACAAGACCAACTGTTTCAAGCATCTCATAGACCTTGTTGTCTATGTACTCCTTGTCCTTTATCCCCTTTATTATGAGACCCTCGGCGATTATGTCGCGCACTGTCATACGAGGATCCAAAGAGGCAATAGGGTCCTGGAAAATCATCTGGATCTGGTTCAACAGGCTACGATCCACGTTCTTGTGGTCCGCCTTTGCACTCTTCATCAAAGCCTTGTTGTCCTCTATGACCTTGTTGAGCTCTTCAAGCCTTGCAGGATCCTTGCAGGAGGACTTCTCCTTCCTTGCGGCGGAGATGGCATCCTTGTAGGACTGCGTCCCTGCACATATCCTCTGACCCTTGAAGTAGACGCTGCCGCTTGTGCAGTCGTACAGCCTTATGATGGACCTTCCTGTTGTGGTTTTTCCACATCCGGATTCGCCAACAAGGCCAAAGACCTCACCTTTGTGGATATCGAAGCTCACATTGTCCACAGCCTTGTTGACGGTGGTTCTGTCAAGCTTGAAGTACTGGCAAAGGTTCTCTACCTTGAGTAGGACTTCCTTGTTTACAACTTCGCTCATTTGGCACCTCCGTTCATCCTAGCAATGCGGTCGCGCACAATCTCAGGCATCTCTACATGAGGTGCGTTCGGGTGCAGCAACCATGTGGCTGCGTAATGGGTATCCGTTATCTTGAACATTGGAGGCTGCTCTTCGAAGTCTATCTCCATTGCATACTTGTTCCTTGCGGCAAAGGCATCGCCCTTTGGAGGATAGATCATGTTTGGAGGAGTTCCAGGTATGGACTCCAGCTTGTTGCCCTTGCTGTCCAGATCTGGTATGGAAGCAAGCAGAGCCCATGTATATGGATGTGCCGGGTGGTAGAATATCTCATCTGCCGTTCCGTACTCGACTATCTTTCCTGCATACATGACGGCGATCCTGTCAGCCATGTTTGCAACGACGCCAAGGTCATGGGTGATGAAGATGACGGACAGGTTCCTCTCCTTCTTGAGCTTGTTGATGAGCTCAAGGATCTGGGCCTGTATGGTGACGTCCAAAGCGGTCGTAGGCTCATCGCAGATAAGGATGTCGGGATTGGCTGCAAGGGAGATTGCAATGACGATCCTTTGTCTCATACCGCCTGAGAACTCGAACGGATACTGTCTGTATCTCTTTCTGGCTTCAGTGATTCCAACCTGCTCCATGACCCTTATGGCGCGGTCCTTGGCCATTGACTTGGTCACGACCCTTATCTCAGCCATTGCGGTGTCGCGCAGCCACAGCATGAAATCTAGGCTTCTCTTGTCGAAATCGAACCTTGCAACGTCGCCAATCCTCTTTTCGAACTGCTCCTGCATGTTGGAGAGAATCTTCACGAGGTTCTCCTGCACGAGCTTGAGGTCTGCAAGCGACAAAGGAGCTACCTTTGCTTCAGGGGCCTTGCCCTTTGCTTCAAGCTTCTCGTAGCGAGCGGTCTGCTTGAGGAATCTCTTCTCCTCCGCCTGGTTGCGGGCGATATCGTCATAGTATGTCTTGACGGCGCTTTCCACGCTCACGCGGAACGTGTAGGCGTAGCTGTCCTTGACCGTTTCAAGGGGATCTATAGCCTTTTCGACGGCATCCGAAACACCTTTGACTATCTTATCGACATCGGCCTTTTCAGGCATGTCAGACGACAATCTTCTCTTTGCCTCGGCAAGGACTTCAAGGGCCTTCTTCATGTCCTGAACCGACTTGTCGGAAGTATATTCCAAAGCCTTCTTTATATCGGCTATGAAGTCGCTTATATAGGAGCTTTCAAGGCTCGTCGAGGTCTTGTCGTTGAGAGCCGTTGCATCCTCGTCTCCAAGGACATTGCCTCCAAGGACCGTCCAGCAGCCAAGAGCGAAGAAGTCAGGGACGTCCTCCTCGATTGCAACCTTCAGCATGGAGCAACCCTTTTCAAGAAGAGGAACCATCTCGTCATAGTTGCGGCTCTTTGCAGCATTGCGGGCTGCCTTCATTATGGAGGAGTATAGTTCCTTGACGGCCTGCGAGTCGTTCACAACGAATCTGTCCACGGAGGCTTTGAAGTAGTCTGCAACCTCCTTGGCCTCTGAAACCGGATTGGTGACGGCTTCCTTGCGTATGGCAAGAAGCATGTCCTCCGCCGCCTTGAGTCCTGCAACGGCATTGGAGTGGGCCTGTGAGTAAGGGGCTTCGTACTTGGACTGTACGCCTATTATCTTCTTGAACGTTGAGAAACGCTCCTTGTCCTCAGCGCAGTCGCTCGCCTTCATGGCGGAATCGAGGGCTGCAAGGGTCATGGAGAGCTTCTTGTGGCTTTCCTTCCTGTTGGCCTTGTTCTTAAGGAGCATGGCCTCCGTTATCTGGTTTCCAATCCTCATGATTGGGTTCAAGGACGAAAGAGGATCCTGGAAGACCATGGAGATCTTGTCTCCTCGGATCTTGTGGTAGTCGTCCTCGCTTATCTTCAAGAGATCCCTTCCATCGTAGAGGATTTCACCGCTCTCAACTATGGTGTTTGCAGCGGATATTCCAAGGATTGTCTTGCTGGTTGCGGACTTTCCGCTTCCTGACTCACCTACGATTGCAAGGGTCTCGCCCTTGTAGAGGTCGAACGAAATGTCCCTTACGGCCTGAAGCTTTCCGTTTATTGTCCTGAACGATATGGTGAGGTCCTTGACCTGAAGTTTCTTTTCTCTTTCGTTGCTCATCACTCGTCTGCTCCTCTCAGTGCTGGGTTGAAAGCGTCCCTAAGGCCGTTTCCAAACAGGTTGAACGAAATCTCAAGCAGAGATATGAACAATGCAGGCATGAATATTATATGTGGATACGTTGCAAGGTAATCCTTTCCATTGGCGAGCATGGTTCCAACGCTTGTCATAGTGGAGCTCTCAAGGTTGATGATTCCAAGGTATGTAAGGCTGGACTCGCTGAATATGACACCAGGGATGACAAGGACTGAACCTGTTATGAGCGTTCCCAGGGAGTTTGGGAAGATATGCTTGAACATGAGCCTTCCGTTGCTTGCACCAAGCGTCCTTGCAGCAAGTACGTACTCCTGTCCCTTGAACCTGTAGAACTGCATCCTGACGCGCGATGCCATGCTAATCCATCCAGTAAGCACGAACGCAAACAGGAGGCTCCACACAGGGCCCACCTTCTTTGCAAGGTGCAGCTGGAACAGCGTGGCCACGACGATGAACGGGATGTCGACGAGTATGTCGCTAATCCTTTCCATGATGAGGTCGAGCGTTCCGCCAAAGTATCCCTCAACGGCTCCATACATGGAACCTATGAAGAGGTTTATTATGGAGATGGCTATTGCGAAAATGAATGAGAACCTAGCGCCAGCGGCAAGACGTGTGAAGATGTCCTGACCCAAAGCATTGGTTCCAAAGATGAAGCAGGGCTCAAAGCCATATCTATACTGGAAATATGTATATTTGAAGATACGGCACTTGTAGGAAACGGAGGAGGAGTCGCCTGTAACCGTAGCATAGCGGTAGCGGTCCTTTGCCTCTGCATCCTCAAGACCCGGATCCCCTGCAATCCTCAACGAGCTGTAGTTTCCGTCGTTTCCGCTTGTCTTGTAGACATTGACGAAGTTGCCGTTCCTGTCAAGGGCCGCTACACCCTTCTGGTTGGCTTCGTACCAAATGTTCGCATCAGATACGTTCTTGGTCTTGATTGCTGGATAGATGACCTGTATTCCGGTCTCGTTCTGCCAAGCCTGAAGGTCATCGTACTGTTCCTGAGAGAGGGTCATGTACAGGAATCCGTTTGATGTGTAGCTGTCGAGCTTTGCATCATAGAGAACCCTTCCATCCTCCGTCGTCTCCTGTCCGTAGACCTTGCGCACGACATCGAACCCGGTCTCCTCCTCTATTGCTCTATAATAGTTGAGGTTGTTCTCAGTAAGCTGGACCTTGTGGCAGCCGTCCCAACCAAGCCATTGCAGGTGCTTGGTCTTTGGAAGGAGTTTGGTATACGTGAGGTACGTCGTATCCGTAAGGCTTTTGGAGTATGTGGTCTCGCAGAAGATTGGAACCACGATTGCGTATATAACGAGTACGAGGATGATTATGGAGGCTACGATTGAGCTCTTGTTCTTTCTGAAGCGATGCCATGCATCCTCAAGGTAGCCTATCTGTTTCGTCTTGAACTTTTCATCACTGGAGGAGCGGTTGTTGGTGAAACGGAACTTCTCGGCAGGGATGTTCTTGTAGTTGTCAGTATTTGCCATTTGCCTTGCTCCCTATTCTGATTCTTGGGTCGATGAATCCGTAGCTCAGGTCAAGCAGGATTCCTGATGCCAGACCAATTATGGTATAGAACGCAGACAACAGCATGAAGAAGTTGTAGTCCCTTGCAGTGATCGAATTCACGTACAAAGGTCCAACGCCTGGCACGACGAAGATGTTCTCGATTATGAGAGATCCGCCGATGATTCCAATGAACTCAGCGATTATCATTGGAAGGATGACGACCATGGCGTTCCTAAGAGCGTGCCTTCTTGTGGTCTGGGCCTTAGTAAGCCCCTTGGTCCTTGCAAGAAGAAGGTATTCGCTTGTGAGGACCTCGGTCAGCTCCGCACGTGTGAAGCGCGCGAAGCCTGCAATGGAGCCGAATGCAAGCGAAATGACCGCAGGAAGCATGGAATGGAACATGGATGCGGAGAAGTAGTTCGTTCCGCTGTTCATGACAAGAGGGAACAGCTTTAGCTTGAAGCAAAGGAAGTACTGCACAAGGAATGCGTACACGTAGCTAGGTACGGATACGAATATCATGACGCCAGTGGAGATCACATGGTCCTGCCACTTGTTCTTCTTGAGAGCGGCGTAGATGCCAAGAAGAAGTCCAAGTGGAACTGCGAACACCATGGCGTACACGTTGAGCAGTATCGTTGCAGGAAGCTTGCTCAGGAAGACCTGCATACAGTCCTGTCCAATGTACAACGATTCGCTTACACCCCACTCTCCCGTGAGAAGAGTCCTTGTAATGAAGTTCCAATACTGCTGAATCAGGGGGATTGCGTTTCCGTTTGCATCCACAAGACCCTGCCTCACCCTCCTTTGCAGGACGAGGGACATGTCCTTTCCAAACTGCTGGGCCGGAATGTTTGGCAGCAGCCTTATAAGGATGAAACATCCTGAAATGATTACGAAGAACGTCAGAAGCATGAGAAGAACACGCTTTATGACATATTTGACCATATTCAACCTCTCTCTATGGCAATGCGCAGGGACGCATATAGACCGATGTCTCTGTATTCAGCAAAGGAATGCATCTCCATGTATTGCCATATATTAACAGAGCAAAAAAGCCTCACCGGCACCTTTTGGGGTGCCAGTGAAGCTGTTTTTCCGTAGAAACTATGCCCTAGTTGTACTTGAGGACGTAGTTCTGTGATGCACAGTATGCATCCCATTCTGCGTCTGTGTAGTTGTAGGTGTAGTACTTGATTCCACCGCGACCCATACCAAAGATGTAGTTCTCGGTGTAGTACTTGATCTGCATACCCTTGAGGGAAGCGGATGCATCGCCCATGATTGGAATCTCTTCGTATGTCATGAGGACTGCCATCTCGAGGGCTGCAAGGATGTCGAGCCTTGTCTCTGGATCGTTGTCTGCATCACCGCAGGAATACTCAATGGAGGACTCTCCCTTTGCAGAGGAGATTGTGCGAACCTCGCCCATCATGATGTCGTTCCAGTCCTTGACGGATGCCGTGTAGTCAACACCATGGATGTTGATCGTAAGGCTTTCCTTAGTGGTGTCCCAGCATGGATTGTACTGGTAGCTTGAGGACGTGTAGGCTTCCATGAGGTTGTATGGATCGAGTGTCGAACCTGTCCAACCAACGCCAAAGAGCATGTCGACCTGGCAGTTCTTGAGTGCATCTGCAAATCCGTTTCCAAGGGTGTCGTCCCTTGTGAACCTGAGCTTACCTTCGAACTTGGTTCCCTTGACTGCCTCTGTGTAGCAGTTCACGAGGTACTCGTAGCCGTTGTTGTAGAACTTGGATGTTCCGTTTGGAGTTCCAATCTTGATCTCAACGACATCGGTCTCGCTCATGAGGCCCTGTGCAATTGCCATGTCGTATGCTACATCGTAGAGCTGCTTTGCCTTTGTAAGGTTGTAGCCAGTGATGGATTCGATTGCCTCATCCACGTCTTCGTAGAGCTTACCCTCTCCAATGTCATCCTTGAGGCCCCAGAAGTTGACGAGGACGTTCTTTGCCTGATCGGTCGAGCGGTATGGTGTTCCGTTCTCTGGATCGCAGATGATGAGGTCCGAGTAGAGGCCAAAGCCCGGCTCGTTCGTTGGGCTCGTTGCAAGGCAGAAGTCTGCTCTGTTGAGAGCGAAGCTCATTGCCTGTCTGAACTCAAGGAGAGTGAGGACTGTCTTGTTGATGCCAGTGCCGGCTGCAGCCTGCATGGTTGCGAGCTTCTCTGGATCTGGGTTGAATGCCATGAAGAACACGCTGTCGCCTGGTGTGTAGTAGCAATAGTCTGACAGTGAATATGTCTTCATGTCGTCGATTGTAAGTCCATAGCCGTCAAGCTTTCCCTGGAGGAAGAGCTCGAGTCTTGTGGATGCCTCTGGGACGTAGTCCGTTACGATGGACGTTGTCTGATAGAGGTCTGGTCTGTCGTTGAACAGATAGTAGTTGTCGTTTCTCTCGAGCACGAACTGCTTGTCTGCCTGGAATGATGTAAGCTTGTATGGACCGTAGGAAGGTGTCGTCTCTGCGGAAGTGCAGTATGTGTTGGTGTAGACACCGTCGACGATGCTCTCGCATGCATCATAGAGGTCGATCTTTACGAGGTTTGTGCTTGTAAGTGAGTACAGAAGGTAGAAACCCTTGAGAGGCTTTGTGAGGCAGATGAGGATCTCATAGTCGCTGAGAGCCTGATATCCGACCTCTGACCAATCAAGTGGTGCGTATGTTGCAGCATAGACGAAGTAGTTAGGAACATCGTCCTCTGTCTCGCCCCAGTTTGGGTTGTTCGTCGTTACAGGAACGAAGAGAGCGTAGTTCTCGTCTGTAAGAGGAATGAGGCCCTTGTCGTCAGCCTTTGCCATGAGGGCTTCCCAGTTGGCTGTGTCGAAATATGCATCGCCATAAGCACCAACGTAGTCTGCCAATGTGTTGTTGTTCGTCCAAGCAAGTGCGAAGTCAAGGCCAATGTAGACAGGCTCTTCGTTTGCGGAGTAGTACTGTCCGTCAGCGCCCTTGTGGAGGTCTGCCATCGTATAGCCGGCGTTTGCGCCGTTGTCAAGCTCGACCGTCTTGCCCTGATAGAGGTATTCCTTTGCGTTGTAGACGAACATGTTGCCGCTGTAGAGGTTGTCAGCACGGTAGTTCTGTGCAACTGGATTGATGAGTCTCTTCTGGGACTCTACGAAATCGTATGCATTGATTGGAGTGCCGTCGTCCCACTTGAGGTCCTGTCTGATTGTAATGACATAGGCCTGGTTGACGGAATCCTCTGTGATTCCATACTTGCCAACGTACTCTGCCGTTACATCCTTAGGCTCGCCGACAGCGATTGCTGGAACGACCTTGTAACCGGTCTCATCTTCGTTGTAGTCAAATGTGTAGAAACCTATCTCAATGTAATCGCCAATCTCCGTCTCGGTGTTGGTCTCATATGTGTGAGGGTTCCAGTTGGTTGGGAAGACAGAAAGTGCCTGGTTGAATGTATATGTTGCAGGCGCTGCAGGAGCAGTAGTCTCTGTCTTTGCAGGGGTCTGTGTAGTGGTCTGCTTTGTAGCCTCGGATCCGCCCTGAGCGAATGCGGAGAATGCAACAGCGAGAACCAGCAGCAGAACTGTCAGTTTCTTCATCTTCATTTCCTCCATGAAAATTATTTCCATTGCTATATGACCAAAATAGCTCGACGAGCCGTTCTGATTAATCATTTGGATGGCGTATATTTTAACAGTGTGATGGCTTTCTTTCAACCACTTCAATCCAAATGCGATTTTTAACAAATGCTGTTATGTTTTGGAACAAAAAGTTATTGCAAAGTTCCAATCGAAACTTAGAGGCTGTTGTACACCAATAGCAACGCTACTGACACTACGAAATACGCCCCCCCTGAAATGAGGTATTCCTTCACCGTCCCTTTGTTTCTATGTTTCCTCTCCCTATAGGCGCTGTAGGATTCACGCCCGCTTCCTTCGTAGTCCTTCTTCCTGAGGTTGAACATGGTTCTTACGGAATAGGTTATTCCATCCGTGATGCCGTTGTCGAACGTCCATATGAGGGCTCCTGCAACAAGGAGGATTGCTCCTGCTGCAAAGAAGGCGTCGCACACTATGCGCACGGTGTCCTTCGCTTCATGAGGGTCGAAGACACCGTTTACGAGCAGAAGGGCAATCGCTATGACGGCACCGACTGCGAAGCAGACCAGAAGCTTTCTGGGCTTTATGGCTTTGCTTTGGTTCTTTGTCGTTTCAGTGGTTTTCGTTTCAATGATGCTGTTCTCTATATCCTTTGTTTCCTTGTCTTCCATAACGGCTCCTTTTGCTGGGGTTTTTCAGGGCTCTGGGACATCGGTCTAAGAGATGGTGGCCTTGCCCTTTGGTATGCGTTTTCCAAGCGACTGTTTGAAATCGGCCAGGACGGCCTTACCTTCCGGGGTGACGGGGCGTATCCATTTGCCGGTGTAGAGATGGATTGTCATGAGGATGTAGCGCACGATTTCGTCGCAGTAGCATAGAGAGAACACGATTAGGATGGGCTGCTTGAATCTAAGGCCTGCAAGGCATACGGCGGGGAGGACCATGGCGTACATGAAGCCCATTTCAAGAGCAGTGCCCGTGAAGGAATCTCCAGATGCCCTGAAGGTGTCGTTCATGGCCCAGTTGCCCATTCGTATGACTGCGGCGCAGCTGTAGATGAGAACCAACGAGCCGCAGATTGCAAACGACTCTCCTGATAGGCCCATTGCAGTGAAGGCGTAGGGTTTTATGAGGTTTACTATGACGCCTTCTGCGAGGATGCATATCTGGCACAAAGGGACGAGTCTCTTTGCACGTTCGTATGCAAGCCTCAGCTCCCCCGCCCCTACGCACTTGCCAACGACGACGGACGCTGCGTTGGAGAAGCCTGTGAAGAATCCCACTATGAAGCCCTCGAAGGTCCTGAACACAGCAAGTGCGGCTATGGCCTGTTCGCTCTGCCGTCCCAAGACCATGTTTATGGTGAGGTTGCCTATTCCTATGAAGACCTCATTGCATATGATTGGGAAGCTTTTTTTGAAGAACTCCCTGACCTTGTCGCCGCTCCAGTCAAAGTGGTCCTTGAACATGAATAGATACGGATACTTGGCTGCGGCGGCAAGGATCATGATCACGATGACGTTGATTGCAGAGGCGCATACAGTGGCCAATGCCGCACCTTGCACACCCATTGCAGGAAATCCCCAATGACCACCAATGAGAGCCCAATTCAGGAGTATATTGCTGAAAACGCTGCATATTGCAGCGTATAGGGGTATCTTTACTCTCTCAGTAGACCTTAAGAGGGCGCTCATGGCAATGGCAGTGACTTGGAACGGATACGCATAGCCTATGACCTTGAGGTACTCGATGCCTATCTTCTGGATGACGACCTTATCTGTATACATCCTCATGATGGACTGTGGCGCAAACAGTGCAAGCCCGCCAAAGATAATGCTGACCGTTATCATGCACGTCCAGGTAAGCCCAAAGCTGCGTGCTATGCCCTTGTGGTCCTGCGCCCCCCAGTACTGCGAGAAGAACAGCATACCACCGCCAACGAAACCCCAATAGCCTGCAAGCATGAGAAGTGCATACTGCGAGCACAGTCCTACAGCCCCCACGGCATTCTCTCCAAGCGGGGCTATCATCATGGTGTCAACCATGGTCCCTGTCGTGGACAGCAGGTTCTGAAGCGCAACAGGAACGGCTATGACCGCCACCCTCTTTATGAAATCCTTGAGGTCGAAACGCTGAGGTTTTGATTGAGTTTTGAGTTGAGGCTCGTTTTGAGACTTGTCTCTGGGATTGTTTTGAAGCTCAGCAGCCGCTTCCTCTGGAGTGTCAATCGAGTTGTCCATAACCGGTATAATATCAAACAGCATTCGTTTTGTCTGTATTTTGACATTGTTTGACATTCACCTTTCCAACAGCCAGACACTCAGGCTTTGAATCGTCTCCGTTTGAAATCGTCTCCTTTAGTCAATCAGATCCTCCACTCTACAGCCAAGTGCATTGGCAAGACTTATGACAACACTGACCTGAGCCTTGTTTATGTCGTTTCGTCTCTGCTCATAGAGCTGAATCATACGGAGTGTAACACCGGACGCCTCACTCAACCGCCTTTGGGTGAAACCCCTCGATGTGCGTATTTTGGACAATCTGGTTCTTCTTTTCGCCTTGTTCCTTATGATGATTTCGTCCGCCGCCTCAACGAACTTGCTTTCATCGGCTTCATGGAGGATATACATGGAAAGAGCTGTTGATAGCATGAGTCCATTCTTCACCATATCTTCAAAGCGCATGCCCGTTCTCCATTGATAATAGGCAAGGATCCAACCGGCCCAATACTCCCGCCCCTTGCTCTCCAGTTCCAGATGGGAAGGTTCATACTTTTCATGGGGAACGCAAATCGTATTCAGAACCACCTCAGCCAGTTCATATCCAGACATGCCGGATATGTACTTAGGATTCCCTTTTTCAAACCTATCGGCGACACCGGACGAAAGGAACCAGCCGAAAAACTCATCAGGCTCAAAGCCGAGGTCGCAGACAGCGTACTCGACCATGTCACCAAGATTGTGCATTGCATCATCCAAGTACAACTCGCTGTAGGCACTTGTCATCATTCTCCCAACCCTCCCTCATGACATCAAGAATATACTTCTCGGTAAGAACCGAACCCCTTCCTTTTTCCAGTTGGAAATCCTCTCTGGCCGCTGTATCACGGGCGAACTTCCTTGGAAGGTATATCTCCCTTGGAGCAGGAATGGCATTTTCGAAACTGATTGATGAAAACGCCTTTGGTGACATCAACACAATCTGCTCTCCGAGTTTTCCCAGTACCATTGCCCTCTCAAGCTGCTGTACGGAAATCGTATTGTTGAGAAATGCACTGGCAAAGGAGAAATACGAATCATCTGCACGGTAGCCCTTGATTATGTCATAACCCTTGTAGTCCACAGCGAAGTGTTCCGAAATATACGTCTTGGCCTGTATCGCAACCTCGCCACCAATCCTGAATCTACGGTTTTCAAGCAAAACATACAGCCAATTCAGAATATGATAATCCCCCCCTGTCAGAGAAAGAACCGAGAGGTTCTCCATGTCCAATCTGTACTGGTTGGCAAATCCGTCCTCTTCATTGGAACATGCCCATTCCTTGGCCAACTCCAAGCTCTGCGTACAGTAGAAACCCAAACCATAATCATTGTTTGGATTTCCAACTCCAAAGACAGGAGTTTTCACAATTCTAGATGAACCATGGTATATGGTAGTCTCGTTTGACAAGCAATCACCCTCTCTTTCTGTTATCGTTGCAACGATACTTTTTTCTGTTACCAAGATATCGTTACAGCGATAGTTCGTCAACATTGACAGAAAATCCCCAAGCTTGTCGTTGCGGTAACGCATCATTCAAGCACCATATGTACTTTTATGTGCATTTGTTGCATTTGCTCCAAATCCTTTTTGCGTTGTTGCGTTTCTGTTGTATAATTCAAATGAAGTTGGTTCTTTTCTGAACATGACCCCAATTTCCGGTTGGCGACACAGGTTCGCAACGAAGATTCCAAAGGACCAACCCAGGAGGCAACAATGAAACGCTGCAGCATCATAATCCACAGCACGAACGGCAACTGCTTCACAATGGGCTCATTCCTCAAGGAGGAGTTGGAGAAGAGGAACGTAGACGTAAGATTCTACAGAGTCGAAGACCCAGACCTCCACATCCTTGCAAACGAATCCGAGACCGTGAACAACTGCTACGAAGACATAACGGCGCTTCCAATCGCCACCACTGAAAAACTCGTCAAAAGCGACATGATAATACTTGGCTGCCCAACCGTCTTTGGCAACGTCACCGCCGAGATGAAAGCCTTCATAGACAGCACGATTGGCATGTGCGACGACAAAGCCCTAGCCGACAAGTTCTTCGCCTGCTTCACAGCCTGCCGCAACTCGCTCTGCGAAGGCACTCGCACACTGGACACCCTCATCTATTGGTCACAGAACATGGGCATGCTCCACATCCCGTTTGGAATCCACAACGAAATCCCACACTGCAACCAGCCGGTCCAAGGCATCGTCCACTGCGAAGGCAAAGACGGCTTGGTCTCCCCCGCCCCTCAGATAGGCCTTGAGCTCGCCGCCTATGCCGATGACCTTGCGTCCTACATCCAGGAATAGACTTCTCGATTACGCTGATGCAAATCAAATAGGCTGGGTTGTTATGTCACTTTTTCTTTGAAATTCCAAAGAAAAGTGACACCGTTGATTCTTTTATGTTGCAGAAACCTCAAGTTTTATTTGTCATCTCCACGTGCCATCTTCCATCAGTCAAGAAGTCGATGTATGCCAACATCTCATCCCAAGATTCAGCCCTGTCATTGCTTCCTATTCCGTCAGGAAACTTGAAGCCTTCCTCCCTATTTGAATTCTTAAACCACAGGTTTTGGAAATATACATCGCTTTCAAACAAGTGACCTGTGAGGTTCATGCCGTCAAGACGTTTCGCATCGCCTTTTTCCAAGGAACTCTCACAAAGTTCCATGAACTCCCTGCCTGAATTTCCTCTCAGGTCAAAGGAAATCTTTGAAACATCTTCCAGAACCACTGCATCCTGATGTGTGAAAACAGAGAGGGACCCAATCTTTCCAATCCAAAACTCACTATCCATTTTTCCAATCGTTTTGCCTGAAGACTCAAACATATAGATAGTAGTCTTCCCTTGTATTTCTCCATCTTTGTTTATCGTAATTGCTTTTCCTACAGTAAGAACAACAAAATGAACTGTATAGGAGCTCTCTCCTTCGCCGTACACAACATCAATGACCTTCCCTTCCATATAGTCAAAGGTATTGTCTCTATAGACCACGACTTCGACTAAAACATCTCCACTTTTCGTTCCTCCTTGGAAAGTGAAGCTTCCATCTTTGTTTCTGAATACAGAAATTTCAATTCCTTTTCCTAGAATCATCTGCTTGTAGGCCTCTACAACAGATGTGCTCTTGGAAACAAAACCTACGAGAGAAGGAACCTGCATAGAAAGGACAAGGGCATCATTCGCATCGCAACCATAAACCTTGACTAGGTCATCCATCGTTATAGCCTTCGAATTGCTTTGAATCTCGAACATTGGAACATAAACACTACTCGTCTCTTCCTGTTCTATATTTGAGCCGGAACCGCTCGAATCCACAGGTGTTGGGTTGCAAGAAACCAAAACAGTGAGAACCACCACAGAAACTATAAAGAAAAAGGATTTTCTCATATCTCCCCTCCTGAAATGTCTGTGTTGACTATACCCCCCCCGAATGAAAAAGCAAGATTCAGTGTTCAGCCATAAACTGGAATGTCCGCTTTTTTGTTTTTTTCTGAAAAGCGGACAAAAAAGTATACGCATTTTGAAAAAAAGAGAAAAAAAGTACATGTCAGGAACAAAGCCATTGGATGGACGGAGATCTAGGAGAGTTTCCTCAAGGAATGAGGGATTCTCGAAAAGGAGAGTCTTTCTATTTCAGCTCCGCTGCGGCGGCGTAGACGGTGTCCACCAAAGAGGGGATGTCCTTCAAGTCAACGCTTGAGAAGGCAAGGCGGATATGGTGGTCATCGAGGCGAATCACACCTGTGCCGTACTTCTCCAAAAGAAGGTGGCGCAGGTCGTCTGCATTGCAGGAGCATTCAAAGCTCATGAAGTAGCCGCTGTTGAAAGGAAGAGGAATTAGGTCTTTGCGCTCTGCATACTTGGACAAGGAAGTCTTCAATGCATCGTATCTGTTCCTTATCTTTTCAACGGCTGCAGATTTCTCCTCGTAGTACGAAGGATCCTCCATTCCCTTGACAAGAATGTTCTGGGCTGACGTTGAGCAGCAGGAAAGGGTCCCCCTCAAAGCTCCCATGGTCTTTTGAACCAAAGCATCGTACTGTTCGTCAGTAAAACCCTTACACCCATATGTTATGAAGGCAACCCTAAAGCCCCAGACCATCTCCTCCTTGGTGGCAGCGTCGCACTTGACGGCAAGGAGGTTCTCGCTGCAGTTGCAAAGCCTTGTGAAGAGACTTTCCCTGCAGACATCGGCATCGAAGAATAGCCCAAAATAGGCATCATCTGTGATGACTACAAGCTTCTTCCCCGAATTGGAGTATCGTTTCAAGACCTCCACAATCTCCAAAGCTTCTTCGCTGGTTGGAGTGTAACCGGTTGGATTGTTTGGGAAATTCAGTATTACAACCGCCTTGTCGCCGGTCGAAGCCAAGGCTTCATCAAGCCCTGAGACGTTGAAGCCAACGAAGCCGTTTCCATCCATGGAGAAGTTGTCGAACAGGACCTTCCTAGCCTGGCGCTGCTCGTCCAATATGAGGTCGTAGTTCTCCCAATACATCCTTGGAAGGACTACGCTGTCACCCTCATCGACGAAAAGAGAGCAGACCAAGCTCAATGCATTGGTAAGGCCTGCCGTCACAACAGGCAATGAGACCGACGCCCCTTTCATGGAAGGGTTCTTCTCGTACATGCGTTCCTTCCATAGGGTCCTGAGAGCTGGAACACCACCCATTGGAGCATAAGGAAAAATCTCACCTACTTTCAAAGATGGAGAGAAGAACTCCCTTACAGAGGAAAGGCACATGGCCGTTCCCTCCTCCAAAGCCACTCCAATGGTTGCATTGAAGCGGTAGGCCTGTTTCTTGGCCTCAGCGGACTGCACTATTATGCCCTTGGGGACATACATACGCCTGCCATAGTTTGACAAAAGACCACCAACGCAGGTGTAGTCCAAAACAGCGTTCAGTTTTTCAGCCAGCTGATGCATACAAAACCTCCAAAACAATCACGATGCAATCAATGCAAACATTAGAACAGCAGACCTTGGTCCAAAGACACTGGTCTTCTATTGTCCGCCAACGTCCTTGTCATGTACTCACGGTTCAGAGAGAGCTCATTGACGAATCTTACAAGCAGATCCTCAGACACAAGGTTCTGTTCATTGAAGAGGAACATCAAAGCCTTCTCCGCAATGTAATCGGGCTTGAGGGAATTGAAGTATATCTCCTCGTTGGGGTTGCCTTTGTAGCGGGTGCAGATGTTCTTGTAGAGCTCGCTCTTCTTGATGTTGTACTTCAGGTTTTCGATCTCAGTCCTAAGACGTTTCACGCTGCCTTTGCTGGCCTCCTCCGCAAGCGGCTTGAGGTTGAAGAACGTGTATTCCTTGCCGGGAAGGAAGTGGTGCTCGTCGCAGCGGGATGCGTAGTTGGGGTTGTCGGAACCGGTCTTGGCACCATCGCCGCCAACGACGATGAGAGGGTCGAAATAGAGGGCCGGACATTCGCAGCCGTCCACATCGTAGTATCTGTACGTATAGAAGGCATCCTTGATGCAGTCGCCGTGTTCGCAATATGCGGTCAAAGGGATTACGTCCGTTGCTATGTCCAACATGAGGCGTGCGGACGAGTTGAAGATGTCCCTTCTGAAATTGAGAATGAGCGTTGGGAAGATAAACATGACCCCTCTCTCAACGCTTTCGTTCCGCACGACGTATGCAAGACGCTCATCGAAGAAGGACGCCTCATCTATTATGTAGGTTCCAACGTTTGGGTTGTCCTCCACGACCTTCTCGAAGTCGAACGAATCCCTTATGCGGGCTATGTTCTCTCCGCAGCGGATATACCCACTTCTGAACGCCATGGCATCCTGTGGATAGTCCTGAAAACGCGCCCCATCCAACTGGCTTCTGATGAAGAAGACGTTTCTTCTATCCACATCCCCCGTACTTGTGAGGGCACGGACCTTTGCGCCCTTCTTCTGGGCGACGGAGGCATCACGCCACACACGGGCTGCGAACTCGGTCTTGCCCGACCCCATGGGTCCAATGAGGAGGACCCTTCTTCCTGGGCGGGTGAAATCGAAATGGGAGAACGACTTATGAACTTCAAGCGTTGGAAATCCCAAACTCTTCAGGAAATCCTCGCTGGACCCTACAGTATCGACAGAAACCATGGCCTCTTCCTATTGATGTTCGATTCTTCGCTTTTGCTTACTTTGCGGCTTCTTCACCCTGCACGATTGCAATTCCGGCACTGCAACCCAGGCGGTTGGCCCCAGCCTTCACCATCTTGACTGCATCCTCGTAGGTTCTGATTCCGCCGGCGGCCTTAACTCCAACGTTTGGACCAACGGTCTTCCTCATAAGGGCCACATCCTCTTCTTTGGCGCCCCACTTGGAGAATCCAGTGGACGTCTTCACGAAATCCGCACCGGCCTTGACGGAAAGCTCGCATGCACGCACCTTCTCTTCGTCAGTGAGCAGGCATGCCTCGATGATGACCTTGAGATGCTTGTCACCGCAGGCCTTCTTGACCTCACGGATATCGTTCTCCACCAAGTCGTTCTTACCATCCTTGAGCCAGCCGATGTTGATGACCATGTCAACTTCAGTCGCTCCCTCCTCCACTGCGCACTTGGCCTCGTAGGCCTTTGCTTTGGTGCACATTGCGCCAAGAGGGAATCCAACGACGACGCATACATTGACGCCGGTATCCTTGAGCTGCTGGGCGCAGAACTTCGTCCAACAGGTGTTCACGCACACGCTTGCGAACTTCCACTGTTTTGCCTCGTCGCAGAGCTTCTGAATCTTCTCCTGCGTTGCATCCGCAGCGAGCACCGTATGGTCTATATAGGATGCTATGTTGCTCATATCAAAACTCCTCCTGTTTTGCTTTCATGCCTTTGTACTTCCATGCTTCCAGGCTTTCAACAAGCTTATCCCAAAAAGCGTGGAGAAACAACGCTTGACTTGCACTTATTCGAACAATACTGTTGATTCCATGACTACGTGTGTACAGGATCTTGAGAACAAGGACGATGCCCAATGGAACGAGATATGGAAGGATTGGAAGCCAAGCTGTGTGTGCACCGTGTGCTACATCCTTGACGGGAGAGGCAACGTACTTCTCATAAGACGCAAGAAGGAAGGCTTTGGAAGCGGCAAGGTCAGCGCCCCAGGCGGACATCTGGAACTTGGAGAGACCGTGGTGCAATGCTGCATACGTGAGACGTTCGAAGAAGTAGGACTTGTCGTGGAGGATCCTGTGCATATTGGACTTCTCAACTTCAAAATCCCTGGAAACGACATGGAGGGGCATGTCTACATTGCAACCAAGTTCTCTGGTGTTTTGAAAGAGAGCGAGGAAGCCCAGCCGTTCTGGAATCCCGTGGACGCACTGCCGTTCGACAGAATGTTCTCAGACGATGTCGTATGGCTTTCTCACGCATTGAACGGCGAGTGCTTCATATTGGATGCTCCATGCGATGAAGACGGCAGGATGCTCTCCTATAGGTTCAGGCTGTGCGAAAACACTGAATGCTTTGGTAGATTTGGCAACAATGGCCCAGTTCTGAAGATATGAGCGGTTTTATTCTTGGAACATGGCAATGTGCGCCATCGGATGGTTTTTGGTGCAATCAGAACCCTCTTGAAAGCGAAAGGCTGCTAGGACAAGCCGTGCGCATGGGAATACGATCCTTCGACACCGCACAGAGCTACGGCAAAGGCCGCACCGAACAGCTTTTGGGAAAGGTTCTGGCACGCTTTCCAAACGAAGACTTCAAAGTCGATTCCAAGATAATGCCAACCACGAAGGACCCTTTGGATTTGGTGAAGCTCAGCCTTTCGAGGCTAAGGAGAAAGAGCCTCAACCGTCTCTACCTCCACTGGCCAAGGACTGGCTTCGATGCAGTTCCATTCATTGAAAGGATGGCTCAGTGCAAGGACATCGGTCTAGTGGAGAAGATTGGAATATGCAATGCGCCGTTGGAATATCTTGGAAGCCTGTGGCGAGAGCTTGATGGAAGGAACGTTGCGCTGGATTGCCTGCAGGTGCCGGTTTCTTTGCTTTGGACGAGGGATTTGGACGACACGTTTGCGTTCTGCCATGACCATGGGATCGAGGTTGCGGCATACAGTCCAATGGGAATGGGGCTGTTGTCAGGAAAGTATGAAAAGCCAGAAGACCTTGGCGATGCAAGGGCGAACCTCTTCTGCTTCAAGGAACCATGCTTTGCTGCGTATGGAAGATTGCTGGAAACGTTGAAGGAAGTTGCCTCTGCACACAACGTTTCATGCGCGACCATAGCGCTGGCATGGACGGCTTCATGCGGCGTGGATACCGTGATTCTGGGTGCACGCAACAAGACCCAGCTCGAATCCGATATCTCTGCATTGGATATGCGGTTAGACACGGAGGAGTTTCTGGAGTTGAAACGCGCGGGGGAAGAGCTTGCCATGTGCAGTCTCAAGGTGTGTGACAATATCTTTTCATACAATTGGTAGTCGTGTAGGATTTGAGGTGGGGCGGTGCTTCGCCACGAATGGAGTTGAAATGAAAGTCTTGAAGGAAGAACGCACGGTGGAGATTGTGGTGAAGAAATCACGCTTCATAGCCATTGCCAGGACATGCACATCCCCTGCCCAAGTAAAAAGTATTGTGGATGAAACACGCTCAAAGTACGAAGGAGCGACCCATGTGGTCCATGCAGCGGTCATGGGGAACCAGTTCTCCTTCTCCGACGACCACGAGCCTAAAAACACGGCGGGAAGGCCAGTGTTCGAAGTAGTCAAGGGTTCTGGCATTACAAATGTGATTGTCCTTGTCGTGCGCTATTTTGGAGGGACTTTGCTTGGAACAGGTGGCTTGGTCAAAGCGTACGGGGACAGTGCAAAGGCGGTTCTCGATGGCATACAAACGGAGGAACTCGTACAAAAAGCAGACTTCTCCATGGAAATAGGCTACGAATTGTATGAAAACATGAAAAGGCTACTCTCTTCTTTGGACGCAGTGGTGGACAAGGAGGATTTTGGAACGGCAGTGGTGCTGGAAGGAACCGTACCTGAAACCTCTTTGGAAAAACTGAAGACCTGCGTTGCAGACATGACGAACGGCAGGTGCACGGTGCAGACATCAAGCCGGCCCACTGCCCTGTAATGTCTTGTAGTCTATTGACAAAGATTCAAAGTACCATTATCGTTTTAACGCTATGGATGGATGTCCGAGAGGTCGAAGGAGGCGGTCTTGAAAACCGTTGAGGTGCAAGCCTCCGGGGGTTCGAATCCCTCTCCATCCGTAACATAGTTATTGGAGCGATGGCCGAGCGGTCGAAGGCGCTTCCCTGCTAAGGAAGTATACTGGTAACGGTATCCGGGGTTCAAATCCCCGTCACTCCGAAGAATGAGATCGTAGCTCAGTTGGATAGAGCATCAGATTGCGGATCTGAGGGTCAGAAGTTCGAATCTTCCCGGTCTCAACCCCAACTCCCTGTTGTCAGGGAGTTCTTTTTTGGCTCTTGCCCAAAAATGCGGGGATTCCGGTTGAAGACAATCAGAAAGTAAAGGAAAAAGGTGGCAGACCATGTTATGTTGAAGTTACCACACTCAATGCAACAGGGAGAGCCACCATGGAACAGTATAGCGGAACGATGCTTCATCTGCAAAGCCTAAGTGTTACAGGAAGTCTTGAAGACAGGGTCGAGACGACGAACGACGGCAGGAGCCTTGTTGTCCAGACAATCGTAGGGGACCTCGTCGAGGAACCGCCGGTCTGCGATGGATGCGGACGTTCCATGCACATCAGCGACACCAGAAGCCGTACGTTGAAGCATCTGGGGCTGAGCTTCGCACGGATAGACGTCGAGGTGCACTACAAGGTCTACAGATGCCCCGTCTGCGGAAGGACCTACCGCAACGCGATTCCGTTCAAGGCCAAAGGCCACAACATGACATGGCTGTTCTTCAAGGACATCGCGGACGCCTTGGAGAGGGACTGCTCCACGATCTCCAACATTGCGAACATGATGGGTACCAACAGGAACATCGTCAGGATGCTGGACAAGGAGAGGCTTCCTCATCCTCGCCAACAGGACGACTCTCAAGGCCCACGACGATGCCGCCAAGGGACACAACCTCATGCTCTACGAGACCTATGAACGCAAAGGCCTTCCCATTCCGGAAGGCGAACGCAAGTGGCGCATGTGCGGCGAAGCCAAGCTCAAGGAGATCCTCTCCTCCAACGAAAGGATCCAGGCCGCCTATGTGTTCCGAGAGATGCTGCAGTCGGCGCTCGCATGCAGAGACCCCGACGTCATGAGGCGGTCGCTTGCGAAGTTCGTGTCCGTCATCAAGGCTTCGGGGATCCCTGAACTCGAGAAGGTCTGGAGGATGCTTGAAAGGAGGATGGAGGGCATTGTCGCCCATTCGGAGCACCACATCTCGAACGGCCCCGTCGAAGGTACGAACAACATGATCAAGACCCTTAGAAGGCAGGCCTATGGCTTCAGGGATACAAGGTATTTCTTCCTCAAGATCTGGGAGAGGAGCAGAAGGCACACCAAGTGCAGAGACTTCTCATCCCCACAAAAATGTGCTTGAACCTCTTTTTTACTCTTTTTCTTTGTCTTATAAGAAATTATTCCTTACAGTCTTCAAATGACCTCTATACTACGAATCCTTTCAATTTTCCTAATCTATTGACGAAATCCATGCCAACTCCCTGTTATTCCCTATGAAAAAGGTAAAATAAAAGGTAAAAACCCACTGAAATGCTTCACAACACCGCACTTAAACACTACCAGCTGAGCTGGTGGGTTGATGTTCCCCTACCCTTGAGGCCTCCGGCAATAATAAGTGCCAACGAAACGATTAAAAGAAGGACGACGAACGCTGTAACCACAAGGTGCATAGTGTTCTGGAATCCAGAAGGAAGCCCCGCCGCCGTCAACGGAAACATTGCATACCCAACAGCGCTGAGCCAGTTCATTACGGCGAAAAGATAGACGCCAAGTCTAAGAGTCTTGTTATAGCTGCGACCTATGACGACACAGCACATAGTGCACAAGGGGAGTACAAAGCGGCAAACTGGTCCCAAAGGACTCTTGACGGAGCACTGTCCGCAGAGAGGTCGCTCACCGCCTGCGCAAACCAGTTGTATCCAGGAAAAGCCAAGGGGCGCAAAGCACATGGCCGCAATATACGAGAGCATGCTTACGATTCCAAGCAGACCCAAATAGTTAACAAGTGTCTTTTTCATGCATCGTGGCATACATCTTGTAGGGTTGCCGCATCAAGAAACGTTAGCGGAATAACATGAAAATCTTCTAATTGCTTAGCCTTTCAACTCTAGCCTTGAAACCTCGGTTGGTGCTATTTTTCTTCAAAAAACCAATATTTCACTGATATTTCCAAGTATTTCTCAAAACATTTTCACACCTTATTAATGCCTACTGGGATTTCTTAAACATTTTTAACAGAATCTATTTTATTGAAAAGTTGCTTTTTTACCCGCAAAAAAATATTGAAAAGTTGGTTTTTTGCTTGTATTTTTATATTGAAAAGTTGTCACAAAGGAGATTTCATATGCTTTTTAGAAAAATCGAATCAGTAATCGAAGAGCATTTCAAAAGCAATAATGGAAAGATTCTTCTCATTGATGGAGCAAGACAGGTTGGAAAGACATTCATAATAAGGCAAGTAGGAAAAAGGCTTTTCAAGAATTTCATAGAAATAAACATGGTGCAGGACTCCTTGGGTCAAAGGTTGTTTGCTAACACAAACACCATCGAGGATTTCTATTTGAAAATAAGCATAAACGCTGGAGACAAAGTTGGAAACAAGGAAGATACGCTTGTCTTCATAGATGAAATACAAGAATATCCAAAACTTCTGACACTGTTGAAATTCCTCAAAGACGATGGAAGGTTCACATATATAGCAAGCGGCTCCCTATTGGGTGTGACTCTCAATGAAACCCCTTCAATACCAATGGGAAGCATCCGTAAAATAAGAATGTTTCCTTTGGATTTTGAAGAGTTCCTCTATGCCAATGGGATGAACAAGGAGTTCATTTCTTTTCTACGAACAAGCTTCGAATCAAAAACATCGCTGGAGGAATCAATACATGGAAAGATGATGGACCTTTTCAGGAAATATCTGATAACAGGAGGCCTTCCTGATGCCGTGAATGCTTTCGTAGAGGAAATGAACGTTCAGAAAGTCAGAGAGATCCAAAATGAAACACATGACTACTATGCCGCAGATGCATCTAAATACGACACGGAAAGAAAACTCAAAATAAGACGTATCTACGAAATGATTCCTTCGAATATGGAGAAGACAAAGAAACGTGTAGTAGTCCAGAATGTAGAAGAGAAAAAAGGGAAGACGTTTGCAGATTATCAAGACGAGTTCGAATATCTTGTAAGCGCAGGTATAGCCTTGAACGTCCAAGCAATATCAAATCCTGTCTTTCCATTGCTTCAGTCTGCGAGCAAGAATCTTCTCAAACTATACCTCAATGATGTTGGAATCCTTTCGAATCTCCTGTACGGCCTCAACATCCTTGCGGTAATGGAAGACAATAGAAGCATAAACCTTGGAGCTTTGTATGAAAACGTCGTCGCCAGCGAACTGGCTGCCCACGGACATAAACTTTTCTACTACGACAACAGAAAAAAAGGAGAAGTGGATTTCCTAGTAGACGACTATGAAAACCTCTCTATCCTTCCAATAGAAGTGAAATCAGGAAAAGACTATTCAGTACACTGCGCTCTCAACTCTTTTGTAGAAAACAAGGACTACAATGTAAAACAGGCCATTGTTCTTAGCAACAACAGAGAGGTCAAGGAAAAAGGGGAAATAGTCTACTTCCCAATATACTATGCAATGTTCCTGTAGCAGCAATGTAGCACTACTTGAAGAATCGAAGGCTTTTCTGATATAGTTTGCAGTGCTATTGGAGAGATGTCCGAGTGGTCGAAGGTGCACGATTGGAAGTCGTGTAAGGTCAAAAGCCTTCGGGGGTTCGAATCCCCCTCTCTCCGTTTTTTTATTTTTGCCGGAAACAGATTCTGTGCTGCCCGCCGCCACCCAACCCCGCCAGGACCGGGAGGTAGCAACGGTAAGTGGTTGGAGGGAGAGACGCAGGTGATTTGTTTCCGGCTTTTTCTTTTCAAAGTTCATGTGCCAATCTAGCCACTTTGGACGCTCTTGCCGTTCTAGTCACTCTAGCCTATCTTGACGTTCCAGCCGATCTAAAACGGTCTAGTTTAGAGATGCGGGACACTCAGGTGCGGTCAGGAACCATCAGGTACACTCAGGAACTCTCTAAAGCGCTCTATTTCAATCGTGATTCAACAGTCTTCAACAGCCCAAACGGCCCAGTAAGTCCCAAGCGCCCCAAAAGCCCCAACAGCCTTTCAAGAAACAAAAACGGCCTCCTCACAAAGGAAGGAAGCCGTTGAAATTCAAATAATGCGCGCAAAGTCCAAGAAAACTTCGCCGGGATTTGCGATGGGATGCTAGAAGCAAAGTGTATGACAGTGCTATCTGCACGGCATACACTGCAGCGACAACGCAGACCACGCAAAGACCAAGAAGCTCGCTTCGCAGGTATTTTGGCTCAGCTACAAAGATGGGAGCAAGGGGCAGTACTCGCTGTACGACCCGAGCGAACCGATGCAGCAGATGACCAAAAGACCAAGAAGTTAGAGGACGTGAACGGAGGCGGCGTCGAACACCAGGTGGCAGGTATCGCCCACGTTGTATATCTTCTTGTTCTTTGGATTGTGCTCCTCAAGCTTGACGAGGGTGTCTCCAACCTTGACGTGGTAGTTCTGATAGGAACCCATGAAGCAGGAGAGGACGACCTTGCATGGGAGACCCCCCTCGTCTGCAAGGCTTGCGGCCTCTGGTCGGAGAACGACGGTGTAGTTCTCGCCAACCTTCATCTTTGGGCTCAGTTCGACACGCGTCCTGTTTCCTTCGATATCAAGGACGGCGTAGCCGGAGTCCTCGCCCAACATCGGGCCGTGAAGGAAGTTGGCTTCGCCAATGAAATCGGCTACGAACTCGTTGACTGGGTGGTAGTAGATTTCGTGTGGGGTTCCCATCTGGGCGACGACGCCTTTGTCCATGATGATGATCTTGTCGGAGATGGCCATAGCTTCGCTCTGGTCGTGGGTGACGTAGATGGCCGTGATGCCCACCTCCTGCTGGATGCGGCGAATCTCCGTGCGCATCTGGACGCGGAGCTTTGCATCAAGGTTGGAAAGAGGCTCGTCGAAGAGAAGGACGCTTGGCTCAATGACAAGGGCACGGGCCAAGGCGACACGCTGCTGCTGTCCACCGGAAAGCTGGTTGGTCATACGGGCTTCCATGCCGGTGAGTTCAACCAGGTCAAGGATCTTCATGACCTTCTCGCGGATGACGTCCTTTGGCATCTTCCTGAGCTTGAGGCCGTATGCCACGTTGTCGAAGATGTTGTAGTGAGGAAGAAGGGCATAGCTTTGGAATACCATGGCGGTATCGCGCTTGTTTGGTGTAAGTGCGTTGATGGCCTCGTCACCAAGGTAGATTTCGCCCTCGTCAGGACTTTCGAAGCCAGCTATCATCCTAAGTGTCGTGGTCTTTCCACACCCGGAAGGACCAAGCAGGGTAACGAACGAACCCGGCTCAATCTCAAGGGAGGTGTCCTTTACGGCATAGAAGTCCTTGCCGGTCTTGGGATCCTTGTAGATTTTGGAGATATGTTCAAGGCGAACGCCTTTCTTGGTCTTTCCACCGTTTTTTTCCGTCGCTTTTGCAGCTGTTTTGTCAATCGTGTTTTCCATGGTTATTCAACCTCCGTGATTTTCTTGCTTGTACCAAAGTGCTTGATGAAGAGGTTCATCAAAAGGACGGCACCGTAGGTTATGATGATGAGGATAGTTGCGAACGCACAGGCAAGCCCGTAGGAACCCTTCTCCGCGAACTCGTTTATCTGCACAGTGATGAGCAGGTACTGTGGCGTGACCAATAGGATTATAGCCGATATTGCCGTGATGCTCCTTACGAACGCAGTCACAAGTCCACTTAGGAACGAATCCTTTATGAGAGGCAGCGTAACTGAAGTGAACACCTTGAAGCTGTCCGCACCCATGTCATAGGCCGATTCCTCTATGGATTTGTCTATCTGGCGCAAAGCCGCAATTCCGCTGCGCGTACCGGTAGGAAGAGATCTTATAACGAATACTATTACAAGGATGAGACCTGTTCCGTAGAGTCCTTGGAGTATTCCGGTATGGAAAAGACCTCCGCTGAAACCGCGTATGTATCCAACGCCAAGTACGGTTCCAGGAACCGCCATGGCAAGCATGGAGACGGCCTCTATGAAGCCTTTGGCCTTGAATTTTCGCTTGACGACGAGGTACGAGATTATCATTGAGAGCAAGGCCGTGATAGGAGCTGCAATCAATGAAAGCCTAAACGAGTCGCCGAATGCCTTGAAGCCCTTGTAGCGGGTGAAGACAAGCTTGAACCATTTGAGCGTGAGCGGGAAGAACTTGTAGCCCCATGTTGGGAACAAGGCTCCTATTGGAACGCATATGTACATGAGGATGACGAACATTGCACCAAGGGAGCACAGGACGGTAAGTGGAATCCTTACGCTCTTGTCCTCAATGAGCATCCTTCCTCTGGAGGCCTTTCCCGTAAGGGTTGCCGTGGACTTGGCTTCAAGGACATATTTTTGGACGATGAACATCGCAAGCGTTATGCACAGGAGTACGACAGCCATTGCTGCGGCTCCGGCCTTGTCGTATGCACCGGTTATCTGAAGGTAGATCGTCGTAGCCAACGTATCGTAGCTTCCTCCAATTATCATTGGGTTCGCAAAGTCTGCAATGGACTCAATGAATGTGACGAGGAATGCGTTTCCAATGCCGGGAAGGAGCAGCGGAAGCGTAACGCTCGTAAAGACCTTCATGCGGCTTGCCCCCATGTCGCGGGCGGCTTCCTCCAATGACGGATCTATGTTCTTGAGAAGACCCCTGAACATCATGTAGCAGACAGGGAAGAACGTAAGGGACTGGACTATTGCAATCCCCCAGAAACCGTAGACGCTGTTGTCGTATATATTGAAGATGTATCTCGTTATGATTCCAGCCTTTCCAAAGAGCATTATCATGGAAAGGGAAAGCACGAACGGAGGAGAGACCACAGGCAGCATGGAGACGACCTTGAAAAGGCCTCCTGCAAACTTGCCTATCCTCACGTATACCTCTACGTATGCAAAGAGAAGTCCTACTGCGGTTGCAATGATGCCTACGACAAAACCAACCTTAAGGGTGTTGGTTATTGCAGTAGTGAACTTAGGCATCTTGAAGACCCTTTTGAAGACGGAGAATGAGAAGCCTCCATCACCTACGAAGCTGTCCACAAGCAGAATTGCAAGCGGATACAGGATGAAAAGGGTCAGAAAAGTTATGAGCAATACTATGGTTGTAACCAGTATGGGGTCCGCCAAGAGCTTTTTCTTGTCAAGGGAAGCGCCCTGTCCTCTAGCCATAAACCCTCCTTTGTATCACGAAGGAATCTTCAAGGGATGCGAATCTACCACGACATGTAAATCGAACACGATATGCACCGACACAAGAAGACCCTTCCAAAAGAAATGAGGATGGCAGCACCTGCCACCATCCTCATCATGACAAACACTTATGTCCACAAAAAGTTCTGTTACTTGACCTGGAACCTTGTTGTGTCGCCTGTTGCTGCACCAGCGTTTGCAAGGGCATCCATGACTTCCTGGATGTATGTCTTGATGTTTGCCGTTGCATCATCGAAGTCATAGTCGATGACGTTGTTTGGATCAAGACCAAACTCATATGCAACCTCTGGCTGCTCGGCGTTGTCGAGAACGAGGAACTGGTAGGATCCGTTCTCCTTGGCAAGGTTCACGCAGTCTGGGCTGAGAGCGTACTCGATCCAGAGCTTTGCAGCGTTCTGATGCTTTGCACCCTTGAAGATTGCAGTTGCACCAATCTCGCATGTCGTGCCGCTTGAAGGGATCACGAGACCAATGTTGTCGTAGCCGTTGTCAACGATCTGGTAGATTCCATCGTGGAGGAAGCCAATACCAATGACACACTCGCCTGTTCCAACGTTCTTTGAAGGACCGGAACCGGACTTCGTGTAGACCTCGATGTTCTTGTCAAGATCGACGAGGTACTGGATGCCGGCATCGTGGCCGTACTTCTGGATGACTGTGTTGATGACAAGCTTTGCAGTTCCAGCTGTGTTGTAGTTGGAAAGCCATACAAGACCCTTGTATTCAGGCTTGAGGAGATCTGGGAAGTCCTGTGGAGCCTCAAGGCCCATTCTTGCAAGTTCGTCCTTGTTGTACATGAATCCAAGAAGACCTGTGTAGATTCCGTACCAAAGGTTGTCAGCATGCTTGTAGACAGGCTTTGCAATGTGCTTTGCATTGACTGCATCGTATCTCTCAAGGAGACCTTCAGCTGCTACGACGTTGTATGGGTCTGTCGTGCCGCCGAACCAAACGTCTGCGGATGGATTGCCGTTCTCTTCCTCGATCTTGGCCTGAACCTCACCTGTCGAAAGGCGCTGATAGGTCGTCTTGATTCCAAAGAGTTCCTGGAAATGCTCGCAAGCCGCTGCAAGGTACTCTTCCTCGCAAGAGCCGTAGACGACAAGCTCACCCTCAGCCTGAGCTGCTGCAACGAGAGCTGCATCGTAACCTTCCACTGTGGTTCCTGTTGTGGCTTCAGCTGCAGCCTGAGCGAATGCGCTTGTGCAGATGACAGCAAGAACGAGCAGAACAACTGTAAGTTTTTTCATTTGTTCCCCCTTTACTCCAAAGGAGGCGGCGAAAAACCACCCCTTTTGAGAATAATAAGCTAAGGATGATTATACTTCATTTCACCTAGCGTTCAAGTAGTTTTTTGGAGCAACTTTTGCTATCATTGAGCCATGGCATACGAAGTAACAGCAACAAGAAGAAGACCTCAGCAGTTCGAAAGCCTTGCAGGGCAGGAGTTCGTGGTATCGACCCTCAAAAATGCCATAGAGCAGGGACGCATCGCCCATGCATACCTTTTCAGCGGCCCCAGAGGCGTTGGAAAGACGACAAGCGCACGACTTCTTGCAAAGGCCCTCAACTGCGTCCATGGCCCTACGGCCACACCGTGCGGCGAATGCGACAACTGCAGGGGAATCGCAAAGGGAAGCAGCCTTGACGTAATAGAGATAGACGGAGCCAGCAACACAGGTGTAAACGACGTGAGAGCCATAAAGGAGGAAGTACTCTTTCCCCCAACGTCGTCCCGCTACAAGATCTATATAATAGACGAAGTCCACATGCTGTCCCAAAGCGCCTTCAATGCACTTCTCAAGACCATTGAGGAACCACCTGAGTACGTCGTCTTCATATTCGCAACGACAGAAACCCAAAAGGTCCCCGCCACCATAAGAAGCCGCTGTCAGCAGTTCAACTTCCAACTGATTCCACTTGAAACCATAGAGAAGCTCCTTGGCGATGCAGCCCAGGAAATGGGCATAAAGGCGGACAAGGACGCCCTTTTCTGGATTGCAAAGGAAGCCACTGGCTCAATGAGGGACGCCTACACTCTCTTCGACCAAGTCGTATCGTTCTCCAACGGAGAGATAACCTTGGACAAGATACGTGAGAAGCTTGGCGTCGTGGGCATGGAACGCATAGGCCAGATCATGACGGACATCCTTGCACGCAGGCAAAGCGCTGCAATGGACAAAGTCAACGACCTATTGGCAAAAGGTGTCAGCACGGAACAGGTCATCAAGGACTTCACGGACTACTTCAGAACCCTTCTTCTCATCAAGGAAGGCGTAAAAAGCGAAAACGTCCTTGGAGAACGCATGGAATCCTTCCCTCCCGAGATACGTGCCGCCTTCAACGAAGAGCAATTGGAAGCAGGCCTAGACCTCTTCTTAAACCTCTACCGAGACATACGCTATTCCCTCAACCCGCGCTTTGAACTGGAACTTGCGGTCTCCAAACTGTCACGACTAAGATACGTGGCGTCCAATGCAAGTGTTTTGGAACAGTTGGCACGACTCAAGAACGACCTCGTCACCGGCACCATAACGCCGCTCAACCCAGCCCTTGCCGACCAGAAAACAATAGAGCCACAGGTCGCTCCACCTTCTACATCCATTTCCTCAAAGACCGATGTCGTTGAGACCAAAATCTCTGAGGCCTCTTCTACCAAGCCTGTCGCAGAAGAGCCGCAACCAGCGGTTGCACAAGAGGTTGAAAGGGCGGTAGAAACACCTGTCGAAGTGCAGAGCATACAAAAGGCGCAGCCAACGAAGGAAAGTCTCAACGGAGTCCTCCCACAGGGCGTCGTGGATGTAAAAAGCGAAAACGATGGCCTGGTTCTTTGCTTTGCAAACAAATTGTTCTATCAGCTTGCGCTAAGAAGCCTTCAAAAGGTAAAGGATGATATATCCGCAAGACTTGGAACACAGACGAACGTAGTGCTGGCGCTGTCAGAAAGAAACGAAGCACAGTCTCCGATGGAACCTGCTGTCCAGGTACCTTCGAAAGAGACCGCGCCTTCTGAGACTCCTGCAAAGGTTGTGCCTGAGACAGCAAAACCAGAGCCAGCACCACAGACAGCTGCACCCGTCCAAAGTGCAGCTCCAGCACCAGTGAAGACGATGACGGCTTTGGAAGAGGAACGGAAGAACCTTATAAACGATTTGATTCTTGCCTTCGATGGCAGAGAGGAGAAGATATGAACCCATTCGAGCTTTTCAAGAACATGGACAAGATAAAAAGCCAGGCCGAGGAGATGAAGGCCAAGGTAGCCACCATAAAGTGCAGCGGCTACGCATACGGCAACATGATAGAGGCCGTTGCAAACGGAAACATGGAGTTAGAGAGCCTGAAGATAGATCCATCGCTTGTAACAGAACAGAACAAGGCAATGCTTGAGGTCCTTGTAGCATCGGCTGTAAACACAGCGCTCAAGAACGTGAAGGACAGGATTTCACAGGAGGCGGGACAGGCCCTCTCGCAGTATGGAATATGACAGCCCTTGAGAACCTTACGAAACTCCTCTCCCGTCTTCCAGGGGTAGGCCCAAAAAGTGCATCACGCATAGCGTTCTCCCTCATAAAGACGCCAAAGGACTACAATAGACTGCTGGCTGAGGACATCGCAACAATACAGGAAAAAGTACATCCCTGCTCAATATGCGGCTCGTTCACAGAGACCGACCCATGCCCCGTATGCACGGACACGACAAGGGACAGATCCATGCTGTGCATCGTGGAGCAACCCCAGGATGTTATGACAATACAGGCTTCCGGGGCCTACAACGGCCTTTTCCATGTCCTTGGAGGAGCCATAAACCCGCTCAACGGTGTTGGACCTGAAGACCTGAGCTTTGGAAAGCTCATGGAACGCATAGAGACCGGTTCGTTCTCAGAAATAATCATTGCAACGAACCCAACGGAGGAAGGCGACACAACGGCTTTGTACATACGCCACATCCTCAAGAACCATCCTGAACTCAACCTCACTCGCCTTGCATCAGGACTCCCAATAGGTGGGGACCTTGAATATGCAGACAGAACCACCCTCACTCGCTCGTTCAGAGGAAGGGTGAAGTTGTAGAAACTCATATAAAATGAAAGAGGCTTCAAACGAAGCCTCAATCAATTGAGCTGGGTTTTAGGTCTCCAGTCCGACGAATTGGGTTGAATTTAAAGTCCTTAACCTGACAAGTCAATACTAACAGTAATTTCTTCATTCATCAAGAAAAACTACAAGTTTTTGGCTCTTCACGGAAAGCTGAGGAATTGGGAGGCGAGAATCGAAGGAGAGCATCCAGCCTTGTAGCTGTTGAAGACCGTTGAAACAATCGAGAGTGTCCGTGTCTCTTGAGGCGGTCATGGCACTTGAAGACGGTTGACCCAAGATTGAAGCAGAGCGTTTTAGAGCGTACCTGAGTGTACCTGATAGTGCCTGACCGCACCTGAGCGTGCCGCATCCATGGAATCAGACCGTTTCAGAGTGGTTGGAGCGTCCAGATGTACAATGGCGGCGCATGATGACACAAAAGACCTTGTTTCCGCTGTTTGTGTGCATGGTTTTGCCTGGAAAGGCGCCTTTCCGATGCTTTCATGTCATTTCGGGCTCTTCACGTTGAAGAATAAGAAGCATCATCAAGTTCAAACAATCAAAAGTTCACTTTATCCCACGTTCCTTGCAGATGAGCTCGTAGGCTTCCTGGATTTCACGGAACTTCTTTGTTGCGTATTCCTTGAATTCGTCCGCCATGCCCTTGGCCGCAACGGTATCGGGATGGAATTCGAGGATGAGCTTTCTGTAGGCCTTCTTGATTTCGGCCTCGGTTGCGTTCTCTGTAAGACCAAGGACTGCGTAGGCCTTCGAAGGAGTGCTTGCGACCCCGTAGCGGCGTTTGATGCTGTCAAGGACGGACTGAGGGATCTGGAACCTGCGTGCTGCGTACTCGATGAGCCTTTCCTCGTTCTTGGAAACGACTCCGTCTGCGTTCGCGACCCTGTAGAAGATATCTATCATGAGCTGCAGGATGGACGGAGAGTTCCTGAAGTTGCTGTAGAACTGGTCGGCAAGGCTCTCGAAGGTTACATTCTGCTCCAAAGCGTTGTTGAATATGTTCACGGCATTGTAGTAGCTCTGTCCTGTAAGGTGCAGGTCGTTGACCATGAACTCGCTAACCTTGCGTTTGGCGTTTTCGCTTACGGTGCCATCGGCCGATGCAAGCTTTGCAAGCATGGAGAAGGCTCCAACGAAGAACACCATTTGGGACCTTCCATAGCCTGTATTGAAGAAGAACCGTCTGGAATAATCGTTTTGTGAGTAGTTTGGGCCATCGTTTTGAGACCTCTGATAGTCTTGGGAATCGTTTGACTCCTCAAGCTCGGAGCTTTTGTCTATCATGTGGCCAAAGACCGCACCGGCTATGAGGCCAAGCGGTCCACCAAGAAAGAACCCCAAGGTTCCACCTATTATCTTACCAAGCCATCCCATCAGAGTTTGTCTATAAGCATGGAGCACTTGCCGCTAGGAATTGGCAGTGTCTTCTTCTTTTTTTCATCGATGATCTCTATCGTGAAGTAATAGAGCTTTTCGCTTTCAAGCCTTATCTCCCAACCTCTTGCGTTCTTGTTGCTTAGAATCGTGATGAGGTTTCTCTTGAGGGAGAGCTTCTCTATTCCCATCACCTCAAGGTTTGGAACCATCCAGTAGACGGTCTTCCTTGGAAGCGAGACGTCAAGGCCGATTATGTCCTCGATCATGAGGGTTATCGTCACAAGGCACACCTGAGGAAGGAACTTCCTTCTTGGGAAATCCCCATCTGCTGCAGGCGTCCCCTCCTTCGTTGGAAGATATGCCTCCCAGACATCACCGGTCTTGCCTTCCTCTGGATGGAGGGTATCGAGCATGAAATAGACATGCCTTATGGCGCATTCCCTTGCAAAGACATGTTCACCATACTTTTCAAGACCCTTGACCACACAGTAGACGTTGGATGGCACGACAGCCCCGCAGTAGCCCTGTACGTTCTCCTTGTAGCAAGGGGAATCAACGCTCACGCTTGGGAACGGATTGTCCGTGCCAAAGTAATCGGGATCCTTGAGGAGCTCTATCATGGATGCAGCCTTCTCGTCGTTTGGAATCTCAGCAAGGAGAGTCCAGTAGGCACCGATCATCTTGAGAGGTATGCGCTGCTCCTGAGCATCCAAGTCATAGTAGAAGTTCGTCTCGGGGTCCCACATAAGGTTGTTTATCCTGGTCTTGAGCGAGAAGTAGAGCCTCTTGTACCTGAAGCTGAGCTCCTTGTCGTTCAGGATATCGCCAATATTGGACATATAGAGGGCGTTCAACGCCATGAGAGTGTTGAAATCCACAGGATAGACCGTGTTCTCTCTTGGAACGTTGCCTGTAAGGCATGCGCTAATAGGAACGCTGAAGAGTCCGTTCTCCTTCTGGAAGGTGGCCTTGAGCCAATTGAAGTAGTTTTCAAGGAACTGAACTATGTCCTTGAGCCTCTTCTTGTTTCCAATCTTGTGGTAGAACATGAACTCGATGTATGCAAAGAGTGGAACGACGACTCCTTCAGGATTGTCTTCAGTAAACACTGGAGAGCCATCTGCAACGCTGTACTGCGCCCTTATGGCTCCGTTCTCCTCCTGCTTTGAGTAGAAGAAATCCAACATGTCGAACGGCGAGTAGACCTGATTGCTGTAGTTGAGGAAGAGAGATGAAAGGCAGCAGTCGAACTGGCCTATCGTCTCTTGGTCGTTGTACGAGACGTAGTTGCCGGTAAAGCCGTTCTCATCCGTTCCCTTCTTCCAGAACTCATCAATCCAAACCCAAGATCTGTCATAGAGGTCAACGAAATCCTGATCGTAAAAATGAATTGATGGTATAGCTTCGCGGTTCAATTGGATGCTCCTATCATAAAAAAACCCCAATATCATAAGTCGAAATTGGGTTAATATACCTTATATCACGTTTTCGTTCTGCCGTCAAATAAATTGTAAGAAAACTGTAAGGGAAAGTCCAATGGAAAAACGACTTTTCATTGGCTAAAAACCGATTTTTCAAAATGAAGTGCTACCTCACAAATTATCTATCACTATAGTGATACCTGCAAGCAAGCACTTGGATTTCATTACCTTCAATTCTGTAGACCAATCTATCCTTGTCGTTGATTCTTCTGGACCAAAAACCGGAAAGGTCTCCAGAAAGAGGTTCTGGCTTACCAAGTCCTACATTGCCGTTTCGCTCAATGTCCTTCAAAAGGTCGTTTATCTTCTTCAGCGTCCGTTTGTCTTCAACCTGCCAAAACAGGTAGTCCTGCCAACCATTCTCAGTGAAACACTTACGCATCAGAGATCTTTCACCTCATGGACGTTTCCATTTTCCAATTGTTTCTTGGACTCAATCAGCCATGAATAGTTGGCTGAATCCGCCCTGATATAGGCATTTTCAATGAGGTTGTTGAATGTATCCTCGCTGATTATCACAACGTTCCTACCCTCCCCCTTTCTTGTTACAACGACGGTTTCGTAGTCATCAGAGGCTGCATCCATATACGTCTTCATATCGGCTCTAAGTGTAGAATAGTTGACAGCTGTCATTTTCAACTCCATTAAGTACAAGTTTCTGTACTTAATATAGCAAAGAAAAACAAGTCTGTCAAACTCCTACTTCAACAGCACCTTTGCAAGCTCCGGTCTGCCGGCTTTGGAGAGGGCCTCCAAGACCAAGGATCGGTTCTCACGGCGGTTGAATTGAAGCAGTGCGCGCTGGAGGTTTGCATCGCGTCCCTTTGGTACATAGACAGGCTTGAAATCCTCGCCTGGGCGGGGGTCCAAGCCTGTGTAGTACATACAGGTGGAGACTGTCGATGGCGTTGGGTAGAACTCCTGCACTTGGTCAGGGACGAAGCCCTGTTTCTTCAAGTACAACGCCAACTCTATGGCACTCTGCATGGTGGAACCTGGGTGGGCTGCTATGAAATAAGGGATTATGAACTGCTTTTTGCCCTGTCGTCTATTCTCCTCGAAGAACTCATCCCTGAAGGCGTCGTAGACCTCTACTGGGCTCTTTCCCATGCAGGAGAGAACTTGTTTGGAGATATGTTCTGGAGCCACCTTGAGCTGACCGCTTACATGGTTTCGTACAAGGCTCTCCATGAACTTGGCACGAACTTTTGGAGAAGTGCACAGCATGAGATAGTCAAAGCGTATGCCGCTGCGGATGAAGACCTTCTTCACCCCAGGGACTCTGGAGACCGCTTCAAGCTTGTCCAAGTATTCCAAATGGGAATCCCTTACATTTCTGCATGGCGTTGGATACATGCACTGACGACCTGCACAAGGTCCTACAGACTGCTGCTTTTCGCAGGCTGTACACTGGAAGTTGGCCGTAGGTCCTCCAAGATCGTTTATGTAGCCTTTGAAATCCTTGTGTTTCGTCAGAGCCAAGGCCTCTCTTACAAGAGACTCCTTGCTTCTAACCTGAATGATCCTCCCCTGATGCGCCGTTATGGCACAGAATGAGCAGGCCCCATAGCATCCTCGGTTGGATGTTATTGAGAACTGAACCTCCTTCAATGCAGGGATTCCTCCAAAGGCATCGTATGAAGGATGGCATACACGCTTGAACGGCAGTTCGTACAGAGAATCGAACTCTTTGGTCGTCAATGGCCTAGCTGGAGGGTTCTGCACGACAAAACGTCCGTTGCACTCCTGTACGAGACATCGTTTTAACATAGGGTTCTCATTCATCATCTTGAGTTGGAATGCCTTTGCGTATGCCAACTGTCCTTCTGGATCAGGCTTGTTCGAGGCTTTGTCTCTCAATGAGACCTCTTCGAACGACGGCAGCATCACAGGCTCGAACGGAAGCGAGCCATTCTCTTTCATGGATTCGAACTGACTAGAAGAGATCAAATAACATGTTCCAGGTATATCCCGTAACGAATCCACTTCACAGCCTTGCGAGAGCCGCCTTGCAATCCCTAGGATCTGAAGCTCCCCCATGCCATACACAAGGATATCGGCCTTGGAGTCGAATAGGATTGGTTTGCGGACCAGGTCCTGCCAGTAGTCGTAGTGGGAAAGCCGTCTTAGAGAGGCCTCAAGTCCGCCGATTACGATTGGAAGGTCCTTGAAGGCCTGCCGTGCGAGGTTGGAGTATACAATGGTTGGCCTGTCAGGTCTGAAGCCGGCCTTTCCTCCCGGCGAGTACATGTCTTCGCTGCGTTTCTTCTTGGTGCTCGTGTAGTGCGAGACCATGGAGTCTATGTTTCCGCCGCTTATCATGCAGCACAGTCTAGGGCGGCCCATGACCTTGAGGCTTTCAGGATTGCGCCAGTTGGGCTGCGCGACGATTCCAACCCTGTATCCGTTGGCCTCAAGAAGACGACACAGAAGGGCGGTTGCGAACGAGGGGTGGTCCACATAGGCGTCCGCCGATACGAATAGGATGTCGAGTTCGTCCCATCCACGCATTTTCATGTCCTCACGAGACATTGGGATGAAGTCCTTCGAAGCTATATAGTTTGAAGATTTTTGGTCGCGCATGACTCGATTGTACCCCATTTGCCCCTTTGCTTGAAGTCGCCTGCGCATGTATACTATGAGGGAGGGGTCGGAATTGGAAAGGAAGGCAACCATGGAAAACCTTTTGCTGATTACAAACGCCAAAGTGGTATCGGACGGAGCCGTTCGCGACGACTGCGGAATCCTCGTGGATGGAGGGGGCCGCATCTCGGACGTGTTCGACATGCAGGACATGGACACCGCAAAGCACCACGCAGAGATGCACTACGATGCACAGGAACGCATCGTCTCACCAGGCCTTGTAGACACCCACATACACGGAATAGGTGGCTTTGGGACCGATGCCGCTGAGCCTTCATCCATCCTTGGAATGTCCAAAAAGCTCATAGGTTTTGGAGTGACGGGCTTTCTGCCCTCCCTATATGCAGGAAAGCCTTCGAAAATGGCAGAGGAAGCCGAATGCATAGTCGAGGCAATGGGCCATGAAGACGGTGCTGTAATCCTTGGCGTGAACATGGAGGGACCTTTCCTCAGCCCAAAGAAGGCAGGAGCGCAGGACCCGGAGTCGCTTACGCTTCCAAACGCAAAGGTCTTCGAAGAGCTCTGCGCCGCTTCGAGAGGACACCTTGTATGCATGACGATAGCCCCAGAGCTTGAAGGCATTGAAGAAGTTGCCTCAATGGCTGCAAAAAAAGGCGTTGTTCTACTTGCAGGACATACGAACGCCACCTATGATGAAGCTTTGTGCGGAATAGAGATGGGGATACACCATGCAACCCACATGTTCAATGCAATGAGCCCCTTGAACCACAAACAGCCAGGTGTAGCAGGAGCAGCTCTGATGGATGATAGGATGAACTGCGAGATCATTGCAGATGGAGTCCATGTACACAAGGACCTTGTGAAGTTCACGATGGACAAGAAACCGAATGGAAACGTGGTGCTCATAACGGACAGCCTAACTCCAACCGCACTTGGAAAAGGTACTTTTACAGCAAATGGAACAAAGGTTGTTCTAGGTGATAGAGGAGCGTTCGTAGATGCCTCAAACCCTGAACTTCTCTGCGGGTCCGCCCTTACATTGAACAAAGGGGTAAGGAATGCAGTCTTCTGGGGAGTTCCGGTTGAGAAGGCCATTGCAATGGCTACATGCAACCCTGCAAGGATATATGGATTCAAGGACATTGGGTCCATCAAGAAGGGACATTTGGGCAACATTGCGGTGTTCGACGACGACTTCAACGCCGTTGCTGTTTTCGTCAACGGAGAACGAAGAGCATAAAGGAGATTTGTTATGGATCTTTTTGGATATTTCGATGAAATCTGCAGGATTCCACGCGAGTCCGGCAATGAAGAAGGAATGAGGCAGTATCTGCTTGACTGGGCATCAAAGAACGGAATTGAAGCCAAAAGGGACAAAGCAGGCAACATAATAACAAGGATTCCAGCTACAAAGGGCTTTGAAGGCAAGCCTTCCGTAGCTCTGCAGGGACACATGGACATGGTGTGCGTCAAGGTTCCAGGCTGCAACCACGACTTCACAAAGGATCCAATAGAGACGTATGTTGACGGCGACTTTCTAAGGGCAAAAGGCACGAGCCTTGGTGGCGACAACGGCATTGGCGTTGCTATGGCAATGGCCGCATTCACAGATTCCGACTGCAAACACGGACCTCTTGAAGCGATCTTCACATTCTCAGAGGAGACCGGCATGGACGGAGCCTTCAATCTTGACGGCTCTTTGGTCCAAAGTCGCAGGCTCATAAACCTAGACAGCGAAGAGGAAGGTGTCATCTACATTGGGTGTGCAGGCGGAATAGACCTTGTCGCAGACAAAGAGTTCAAACTGAACGATGCTCCAGAAGGAACCAAAGCCCTCAAAATCAACATAGAAGGTCTAAAAGGAGGCCATAGCGGTGGAGAAATCCATCACCAAAGACTCAATGCCATAACAGCAATGGCAAGGATTCTCATGGCGTTGGATGAAGCGGGAATCAGCTTCAGGATAAGGAAACTGGATGGTGGAACAAGAAGGAACGTAATACCTTCCACATGCAAGTGTGTAATCCAGATGGATGGAGAATACTGCGACAAAGCAACAAAGATTGTATTTGATACAGCACAGATCCTGAAGGAAGAGAACAGATTCGAGGAACCTGGTCTCAAGGTAGAATGCGTATGCGACGACTGCACTTCGTGTTCCAAGAAATGCACTTCCCTTTCAGCTCAGGATTCACTCACCATTGCAAAGGCATTGTTCGCAACCCCTCATGGTGTATTTGCAATGAGCAAAGCACTTCCGGGAGTGGTTGAGACATCGGACAACCTCGCCATAGCCCGCGTCATAGACGGCAAGCTCCACATAGAAGTGAGTGTCAGAAGCAACATAGACTCTGCAAAGTACTTCCTTGTAAACAGGATATACACAATCATAACGGCCTTTGGAATCCCTTGCAGGATTGGAGATGGATACCCATCCTGGACACCTGATCCAGACTCCAAACTCGCAAAGTTCTGTGCAAAGGCATACGAGGACAACACTGGCAAGAAGGCAGTCGTGACGGCAATACATGCCGGCCTTGAGTGTGGAGTGATAAACAGCATAGTACCTGGCATGGATAGCGTATCGCTTGGACCGGACCTCTTCGATGTCCACTCCACCAACGAACACTTCTCCATAAGCTCCGTCAAGCGGACATACGACTTCCTCAAGCATCTGCTGTCGATAATCGAATAGAGATTGCACATCGCTTGAACGAAGCCACCACTCAATTCACACCAAATTCAGATTCACGCCCGCCTTGGAAAATTCTTTGAGACGGGCTTTTCTTTCGCCCAAATCCGACATGTGTTCTTCCATCAGATTCCAGAAAGGCCTTCCATGCCCATGGACCTTCAAATGGCACACCTCATGCAGCACCGTCATATCAATGAGCTCATAGGGCAGCACCGCACACATATAGCTTAGATAAAGCCTATTTTGGGTTGGGTAGCACACACCCCACTTGGACTTTGCATTGTTCACGCCATAGCTTGGAACTCCCACACCAACCTCGTCAGCCCAGTATTCTACCCTACTTGCAAGAACCTTGGAAACAGTGTCAACGTACAGCTTCTTGATTTCCTTCTTCACAAGACCGATATCCTTGTTCTTTGCATACACTGTGATTTTTTCATTGTTAATAGCATATTGGGACATCTTTCTTGTTCCTCTTGACAGAGGGACATCAACCACTTCAAGTGCTATTTCTCCACCAAGAAAAGGAATGGATTCTCCTGTTTCGTACCTGCGGACAGGGACGATTCCCATGTGCTGGATTATCCACTGGGAATTCGACGCTACAAAGTCATCGGTCTTGGAGAAAGGGACATAGTAAGGAGCGCTTACCATCACACGACCCTTGCTGTCGATGTGAAGCCTCAGGTTCCTAAGACCCTTTCTCCTATTGAGGAAATAGACGATGCCATTGCATACGCGCTGCTGCATAACTTCCTTTTGGTGCGAATTATATCCAAAACACGGCTTTTGTTGTATATTGTCCTTCATGAAGGTTGATAGAGTAAGCGACACCATTAGCAAGATATATCTGGACAATGGGGATGAGATAATCCTCGTTGGAACCGCCCACGTTTCACAGAACAGTGTGGACGAAGTGAAGCAGGTCATAGAGGAAGAGAGTCCGGACAGGGTATGTCTGGAGCTGGACAAAGGCCGCTACGAGAGCAAGACGAAGGAGAACAGCTACTCCAACATGGATCTTGGGAAGGTTTTCAAGGAAGGAAAGGCCTTCCTCGTACTTGCCAACACAGCATTGGCTTCCTTCCAGAAGAAGATGGGAACCCAGACAGGATCTGCCCCCGGTGAAGAGATAATAGGTGCAAGCGAGATAGCCAAGGAAAAGGGCATACCCTATTCGTTCTGCGACAGGGAGATTCAGGTTACGCTCAAGAGGGCATGGGGCAAAAGCAACCTATGGAACAAGGCAAAGCTCATATCAACACTTCTTTCAAGCGCATTCGACAAAGAGGAGTTCAAACCGGAGGAGCTTGAAGAGCTGAAGAAGTCGGACACCCTTCAGGAAATGATGAACGAACTTGCAAAGGAACTCCCTGGAGCAAAGGAAGCCCTCATAGACGAAAGGGACCGATACCTTGCAACCAACATCTTGGAAGCCCCTGGACACAAGAAGGTAGCGGTCATTGGAGCGGGCCACGCCAACGGAATAATCAAGACCATAGAGAAACTTGAAAAAGGAGAGCTCTCAAAGGACCTTTCCGACATTTCACAAGCTCCAAAGCCGTCCAAGGCAGGAAAGATTGCTGGCTGGGTCGTTCCAATTGCAATCATAGCCATTGTCATTGCAGCCGGTTTCACACAAGGATTCGACCAAGGCCTTCGCTACTTCGTCGTATGGGCCTGTACAAACGCCCTCACAACCATGCTGTTTGCAATCCTGTGCAACGCACATCCATTGAACTGGCTGGTGGCGGCCATAAGCGCACCGATAGCGGTTCTGAATCCAGCCGTTGGAGTTGGAATCTTCACGGGAATAGCGGAATCCAAGCTCAGGAAGCCAAAGGTCAAGGACTTCGAGAACATAGCAGACGACATCTCGACCTTCAAGGGATGGTTCAAGAACAGAGTGCTACACGCATTCACGGTGTTCTTCGCCACGAGCCTTGGCAGCATTCTTGGAACGTTCGTTCTGTTCCCAATAATGCTGAAGGTCTTTGGTTGACGACATTTACTTTACAGATAAACAGTTACAACCTCAATCCGACAATATTCAAACAATCCAGAATGAGATTCCATCATTTCTTGAACACAAAGGCTTCCTTTATCTTCTTGCAGCGTTTGAGCAGAACCCTCTTCTCTTCAAAGTTCATCGAATAAGGCACAACGGCCTTGTCAAAGCCCATTTCGTATGCCGCCTTGAGCCTACGGTCGCCGTAGTTGACAGGCCTGACCTCCCCAGCAAGGCTGAGCTCTCCAAAACATACCATCTTTGGAGGCAGGCTCTGACCGCTGCAGGCAGACCACAACGCAAGGGCCAACGCAAGCTCCACAGACACCTCGTTGACCTTCACACCTCCTGCAATGTTCACGTATATGTCCTTATCTGCAAGCCTAACGGCCCCATGACGCTCCAGAATCGCGGCGATGCGCGTCACCCTTGAGTTATCTATCTTATCCGAATAAACGCGACTGTAGCCGCTTTTTGCATCCACCACGAGGGCTTGGACTTCAACTATGAACGTCCTGGACCCCTCCGTGATGGCGGTATAGGCGATTCCCGGCGGCAGCTCTCCGTCCTGGCGCTCTGAAATGAAGAAGCTGGTAGGGTCCTTCACCCCTTCAAGCCCCTCGCCTGTCATGTTGAAGATACCAATCTCGTCCACGGAGCCAAACCTGTTCTTGGCAGCCCTGATCAATCGCACACCCATTGACGCCTGTTCGAAATACAGCACCGTATCCACCATGTGCTCTATGATCTTTGGCCCCGCAAGCGTCCCCTCCTTGGTAACATGTCCAATGAGGAATACCGATGTTCCTATGCGCTTGCAAAGCCCTGTGATCTCCATGCAGCATGTGCGTATCTGCGTCACGGATCCAGGTGTGGAGGTGAACTCCTGAGAATAAAGGGTCTGTAGAGAATCAAGGACGACGATCTGTGGCTTTTCATCCTCAAGGACATGGAGGATCCTATCGAGTTTGGTCTCGCACAGTATGTTTATCCTATCCAGATTAAGGCCAAGGCGTTCAGCCCTTTGGCGGACCTGGCTGGCGCTCTCTTCACCGGACACATAAAGAACCTTTCTCTTGTCGGAGCATCCTGCCACGACCTGCAGCATGAGGGTCGATTTTCCAATGCCGGGCTCGCCTCCGACAAGAACGGAGCTTGCACGGACTATTCCACCTCCAAGGACCCTGTCCAGTTCCTCTATTCCACTTCCAAAACGGAACTCACTTTCATAAGGGACATGTGAAAGAGGTACGGAATTTGTTTGTATGGAGTCATTACTAACTTTTTTGGATTTCTCTATCTTCTCTTCAGTAAAAGAATTCCATGAATTACAATCAGGACACCTTCCAAGCCATTTGGAACTGGTATAGCCACATTGGGAACAAACGAATTGAGTTGCACCTTCCTTCATGTAAGAACTCCTTACTATCTTTTTTGTGCCTAGAATCATTGATTCCTTGCAAACGCTACATGAAAACGATATAGACAAAAACAAAAACCCGCAACAGAAAAGGCGTCCAAACAACATGGAAAAAACCTTTTTCGTGCAGGTTTTCTAAAAACGCAACAAAGATTGTTGGTAGAGGAACTTTCAAAACTATGCTTTGTGTGGATTGGACATGGATTGCCGAGATGGAAGCCGTCTGAAGCAGCTGAGGCAATACTTTGTGTATTGTGAAGTCGCTGAAGGCGTGGTTCCAGCCGTGCAGGGCATGGCCAGGACGCATGAAGGAGTTTTGAAAGTTCCTCGGTAAGCTATCCTGACCAATTAGAAATCAAGCAGCTCCACATCAAAGATAAGATATGAGTTCGGTGGAATGATTCCAGGATATCCATGAACTCCATAACCAAGCTCAGGTGGGATTATAAGGGTTCTCTTCTCACCCTTGCTCATCGTTTGAAGAGCCTCGTTCCAACCTTCTATAACCTGTCCTACAGCAAACTTCGCAGGCTCACCCCTATGGACGGAGGAATCGAACATCCTTCCATCAAGAAGCGTTCCTGTATAGTGGACGGTGACTTCCTGACCATACTTTGGATGGGACTTGCCATCACCCTCTTTGAGAACCACATACTGCAAACCGCTAGGAGTCTTCTTTGCGTTTGGCCAACGGTTTGAAATCTCCTTTTCAATTTTCTCAATCTCGTTCTTTCTGCGCTCCATAGCCTTCTTTGCAGCATCCTGCACAAGCCTGGCGAAGATCTCCTTCGTAACCTTGAAGTTCTTTGCATCGTCACCAATGCGTTCGATGGTGATGTCGTTTATTCTGTCGCCTTGCTTTATGGAGTTGACGACATCCTGACCTTCCACGACCTTTCCAAAGACAGAGTGCTTGTCGTTGAGCCAAGGAGTCTTCACATGTGTGATGAAGAACTGGCTGCCGTTCGTGCCAGGACCTGCATTGGCCATACTCATGACCCCAGGACCATCGTGTCTGAGGGAGATATCGAACTCGTCTGGGAACGAATACCCAGGACCGCCAGTACCATCACCCTTTGGGCAGCCTCCCTGTATCATGAAATTGTCCACAACCCTATGGAAATTCAGGCCTTCATAGAAATTCTCTCCGGGATTCTCGAAATTAAGCTCCCCTTCTACAAGACCAACGAAGTTTGCGACTGTCATTGGAACCTTCTTGTATTCAAGCTCAACGACGATCTTTCCCTTCTCCGTATCAATCACAGCATACAAACCATCTTTATCTTTGTAACTCATTGCAAAAAACTCCTTATTATATCTAATTACTTATATTATAAAGAATTATTCATATAAATCCTCGCCAGGGGCGACGATTTGGAATATTCTCTCAAGCTCTTCCTCAGAAGAGAAAGGAATAAGTATCTTTCCTTTCTTCATGATTCCGTTCTTGTATTTGCCTTTTATCTCCACTCTACAGCCTGTAGCAGAAAGGAATTTCTCCTCAAGCTGCAGGATTTCAGGGGATTTCATAGCACTTTTGGAAGTCTTTTCAGGAACTGCCTTAGAGACGGCTCTGATTCCTCTGTTGAGATTTGAAGCCTGCTCCTCCGTCTGACGCACAGAAAGGTTCTTATCCATGATCATGTTGTATAGAATCTCTCTGTCAGCAGGGCTTTCCACACTAAGGAGCGCCCTAGCATGTCCAGGCGAGAATTGCCCATTGGAAAGAGAATCAAGCATTTTCTGAGGGAGGTTCAAAAGTCTTATGCTATTCGTTATCGTTGAACGGCCTTTTCCAACCTTCTTCGCCAGTTCATCTTGACTAATTCCTGACTGTGTAAGGAGATAAGAGAATGCTTGAGCCTCTTCGACAGGGTTCAGATTCTCCCTTTGGATGTTTTCAATCAAGGAAATCTCCATTCTTTGGAGATCGCTGAAGGAACGGACAATTGCAGGAATGGTCCTAAGCCCAGCCATCTTCGAAGCACGATATCTTCTTTCACCAGCAACAATTATATAGTAATTATCAGCAATTTCCTCTACTAGAATTGGCTGAATCACACCCTGTGCAGCAATGGAATCACGAAGTTCCATCAAGGCATTTGGGTCGAACTGTTTTCTTGGCTGGTTTGGATTGGGTTTTATCCTATCGATATCGATTTCCTGGACTTTTGAACCAATTTCTTCAAGTTTTTTCGTTTCGTAGGAAGAATACTCATCAATAAGGGAGTTTATGCCTCTTCCCAAGCCATGTTTTTTAATTGACACGATCAAGTACCTCCTTTGCAAGAGCATTATATGCCTTTGAACCAGAACAACTGTTGTCATAGGCGTTTATAGGAAGTCCATGGGAAGGAGCTTCGCTAAGACGCACGTTCCTTGGAATCTTCGTGTCGAATACTAGATCCTTGAAATAAGCCGTTATATCATCGACTACCTCATTGTTAAGGTTAGAACGACTTGAATACATCGTAAAAACGATTCCAAGAACCTCAAGAGAAGGATTCAGCTGCTTTTTTATGGAAGAAATGGTTCTAAGAAGCAAATTCAAGCCTTCCATAGCAAAATATTCGCACTGCATTGGAATTATAACGCTATCTGCCCAGCAAAGAGCGTTCATAGTCACCAAATCCAACGCAGGAGGACAATCTGCAAAGATGAAATCAAAGTCATTGGCAATTGGAGCCAAGGCGTCCTTAAGGAAAAACTCTCGTCTATTCTCATCGACAAGCTCAATTGCAAGTCCCGCCATATTGATTCCACCGCTTAGACAGTAGAGATTATTGACAGGAGTGCTTTGAATTGCAGAAAAATCCGCTTCTTCAGCCAAAATTTCATAGATTCCTGGCTTTGAAGTGTCTACAGACACAGAACTGGAGAGATTTCCCTGCGAATCAAGGTCAACAAGAAGTACTTTATATCCTTCCTTTGCCAAAGCGGATCCTACATTCACAGCGGTCGTAGTCTTACCTACGCCACCTTTTTGGTTTAGAAAGATTATTTTATGTGCCGACATACCAAACATAATAAGACAAAACATTCCAAAAGTCACGCTTTTCTTGACTATAACTGCTATTTGGCACTAAATTACAGCCAAGGAGACCAAATACCATGGAAAATCTTGAACAAAGAGTAAAAGAAGCACTGGAATACATTAGACCATCGCTCCAAAACGATGGTGGAGACATAGAGTTTGTCAGACTTGAAGGAAACAAAGTCTATGTAAAACTTCAAGGAGCATGTGCCGGCTGCATGATGGCCCAAATGACACTCAAAAACGGCGTTGAAAGAATGTTGAAATACAACGTAGATGAAAACCTTGAAGTAGAGAACCTTTCATTTGAAGAATAATCAATGTTTCACGTGAAACATCAAAAAAAACAAACCATCAACCAGGCCAACAAAACACGGCCTGGTTTTTTATTATCCAAAAACATCAGTAAAAAAAACAAACCAAAAAACAAACATGAATATGTTTCACGTGAAACCATCTTCAAGATTAACACATACAAATCAGCACATATAAAACCTCACCACGATAATCACTTTCACCTAGAAGTTTCATTTTTGAATTTACTTGGTCTTTTTTTGAAATCATCCCAAACCAAAGAAAAACCGCATTCCAGATAGCTAGAATGCGGTTTTTACTTATAGTTACTATTAATAGTAACAGAATGATTTAGCCTTTAAGGCCTGTTTTTACTCATTTGAAGAATCATCTACATTGCTTTCAACAATCATTCCTACTTCGGAAATGTTTGTATTGTCTGAATTTTCAGATTCAACTTCCTCTTCCTGATAGTCCGTCACTGTCATTGCAACAATATAGTCATCAGATGTCTTCATCTTTACGACACTTACACCGGTTGCGCTTCTTCCCTGAGACGAGATTCCGTTCACATGGGTCCTTATGGTCTGACCTTTCTTTGTTATGCACACAAGGTCGTTTTCATCGTTAACTCCAAGAGCCGAAACAAGATATGTTCCTTCTTGCAGTTTATAGATAAGCTGCCCCATTGTGCCTCTGCTATGGGATTTGAAGAGGTCGAAGTCAACCTGCTTTCCTTTTCCGGTCTCAGTCACAAGCACTACGTTCTTGCCTTCCTCAACCTTTACAAGCCCAATGACTTCATCGTCTTCTGCAAGCTTGATACCTCTCACACCATGTGCAGTACGTCCCATGACCCTTACATCGTCAACGCTGAACCTAAGGCCCTTGCCCTTCTTCGTCACTATCATGGCTTCGTCACCAGGATGTACGAACTCGCACTTTATGAGGGAATCGCCTTCGTCAAGTATTATGGCCTTGATTCCGTTCTTACGGGCATTGATGAAGTCGTTGAGAGCCACCTGCTTCACTACACCGCGACTTGTCGCCATGAGAATGAACTCGTCGTCTGCAAAGTCCTTGAAGTCGATGATCGCCGATACGCTCTCACCAGGATCCATCTTTGGAAGGATGGCCTTGAGACTTGTTCCCTTTCCAACCTTCTGTCCTTCCGGAAGCTCCCACACTTCAAGGCAGTATGCCTTTCCAAAGTTGGTGACGAACAGGATGTGGTCATGAGAGAAAGCGGAGAACATATGCTCTACGAAGTCCTCGTCCCTGAGCGATGCTCCCTTGACTCCCTTGCCGCCTCTTCCCTGTGACTTGTACTCGTCGGCAGGGACTCTCTTGACGAAGCCTTTGTTTGTTATGACGACTACGACATCCTCCTTCTTGATGAAGTCCTTGTCTACAAGTCCGCCAATCTCCCTAAGGTCTATCTCAGTCCTTCTGTCGTCGCCGTACTCGGCGGAGAGCTCATGGATCTCCTTCTCGACCTCATGCATGAATTTCTCGTTGTCTGAAAGGAGATCTCTGAAGAACGCAATTCTGACTTCGAGCTCCGCAAGTTCGTCTATTATCTCCTGCGTCTCCATATGGCTGAGCCTTCCAAGTCGCATCTGGATGATGGCACCCGACTGTTTGTCTGAAAGTCCGAAACGGGCCTGGAGCTTGAGGGATGCATCCGCATTGTCATCGGCCTTCTTGATGATGTCGATGACTTCGTCGATGTTCTCAAGGCCAATCTTGAGTCCAAGGAGTATGTGCTCCCTTTCAAGTGCCTTGTTGAGGTCGAAGTTCGTCCTTCTTCTTATGACGTCCTTTCTGTGTTCAAGGTAGCAGCACAGCATGTCCTTGAGGTTGAGGCACTTTGGACGGCCATCTACAAGAGCCAGGTTGTTGACATTGAAGTTGGTCTCGAGCTGAGTGTTCCAGAATAGGTGATTGACTGCAATCTCAGGCACCGCATCCTTCTTGAGCTCTATGACGACCCTTATTCCATCCTTTCCGGATTCGTCGCGCACCTCTGAGACATCCTTTAGTACGTCGTCCTTCCTAAGTGCGTCTATGTGCTTTACAAGCTCTGCCTTGTTCACTTGATAAGGTATTTCAGTGAATACAATTGCATCATGGGTCTTACGCTCCTCTATGTGGTAGCGGCCTCTCATCACGATCTTTCCGCGACCAGTCTCAAAGGCATCCCTTATTCCCTTTACTCCGCACACTATGCCGGCTGTAGGGAAGTCAGGTCCCTTGATGTAGTTCATAAGCTCAAGGATGGTGATGTCCGGATTCTCTATGAGGGCGCAAAGGGCATCGCATATCTCCCTAAGGTTGTGGGGAGCCATGTTGGTGGCCATACCTACGGCGATTCCGCTCGTTCCGTTTGCAAGCAGGAACGGGAAGCCTGCAGGAAGGACCTCAGGTTCCTTGAGGGATTCGTCGAAGTTTGGAACGAAGTTCACAGTGTCCTTGTCTATGTCTGCAAGCATGAGTTCGCCCATCTTGCCCATCTTGGCCTCTGTGTATCTGTATGCTGCAGGTGGGTCGCCGTCTATGGAACCAAAGTTCCCCTGCGGCTTTATGACCGGGTACCTCATTGAGAAGTCCTGAGCAAGCCTTACAAGTGCATCGTAGACGGATGCGTCTCCATGTGGGTGGAACTTACCAAGAACGTCTCCAACGGTCCTTGCACACTTCTTGAACGAACCTGTGGATTTGATTCCAAGGTCGTACATATCGTACAGAATCCTTCTATGGACCGGTTTGAGTCCATCGCGGACATCAGGAAGGGCCCTGCTGACTATGACGGACATGGCATAGTCAAGGTAGGACTTCCTCATCTCCTCGGATATATCCTTCACAAACACTCTGTTTTCATTGTTTTCCATACATAGTCCTCCAATCAGGCATCGATCTGCGCATATGTGGCGTTCTTTTCAATGAAGTCGCGTCGTGGCTCGACCTCTTCGCCCATGAGCATGGAGAACACCTGGTCGGCCTCCACTGCATCTGCAAGATGAACCTGGGTTATGAACCTGGTCTCTGGATTCATGGTCGTCTCCCAAAGCTGTTCGGGGTTCATTTCACCAAGACCTTTGTATCTTTGTATCTTCACGTTCTTGGAATCGCTCTCCGTCTCTCCGTGGGTCTCAAGGATATCGGCCTTCTCATTGTCGTCGAAGGCATAGAAGTCCTTGCCCTTTATGGAGATCTTGTAGAGAGGAGGCATTGCGAAGTACACGTATCCGGCTTCGATGAGAGGTCTCATGTACCTGAAGAAGAACGTAAGGAGGAGGGTTCTGATGTGGGAGCCGTCGACATCGGCATCGGCCATGATGATGACCTTGTGGTAGCGTGCCCTCGATGGGTCGAACGAAGCGCCAAGCCCTGCACCAATGGAATCGATGACGGGCTGCAGCTTGTCGTTGCCTTCAACCTTGTCCTCTCGCGTCTTCTCGACGTTGAGCATCTTTCCCCAAAGAGGAAGGATGGCCTGAGTTCTTCTATCACGTCCCTGTTTGGCGCTTCCACCTGCAGAATCTCCCTCCACGATGAAAATTTCGCACTGTGACGGGTCTTTTTCGGAACAGTCGGCAAGTTTTCCAGGAAGGCTGACACCACCTTTCTTACGGGCGTTCTCGCGTGCCTTCTTGGCAGCGATCCTGGCCTTTGATGAGGCAATGGTCTTCTCAAGGATTGGAAGGACCATGCTTGGGTTCTCGTCGAAATAGTCGTTGAGCTTCTGGTAGACGAAGCTGTAGACAAGTCCCTGGACGTATGAGTTTCCAAGCTTCATCTTGGTCTGTCCTTCGAACTGAGGGTTCGTTATCTTGACCGACACGACGGCGCTGAGTCCTTCCCTTACGTCAGAGTTGAAGCCTTCCTTGAAGTCATCCGATTCAAAGAACGCCTCTGCGCTTTTGCTCTTTCCAACGAACTCCTTTATGTGGAGCGAAAGCTGGTTCCTTATGGCCGCGACCAGTCCGGTCGTGAAGCCAATGAGGTGTTTTCCACCTTCCCTCGTGTTGATGTTGTTCGCAAACGAGTGGAGGTTCTCATCGAACCTGTCGTTGTACTGCATGGCGAACTCTATGATGGCCGCTCCATTGTCGTTGGTCCTTTCGCCTGCAAAGTAGATTGGCTCCGTTCCTTCAGGTATGACCTTCTTGTTGTTGTTTATGAAGCTCACGAAGTCCTTGATTCCACCTTCGAAGTGGAAGACCTTCTCCTCCGGATTCTCCTCCCTGTTGTCTATTGCGGTGATTGTGACGCCCTTGTTCAGGAATGCAAGTTCCCTGAAACGCTCGCACAGGGTGGAGAAGTTGAAGTCGTCGGACTCCATAATGGTCGTGTCAGGATGGAACTTTATTACGGTTCCAACCTTGTCAGTGTGGCCAATCTTCTTGACGGGTTCCAAAGGCACTCCGCAACGGTATTCCTGCATATACATGTCAGGATTTCTGTGGACGACGGCCTCCAAATGGTCTGAAAGCGCGTTTACGACGCTGACACCTACGCCATGAAGTCCTCCTGAGACCTTGTAGGCTCCGCCGTTGAACTTTCCACCTGCATGGAGGTGGCACAGTGCAACTTCAAGGGTGCTTATGCCCTCCGTAGGGTGGATGTCAACCGGGATTCCTCTTCCGTTGTCCTCCACGGTCACATAGTTGCCTTTGTCCAACGTCACCCTTATGGTATCGCAGTAGCCAGCCACAGCTTCGTCTATGGAGTTGTCCACTACCTCGTATACAAGATGATGGAGTCCCTCCGGACCTGTGGAACCTATATACATTCCAGGCCTTACGCGGACGGCTTCAAGTCCTTTGAGTACCTGGATGTTCTCCCCTGTGTAGTGCTCGGATGCATGCGTCATCTCAGCGACGTCGTCATGCTGGACCGGCATTGTCTTCTCTGGATTCATTGTCTCTTCATTCATCGAATTCGGATCCTTCCTCTCTAAAGATTTTCTCTCACTAGTATATATTATTATATGGGACCTTCTCAAGCACCTTTGGAAAAGCTCCAATGATGCCCTGCAGACTAATCAAACGAATCCAAACGACCAACTCCAACCTTGAAACCAAAGCGTCTATCGTATTATATTTGGGCTATGCCAAACTCTTTTGAAAACTCTACTACAAACCACAACGGTGAAACGTCTTCGCAGCTTTGGGAAAGGACCATCTCCCAAATAAGGAACTCCCTCCCTGAAAACGACTTCTCAGTATGGTTCTCTCGTCTTAGATTCGGTGGTGAAGACGATGGAAGGATAACGCTGTACCTACCGTCCGCATTCTTCAAGGACAAGTTCGAAGACAGCTTCAAATCCATAATAGAGAACACGGCCAGCGAGCTTGGAGGAAGGCCATACACCGTAGTATTCGAGATAAGAAAAGAGTCCAGCATTCCACAATACGCAGATAAAATGAACGAAACACCACAGAATAGGCCATCATTTGAAAAGCCTGTAGCACAAAAGACATCTCAGACCGATGACCTTATGTTCAACCCTTCGTATACGTTCGAATCGTTCGTTTCAGGCGACAACAGCAGCTTTGCATACAATGCATGCATGGCAATAGCGAAGAATCCGGGGTCTGCATACAACCCATGCCTTCTGTACGGAGGTGTTGGACTTGGAAAGACACACCTGATACAGAGCATAGGAAACTATGTACGAAAGACTACGAGCTACAAGGTGGTTTATGTCACCGCTGAGAACTTCACCAACGAGTTCATACAGTCGGTAAACGACAACACGCTGCAGCAGTTCAAGAACAAATACAGGAAGGCGGACGTCCTTCTCATAGACGACATCCATTTCCTACAGAAGAAGGGTGGAACGCAGGAGGAGCTTTTCAATACGTTCAACGACCTGTACGACACAGGACGTCAGATCGTATTCACATGCGATAGACCCGTCGAGGAGCTCACCGACATAACCGACAGGCTTAGAAGCAGGTTCGCAAGAGGCCTGAACATAGACCTACTTCCTCCAAACTACGAGACAAGAGTAGCCATTCTCAAGAAGAAGTGCCAGGAAAAAGGGGTCATCTTCAGCAATGAGGTCATCGAATACATAGCATCCAATATCTCAAGCAACGTAAGGGCGTTGGAATCGTGTCTGACGAAGCTCATAGCCTACAGCACACTCCTTCACAAGGACATCTCGCTTGAAACCGCCAAGGAGCAGCTCAAGCAGATAATAAACTCGAACAACGATGCATCTGTAATATCCATAGACCTCGTTGTGAAGACCGTTGCAACGTACTTCAACGTCTCCCAGTTCGACCTCAAAGGAAAGAGCAAGAGCCAGTCCGTTGTGCTTCCACGACAGATAGCCATGTACCTATGTCGCAAGCTGACGGATTTCTCAACAACTGAAATAGGTTTGGAATTTGGCGGAAAGAACCATACCACCGTCATGTACAACGTCCAGAAGATAGAGTCCAAGCTCAATTCGAGCGACAGCGAGCTTTCGTCGCTTGTATCAAAACTTGAAAGCCAGATAAAGACAGAGGCAAGAAAATAAGCAGTCAAAGAGGGACTTCCAAAAGGAAGCGATTCACATCACACAGCATGTTCATAACCTGTTCATAACAGTCGATTGCATGTTCACATCATGTCGATAGAAAACGACACATCGTGGATATGCACAGAAACTGACAGTCTATGAACATGTCCGTTGAAAAAAATCATGCTTATATAACCAAATAATGCAACGAATTGCTGTATTCTAGACAATTTTTGTGCTATTATTATGACTACTAAAATAAAAAATAAGATTTCAACATAGGAGACGGCTATGAAATTTGTTTGCAACAAGAGCGCCATCATCAAGGAGCTGTCGAATGCTCTGGACTTCACATCACAGAGAAACACCATTGCAGTATACGCCAACGTCTGCCTAGTCCTCGCAGGCGACAACCTCACGTTGAAGGCCACGGACCAGAAGATGAGCTATGTCTCCGAGATAACCGTCCAAGGAATCGAAGACGGTTCCACAACCGTCCTCTGCGACAAGTTCCTCAACGTCGTCAAGAACCTTCCTGAAGCCGACATAGTGTTCGAAACCAGCGAAGACAAGATAAGCATAAAGCCTGAGAACCAGTCCATTGACTTCAAGCTCAGGACCATAGAGGCATCGGCCTTCCCAAGCCTTACATTTGCGGATGAGGATTCGTTCTTCAAGGTATCCCAGAAGGATTTCACGGATATGATCAATCAGGTCATATTCGCAGTCAGCGACGACGAGTCCAAGTTCGCCATGAACGGCGCCCTCCTTGAGAAGAACGGCAACTCGCTTGTCATGGTTGGAACGGACGGTCGCCGCCTCTCCTATATATGCAGACAGCTTGAGACCGATATCCCTGACTTCTCAAAGGCTACGATTCCAAGCAAGTTCCTTCTTCTCGTGAAGAAGATGTCCATAAACGAAGGCGATTTCGATGTGTGCGTAGGCGACAACACAATCTCCATCCGCTTTGGAAGCTGCACGATATCTTCGTCACTCATAAAGAACGACTTTCCTGCATACAAGCGCGTCATCCCAGAAAGGCAGAGCAAGGTGTGCATCGTAAACATAGAAGCGCTTTCAGACGCTCTCAAGAGAGTCTCACTGCTTGTCGAGAACAAGTACAAGAAGGTCATACTCGAGTTCAACGACAACAAGCTTTCAGTCTACTGCGATGAAAGCGATGTAGGTGCTGGACGTGAGGTCATAGACTGCAGATACGAAGACGAGCCTGTGAAGTGCGCAATGAACTTCACGTATCTCCTCAGCCCCCTCAAGGTCATGGATGGAAAGGAGGCCAGAATAGAGTTCAGCGAACCAGGAAGGCCTTTTACGATCAAATCCGAGCCTGAAAGGGATTATCTGCACGTGATAATGCCAATGAACATAAACTGATAGGACAGATGCTTATAGAGAAGCTGTCCTTCACAGGGTTCAGAAACCTAAAGGACCGCAGTGTAGATACATCGTTCAAGCAAGTCATACTCAAGGGTGAAAACGGACAGGGAAAGACCAACTTTCTTGAGTCCATATATCTGCTGTGCTATGGCTCTTCGTTCAGAACCCAGAATCTGAGGGATGTCGTAGCCCATGGCGATGGTTTCTTTCGTGTGGGCTCGTCGTTCGAGGATGTCCAGGGTCTTGGACGTTCTGTGGATATTGCGTTTGAAGATGGAAGGAAACGCATACGGCTGGATGGTAAGGAGATAAAGGACAGAAAGGAGCTTATCTACAGCATCCCGTGCATTGCGTTCACCCATGACGACATAGAGTTCGTAAGAGGCGAGCCTGAAAACAGAAGGCGTTTCTTCGACCAGACCATGTCCATGTACGATCCGGTGTTCTTCGATGACCTGCGTAGGTACAAACAGGTTCTAAGACAGCGCAACGCGGCTTTGAAAAGCCAGAAAACGTCCCTCCTTGACGTCTATGACGAAAAGCTTGCTGCATACGGCATTCCAATAATGAAGGCAAGGATGGGCGTTCTCGATTCGTTCCTTGCAATATTCCCGGACATCTACAATGCAGTTTCGCAGGAGGATAGGGCCATAGGCATTTCATATAGGCCTTCTTGGTCCGATTGCGTTGAAAAAGGTCTTGATGTGGATTCCGTTGCAAAGAGGCTTCGTTCACAAAGGGAGACTGACATAAGGATGTCCACGACTACAAGCGGCCCCCACAGGGACAGGTTCACCGTCACTGACTCCCATGGACCTTTTGTAAGCAACGCCTCCACCGGTCAGATGCGCCTTGCATCTTTGGTCTTTAGGTCGGCCCAAGCTGCATTCTACAGGCAAAAGACTGGAATGAATCCAATATTCCTAATAGACGATGTCCTATTGGAGCTTGATTCTACCAAAAGAGCAAGATATCTTGCGTATCTAGGCCATTATAACCAAGCTTTCTTCACCTTTCTTCCAGAAGAGAAGTACTTTGGTTCCTTCTTTGACATGAATGATGGAAACACCAAGGTCTATAAGGTTGTAGAGGGGGATTTCCTTGATGAATGACATGATGGATGATTTGCTGAACGATGGGATGGGCAATGAAAGAAATGCAGGAAAGGCAAGCTACAAAAGGGATTTGTACAGCCCATTGTCACCAGAGGACCCGGTAGATGGAAGTCTCTTTGTGGACCAGGTCCTAATGAGGTTTGGGATAGACCCAAACGAACCATCAAACCAACTTGCCATGAGGTGGCATGACATAGTTGGCGAAGAGGTCTCCAAACATGTATTCTTCGAGAAGATAGATGGTGAAGCAGTGCATATCGCATGTGACAATCCATCCATGGCTTCGTATATGAAGATAAACGGAAACGACGTGATAAAGAAGATAAAGGCTGTATTCCCAGAACTTGAAGTCAAGAAGATCCAAGTGAGGGTTGTGCCAACCAGGAGGTACTGAAATGAAGGAAAGGACGTTCATCGCGATCAAGCCCGATGCCGTACAAAGAGGTCTTATAGGTAGGATAATAGCCCGTATCGAGGAGAAGGGCTATAAAATCGTAGCACTCAAGATGCTTCATGTTACCAAAGAGCAGGCTGCGGCCCATTATGCCGAGCATGTTGGAAAGCCATTCTATCCAAACCTGGTCAAGTTCATAATGAGCGCCCCAATAGTGGCCATGGTGTTGGAAGGTGAGGATGCAATACTTGGGATGCGTCAGATCATGGGGAAGACCAATCCTTCCAATGCAGAGGTTGGAACCATACGTGGCGACTTCTCACCTGAGATGAGCTACAATGTAATCCATGGATCCGATGGCCCTGAGAGCGCTGAAAGGGAGATTGCGATCTACTTCAAGCCGGAAGAGATCTGTGAATGGAAGACCATGTTCGAGATAGTCAAGGAGAACAATGGCTGAAGCGAAGGCAAGGGCAGCAAGAGCGAATGCAAAAGGTGAGTATCAAAAGCGCTCTTGACCAAAACATTGCATAAATTTATACTCAATTGCTCAGTAAATACACTGACGACAAGAAAATCCCGCTTTAAGCGATAAATTATGGAGATAGACCATGAGTTACAAAGGCAAAAGAACCTATCAGCCAAGTAAGGTGAAAAGAAACAGAAAGTTTGGATTCAGAGCTCGTATGGCAACAAAGGGCGGACGTCTGGTATTGGCCAGAAGAAGAGCTAAGGGCAGACACAGTCTTACCGTCTCTGATGAGAAAAAGCCTTACTAAGAAACAAATTATTAGACTTAAAGCAGATATTGACAATGTCTTCAAAGCAGGAAAAAGGTTTTCTCTTTCCTGCTTTAAGCTGTATGTATGCGAGAACAATCTTCCATACAGCAGGCTCATTGTCATTCCTGCCAGACACTATGGGAATTCCGTCCAGCGCAATCTGATAAGACGACAGGTCAAGGAGATCTGGCGTACCAATCAGGAGAAGATAAAGGAAGGGCTGGATATGGTCATTATAGTGTACCCGGGCAAAGATTTGGATTATGAAGAAAAGGAAGGCACATTACTCGACCTCTTTATGAAAAGCAGCTCACTCGTGGGCTGATTTTTGTTTTTCCACGTGAAGAATGGTTCGAAACGACTTCAAACGTGGGACTTGAAAATCCAAACCTCTCTGCCATCGACAGCGATTTTTCAGGAGACAAACAATGGAACGTAAGACGATTCTAGCCGTCATACTGTGCGTCATAGTCATATCTGTGAGCATGTTCGTACAGACGACATTCTTTTCCAGTCCGGAGACTACGGTCGATGAAGCATCATCCACAGATGGTTCGACGACAGCGGCTGCAGTCCAGAAGGACGAATACAAGGTCACTCCTCTTGAGGACAGCAATTCGACTGATACATTCGAATATGAGACCGATATCTTTGACATAACGTTCGACCCAGTTGGTGCAAGCATAAGGTCAATAGTGATGAAGGACCATGCAAATGCAGACGGTCAGCATGTGGACCTCGTCTTCAAGGGCGAGAGCGACCACAATGCATTCCTCACATACTGGGGAAGCGACCTGTCCAATCCAATAATGGACACATTCGACTACACCATAGAAGGCTCCCGCATCGTGTTCTCACACGACTACATGGATGCAAGCGGCAACGTGTTCACGTTGAAGAAGACGTTCGAGTTCAAGGACGGAGACTATCTGTTTGCGGTCACGGTCGATGTAGAAGGCGGTGAATCCTTCACTGGCATAGACGACGAAGGATATGCTTACACTTTGGCGTATGAGCCTCAGGTTGGACCTGCCTTCACTCAGATGAAGAACAACAACTATGACTACAGACGCGTCTACATAAACCAGTACAAGGACAATGGAAAGACGAAGAAGAGGACCGTAGGATTCACCAACGGCAGCTATGAGACCACGGATTCGCTCAAGTGGATAAGCCTCACAAGCAAGTACTTCACGGTCATTGCAGCTCCTGAGAGCAACGTTGCATACAAGTACTCTGCGCTTCAGAGCACTGATGGAGACATTGCCCAGACCAATGGAATATACCTTTCAAGGCCTGCGACCGATGCCTCTTCAAGCGACACCGTGTACTTCTACTGCGGACCACAGCTCAAGAAGTACCTTGGCTCGTACTACAATGGAACGGACAACCCATGGGGCATAAGAGACCTCAATTTGGACGATGCAATGGAAAGCGGTTCGGCTTTGGGATGGCTTGAGAACATACTCAAGTGGGTCCTGAACCTCCTGTACAAGGTGATTCCAAACTATGGTGTCGATATAATCCTTCTCACCATACTGCTTAAGCTTGCGCTGTGGCCTCTTTCGAAGAAGGGAACCGAGTCCACTGCAAAGATGTCCGCGATAAACCCTCAGCTTCAGGAACTGCAGGTCAAATACAAGGACAATCCTCAGAAGCTCAATGCAGAGACCGCTGCACTGTACAAGGAAGCCGGCATAAACCCAATTGGTGGATGCCTTCCAATGCTCCTTCAGTTCCCAATTCTCATTGCATTCTACGGACTTCTCAACAAACACTTCGAGCTCAGAGGAGCCATGTTCATTCCTGGATGGATTCCAGACCTCTCAGTGCCTGAGACGATTTTCACCCTTGGATTCAGGATTCCTCTCCTTGGATCCGAGATACACCTCCTTCCAATCATCTATACGGTGAGCATGATCCTTTCCATGAGCATGACCAATGCCCAGAACAAGTCCGCCGCCAACCAGAACGGTACGATGAAGTTCATGACATACGGTATGCCAATCATATTCTTCTTCATCCTCTACAGTGCACCATCCGGACTTCTTCTCTACTGGACTGCAAGCAACATCCTGTCGATAATCCAGCAGATCTACACGAACAAGAAGGTCAAGAACGCACCTGTCGTCGAAAAGAAGACGGAGGAGAAGGTACCTGAGGCCGTGAGGAAGTATCAGGAGAAGCTCAAGAGAATCGAGGACGAGAAGGCCAGGGCTGCCAAGGAAGCCGCCAAGAACGCCAAGAAGAACAAAAAGTAATAGGGGAACCATATATGACAAGAGATTTTGAAGGAAAGACAGAGCAGGAGGCCATCAACAAGGCCGTGGAGGAGCTTCACATCGAGCGTGAGGACTTCGACGTAGAGATACTGGACAATGGACGCAGAGGCCTTTTCAAGAAGGCCAACGTCAAGATAAGGGTTCACATTGACACCAACGACGACGAACAGGAGCAGGCTCTTCCTGTTGAAGACAAGGACGATGTCCATAATGCCGATGTCCTTGATTCCTACGATGATGACGCCCACGATTCCAACGATGAAGAGGACGAAGAGGACCTTGAGCCAAACGAGGAGCTTGAGTCACAGGTATGCCAGTTCCTTGACGGCGTGATAGAGCATATGGGCTACAAGGCTACGACCAAGGTCGTCTCAAGAAAAGGCAGAAAGGTCAACCTCAACATTGAGAGCGATGATTCCAGCATAATAATTGGAAGGAAGGGAAAGAACCTCGATGCTCTTCAGGTGCTTGCAAACGTGTTCGCAGGCAAGATCGATTCAGAACGCAAGATTATAGTCGATTCCGAGTCCTACAGGGTCAGACATGAAGAGCAGATAATCAAGAACGCCTACAGAACGGCCCAGCAGGTCAGAAAGACCGGAAGGTCTCGCCTTTTGGAGCCTATGAACCCGTATGAGAGAAGGCTTGTGCACACAGCCCTCAACGATGTCACCGGCATAGAGACCAAGAGCGAAGGCGACGGCCTCTACAAGCAGGTGAGGATCATCTCAAAGAGAAGACGCTACAACTGATTTTCAACTGTCTACAGAAAAGGGGGCCGTTGCTAAGTGCAATGGTCCCTTTTACTTTATAACAAGCCAGGAGCCTGCACGTTTTGAGCCAACCCTTCTTATGTAGCCTTTGTCCTGCAGCGATTTCAAAGCCCTTTCTATGGTTCTCTTCGTGACTGACAGGCTTTCAGCCATTGAGTCGGCTGTCTCTTCATTGTTGGAAACAAGAAGTCCAAGGATTCCTTTCTCTGTTTTTGTAATGTCTTCCACGTTGTTTTGGGCAACGATGGTTTGGGGGTTTGGCCGGTTGTCCATGATTTCTCTATTGAAAGGAATTGTGCATTTTATGTAGTCATCGCCTATGTCGAAGACTTCCCTCCCATACTTCTTGATTATGGTTGGAATTCCGTGGCCGGTGTGCTCCGTCACCTCCATGTTCATGAATATCCTCATGAGGGTCGTGTTCCTTGGTTTGCTGACACCCTCGAAGAAAAGCTCCTTCGTAAGACCGTTTGGAAGTCCTCCATGCGAGAATATCTCTATTCTGTCTTCGAACATGGAAAAGAGAGGTTCCGTCTGAGTCCAGTCGTTGTGGACTATGGCGTTTATCACGGCTTCGTCAACACAATCCATGTCGTAGAGATATGTGTCTTTTCTGGGTCTTACAGTGGTGTCTGTCGTGCATATGTTCTCTGATATGAGCCTGTTCTTTATCTTCTCGTATGCCAGTAGGATGCAAGTGTGGCCGTAGTCGTTCCTTTCAGATATTGACGACTTGTCCAACCCTCTGAACTTGACGAAAATCAATGGTATGTCGTTTCTATCTGAAAGGAGCTCTGCAAGCAGGTTGTAACGTCCCGAGTCCGTTCTAAGGTTCATGTTCGCTTCGAATGAACTATCATCAAGGTGGAAGCCTTTTTCAGAGTAGTAGACCTTGAGCGTCCTGAAGGATATATCACCATATCTTGATGGAACTACCAACATCTTCTCGTTGTCTGCAAATGTCTTTTCATACCTCACCCTTATTTGGGTTGTGGTCATCTCCCTGTTGGTTGACCCTATCCTCATTAGACATCCTGTAGTCGAATATCCGTATTTCTTGATGCAGTAGATGCTGGAAGGTCCTTTTGGAACGTTGAGGGCTATCACGTACTTTCCTTCGACCAACTTTAGGTTTATCTCAATGATGTCCTGTGGAGAAGGTTCTATCTGAACGGTTATGAGGTCTGACAGTTTTTTGAGTGTATCGTCTACATTTTGGATTCCAACAACGTTGCCGTTGTCGTCCACGCCAATGAAAACCTGTCCGCCTTCTGTATTGAGGAATGCAACGACACTTCGTGCTATTGTGTCTGTATACTTTGACTTGAGTTCGACTTTCTCTGATTCTACAAATCCATGGTTCACAGTGTTTTCCATGGTGGAATTGTACCATAAACCGACAAAAAGTCAATTAAACCGACATTAAACCGACATTAAACCGACATTAAACCGACATTAAACCGACATTTTGATCAGTTAAGACCTATTTCCAAGGGTCCTTTTCTAAATAGGCTTTGAGCTCTGCGGACTTTTCAGGGGAAAACTGGGCTCCTGTCTGCTTGATGATCTGGCCTGCGAGGGTGGAGGCGACAAGGCCGCTTTCCACAATGTCCATGTCTTTGCAGAGTCCGTACAGGAAGCCTGCTGCGTATGTGTCTCCGGCTCCAGTGGTGTCCACTGGGGTCTCTGGTCCCATTACGGGGATTTCATGGATTTCTCGCTTGTAGCTTATGAAGGAGCCTTTCTTGCCGTTCTTGACTATTGCAGTCTCGCATAACTTACCCATGCTCTTGCAGCACTCGTATGGGTCGTAGTTGTCGAACATGACACGTGCTTCCTCTTTGTTTGCGAACACTATGTCGCAGCTGCTTTCTACAAGTTCAAGGAAGGAGTCGCGGTAGCGGCCTACGGCGAACTGATCCGCTATGTCGAATGAGATGCGGACTCCATTGGCTTTTGCAATCCCCATGGCCTTGCGCACAGCTTCCTTTTGGTTTGGGGTGTCCCACATGTAGCCTGTGAAATGGAAGAAATCGGCCTTGCGGACTTCGTCCTCCACGACATCATCGGGATTATAGTCCCTGTTGGCTCCCAAGTAGGTGTTCATGGTGCGCTCTGAGTCCGGTGTGATGAGGATGATGGAGGAGCCAGTTACGTTGGAGGACCTTTCAAGGTTGTCCTTGACGCCAAGCGAGGCAAGCCTTTCCTTATAGATGTCTCCGTATTCGTCCGAGCCCACCTTGCCGCCAAGGGTTGTCTCTATTCCAAGCGATGCAAGGGTTATGACGGTGTTTGGACACGAACCGCCGCACGAGAACTTTGGCTCCTTCTTCGTTTTGATGAAGTCCGTGAGCTCAAGTCTCTTCTCCAACGAGATGAGGTTCATGGTTCCCTTGTAGAGTCCCAGTTTCTCAAGATCCTCGTCATCTACGTTCACAATTACGTCTATGAGGGGATTTCCAATTCCGTAAACCTTGCCTGTCTTGGATGCCATGGGGGTAGTTTAAACCTTTGGCGGCCTATTTTCAATTGAAATAAGCCGCCGCGGGTTTGTTGATGCCGCTATCTATTGCGAATCAGTTGAAGTTCACGATGCATGGATCGTAGCCTTCCGGCTTTTCGTAGCCAAGAAGCTCTATGCATGTCGTCGCTATGCTGCTGATTCCAAGGCCTTGTGCAAGCTCCTTCGAATACTCGCCGTTGTAGCATGGGTCGTAGATGATGCATGGCACTGGGTTGAGGCTGTGGCTCGTCTTGGCCTTTGGTTCGCCGTTGGCCTTGAGGGATGCCTCTCCCTTCTTGTTGTGTTCTATCATGTCGTCTGCGTTGCCATGGTCTGCGGTGATCACGAGGATTCCACCTGCTTTGCGGACGGCTTCCTCGATCCTTCCAATCTGGAGGTCAAGTGCTTCCATGGAGCATACAACGGCTTCGAATACACCCGTGTGTCCAACCATGTCGCCGTTTGGGAAGTTCATCTTTATGAACTGCCACTTTCCGCTTTCGACTTCCTCTATGACACGGTCGGCGATCTCTGCGCACTTCATCCAAGGTCTCTGCTCGAAAGGTACGATGTCCGAAGGAATCTCAACGTACTCTTCAAGCTTCTCATCGAACTTGCCGCTCTTGTTTCCGTTGAAGAAGTAGGTGATGTGTCCAAACTTCTGGGTCTCGGAGATCGAGAACTGCTTTACGCTGCATGCGCAGAGGTATTCGGCCATTGTCCTATCGATCGACGGTGGGTTCACAAGGTACTGGTGTGGTACGTGCAGGTCTCCGTCGTACTCCATCATTCCTGCATACTCGACGTTTGGTACGCGCTTTCTATCGAACTCCTTGAGGTCCTTGGCTTCGAAGGCCTTTGTGATTTCAAGTGCTCTGTCTCCTCTGAAGTTGAACAGTATCACGCTGTCGTGGTCCTCTATGGTTCCAACAGGCTTTCCGTTCTCTGCGATGACGAATGGAGGGAGGTCCTGGTCTATTGCACCTGTCTCCTGTCTAAGGGTTGTTATGGCATCATGTGCGTTGTCGAAGTAGCGGCCCTCGCCAAGGACGTGCGTCTCCCATCCTTTCCTGACCATATCCCAGTTTGCGTTGTAGCGGTCCATTGTTATGACCATTCTTCCACCACCGGATGCTATTCTGGCATCGAAGCCGTCGGTGGAGAGGTCCTTGAGGAACTTGTCGAACGGGTCGAAGTAGTCAAGGGCCGATGTCTCTCCTACGTCCCTTCCGTCCAAAAGGGCATGTACACGGACCTTCTTCACTCCTTCCTTCTTTGCCTCGACTATCATGTCCATGAGGTTCTTTATGTGGCTATGGACGTTGCCGTCGCTCAAAAGGCCAATGAAGTGCATCGTTGAATCGTTGTCCTTCACGTTTGCAACAAGCTTCTTCCATGTGTCACCCTTGAACATGAGGCCGCTTTCTATTGAGGATGCAACAAGCTTTGCTCCCTGGGAGAACACTCTCCCGCAACCCATTGCGTTGTGTCCTACCTCCGAGTTACCCATGTCTGCATCGGATGGAAGTCCAACGGCGGTTCCATGTGCCTTGAGCTTCGTCCATGGACATGTCTCCATGAGGTGGTCAAGGTTCTTCGTCATGGCCTGCTTTACGGCATCGCCGTCTGCATATTTGCCAAAGCCGACTCCATCCATGATAAGAAGGACGACAGGTCCCTTCCTCTCTATCTTTCCAGTCTTTGCAAGTTTTTCAACCATTTCAGTTTCCTCTTCTATAGTCTAAATATAATATCCTTCACTGTCTCAAGGCAAAGCTTCACAGTGGCTTTGTGGCTTCCTTGAGGTAGTCAAGGGAGCTTTCGTCAACAAGGTCCTTGAGGACTTCATAGACCCACTTGTGGTACTCGTCTATCATCGATATCTCGCTCTCTGTAAGCATGTCCTTGCAGATGAGATTCCTTTCGTATGGACAGGCGGTGAGGACTTCGAATGTGTAGAACTCTCCAAACTCAGTCGTCATTGCAGGTACGACTGCTATGAGGTTCTCTATCCTTATGCCGTGCTTGCCTTCCTTGTAGAGTCCCGGCTCATCGCTTACGACCATGCCCTTTTCAAGGGACACTGGCTTTTCGGAACCAAAGCCTGCCGATATCCTCTGGGGTCCTTCGTGGACGCTGAGCCTGAATCCTACTCCATGGCCTGTGCCGTGGAAGTAGTTCATGCCTCTCTGCCACAGGAACTGGTGTGCAAGGATGTCCAGCTGCACGCCTGCGGTTCCTTTTGGGAATACCTGCGAGCACAATGCCAAATGTCCCTTGAGCACCAGCGTGTAGTCTTCCTTCTGCTCCTGTGTGGCTTCTCCGAACAGCAGGGTTCTTGTCACATCAGTGGTTCCACATGTGTACTGTCCACCTGAATCCAGGACGAGAAGTCCGTTGCCTTCTATGGCCTTGTCCGTCTCCTCCGTTGCGCTGTAGTGCACCACAGCTCCGTGGTCTCCAAAACCTGCTATGGTTGAGAACGATGGTCCAAGGTAGTCCTCCTCCAACGCCCTTTCGTCTTCGAGTGCCTGGGCGATGGAAAGCTCCGTGAAGTCGAACTCGTTCCTCTTGACCATGGCAAGGAAGTTCACAAGCGCCACTCCGTCAAGGATGTGGGCGGTCCTCATTCCTTCAAGCTCCGCTTCGTTCTTGCATGCCTTGAAGTCTGTGGAATATTCACGTCCGCATGATATCTTCACGTTCGAGGCCTTGTCCAAAGCGTTCTTGAGCTTCATGTTGATTCTGTGGGGGTTGATCCTCACGGTGCAGTCATGAAGGGATTCCAGCTCTGGAACTATGAGGTCGTAGTCGAAAAGCTCAAAGACATCGGGCTGTACTTTGGAAAAGCGCTGTGGGGGAGTGAAGAGCTTGACGGTGGTGGGCCCTATGAGGAGGTGGGCCATGAAGACTGGTGTGTCTTCGATGTCGCTGCCTCTTAGGTTGAGTATCCAGGCTATGTCGTCAAGGCTTGAGATGAGGTTGTAGTCCTCTCCGTTTTTGGCGGCGGTTTCTCTGATACGTGCAATCTTCTGGGATGGTGTCTCGCCGCATATGTCGTCAGGCATGCGTTCGACTGGGTAGTCAGGCATTGCCGGGCGGTCCTTCCATATTGCATCAAGGATGTCGTCCGTTGGGACTATGTTGATTCCGTGTTCCTTGTAGTTCTCGTTTGCGGCTACCATGAGGGTCTCTGCGGAGATTCCAACCTTTTCGTTGTCCTTGAATTCGCTTGTGAGGAATTCGATTGGGCTTGATGCCTCCGGGCCGTTGAGCTTTCGCATTTCGAAGCATGTACCTTTGATCTGGGCTGCACACTGCACAAAATAGCGGGAATCCACCCAAATGATGGCCTTGTCCATGGTCACGACCACTGTCCCGGCACTTCCTGTGAAACCGCTGAGCCATTTCCTGGCCTGCCATCTTTCGCTTACGTATTCGCTCTCGTGCGGATCCGTACCGTTGACTATCCAGGCGCTGAGCCTGGATTTCTTCATCTCATCTCTGAGTAGCTTTACTTTCTCATCGACTTTCATTCTATTTTCCTCGTTTTACTTTTTTGCTCTTTGTTTTATAGGTTGTAGGTGCTGATTTCCTTGCATATACGATGACCGCGATTCCCGCCAACACCATGATGAGGCATAGGATCTGCCCAAGCGATATATTCAGCACGGATTTGAACAGCGCCGTTGGCTCCCATTCCTTTCCCAGCTTTATTATGAATCCAAGTTGGCTGTCCGGCTCCCTGAAGTATTCAAGTACGAAGCGTACAGCTCCATAGCCTACGAAGTACGCTCCCGTAATCATTCCGGGTCCGTGTTCGTCCTTGTGCTTGGTTGCCAAAGGCTTCACTATGAACCAGATTATCAGGAACAGGAAGATTCCTTCGAAGAAGGCCTCGTACAGCTGTGAGGGATGCCTTGGTAGATTGACGATGCCTCCTTCCACATACTGCATACCGATTTTATCTGCAATGTCCTTGACCCAGGGTATCGTTGTGGAGAAGGAAGGGGCCTCTGGAAAAACCATTCCATATGACGTCCCGGTCACACGGCCCCAGAGTTCACCGTTTATGAAGTTGCCAAGTCTGCCAAAGGTGTAGCCTAGAGGAATCCCTGCTATGACTGTGTCCGACAAGTCAAGGAGCCTGTATTTGTACTTCCTTGCAAACAGCCATCCCCCAAATACCGCACCCACGACTCCACCATGGTAGCTCATGCCGGGAAGTCCAACGAACCTTCCGTTCCTGAAAGGCCAGAAGATCATCCACGGATGGGTCCAGTAGTACCACGAGCCGTCGTAGAGCAGTGTGGAGAACAGCCTTGCTCCAATGAGAAGGAACCCTATGGTGTAGCAGAAAAGGGTAAGGGATGTGTCGTAGTCCATGCGGTTCAAGGCACCTTCCTTGTCGCATTGGCGCCTGAACAGGATGTAGCAGGTTCCAAAGGCAAGCAGATACATGACTGCGTACCATCTTACCGGCAGCGAAGGAATCACGAACGGCGAAATCCATTTGGGGAAATCCACGTACATCAACATGGCTGGATTCTACCATATTAAGGGAAAAGCGTGAATAGAAGAGGGTTTTGCAAGTTCCTTTGAAACTGAAAATATGTTGTTTCTGTGACGTTTGCCGCATTTGAGCTGTTGTCGAGTGCCTCATTGGATGAAAATGTTGTATATTGCAGTCATGAAGAGAACATTGGTTTTGTTTTTGATTGCGGCGGTCTTTGCAGGACTTGCCTTTGCAAACGGGTCCCCTGAGGACCAGGCCATCTTCGAGAACCTTCTGAGAAACCAGCAGTATCAGAGCGTTCAGAACGTTTCGAATGTAGGAAAGGTCTCCCAACAGCCTTCCTCTGCGATGGGTGCTGAGATCATTTCAAGGGACATGGCTTCGTTGGAGAGACTGTATCAGTATGTGAACAAGAACTTCCTCTATGACATCGACTACGATGCCGTGTACGATGCAATGGCCACGGCTCTGTTCGATGCGTTGGACGACAAGTACACGTACTATATAACATCGGACGATTCGTCTGACTACGAGGAACAGCTGACAGGGGTCTACGGCGGCCTTGGAATATACTTCTCCAAGACATACCTCGAATATCAGAACCCCGATGACGAGAGCACTCTGTACTGCAACATAACACAGGTGTTCCCCAACACTCCAAGCTCAAGGGCCGGGTTCATAGCAGGGGATATGATAACGCATATCAACGGCGAGCCTGTCGATGAAATGACGGCCAACGAATGTGCAGCCAAGATGAAGGGGGAGGTAGGAACCACCGTTGACATCACCATAAAGAGGAAGTCTTCATCGTTCACACTCACCCTTACCCGTGAGGTTATCACTGTTCCAACCGTGGAATATGAGATGGTGGACGATTCCGTGGCATATCTTAGAATCCTTGAGTTCTCACAGAACACGCTCACTGCGGTGAACGAGGCTTTGGAGGACTTGGATTCCCAGGGCATGAAGAGCCTCATAATAGACCTGAGGGACAATCCTGGCGGAGATGTGGACGTTACGCTTTCCATTGCCGATATGTTCATAAGCGGCAAGAAGCTTCTTTCCGTCTCATACAAGGATACTTCTAGGAACGTCGTCTACAAGTCAAGCGAAGGAACCATTGTGGATCCTAGCGTCAAGGTTGCAATCCTCATCAACGAAGGGACCGCAAGCTCTGCCGAGATACTTTCCTCCACGATGCGCGACAATGGAAGGGCCGTTCTGATTGGTGCAACATCATACGGAAAGGGTGTCATGCAGCAGATTTCATCGTTCGGTGACGGCTATACTTCGATTACAGTTGCAAGCTTCGTTCCGCCAAGCGGCGACACGATACAGGGAGAAGGCGTCTCTCCTGACATAGAGGTGGAGTCCCTTGTCGTTCAGGACGATGAGATGGACGCCTACTCTGAGCTTTTGAATGGAACCAAGATTGCGGAGTTCGTGGATTCGAATCCAGACTACTCGGCGCAGAATGTCGCAAAGTTCGTTGACGAGTTCTCCTATACCGGAATAAGGGCTGAGGTCCTTCAGGTTCTTGCAAGGAACGAGTACTACGCTAGGATGACTACGGAGGAGAGGCCTTTGGCGGACATCGAGTACGATCCTGCATGCAAGGCTGCATACGAGTATCTTCTGGAGAACTGAGGGGATTGTATTCTGAGTTCTGTAGATTCGGCAGGGGCCATAGTGTCCCTGCCTTTTTTGTATCAACCGGAGGAGAGTTCCTTTATTTTCAGTATTTACAAGGAAAAAGCCTGTAGTATGGCAATAATTACACACACTATTGCACAAGTTATGCACAACTCTTTGGGCCTCTTGTGCAAACCTTGTTTATAAATAGGTTTGGGTATGTTTTCTAATCATTCCTACCTTGGTACTAATCAAACGAAAAGTGATATATAATTTGTTATGTAATAAATAATTATTATAAATTGATATAGTGATGGTATGTTTAAAAGTTATATAGGTTTTTAAGTGTTTTGGTCCTTTGGAAAAGGCTTTTCGCTGGGGTTTTGCACATATGTTATGCACAAGTTATGAACAGGTTGATTCCAAAATGGTCTGAATTGCTCCAATTGCGTATATGGAGGCGGTTTCGCACCTTAAAATGTTTGTTTTAAGCAAGATAGCTTTGAATCCTGCCTGTAGCAGTTTGTTGCATTCTTCGTTTGTGAGGCCTCCCTCCGACCCCACTACTATCGCTGTCGTTCCATTGAAGCCTTTGACTGTGCTCAAAAGGTCGCTCTGGTCCTTTTCAAGTTCGCACTGGTGCAGGACAAGTCCCAGCGTTGGATTTCCGTTGGCTCTCCTTTCGAGGTCCTCTGGTATCTTGGATATGTCTATTGGTCCTTCCACCGTCGTTGGAACGATGGAGCCACTTTGCTGTATCGCTTCCTTTATGACTGCATCGTAGCGTGAAAGCTTAGAGCTTTCCTTTCCCGATATGTCTGCAACGCAGTTGCGGCTTTTGACAAGGACTATGGTCTGTACGCCTGCTTCCGTGGCTTTTTTCACAATGTCATCGGTCTTGCGTCCCTTTGGTAGGCATTGGTATAGGATTATGGGTTTGAGTGGCCTTTGCTGAGGGAGGGCGTCTGTGTATTCCGTGGCTTCCTGTGCTGGTTTGGCTGTGAGTCTGCAGTATGCGTTGCCTATTTCGTCTATCGTCAGATCCCAAAGTGTACCGCTGCGGTCACGTCCCATGATCTTTTGGCCTTCCTTGAGCCTCAATGCGTTTACAAGATAGTTGTATTCCTTTCCTGCAATCTCCAATGAGTGTGTTCTGTCGTGCTCGCCTTTGAACGACGATGGAAGTAGGAATAGCCGCATTGTGTGCTCCTGCGTTTTTTTTGTGGGGTGTTTTTTGGCGGTTTGTGTGTGGTCGCCTGTGTGGATTATCATGCAAAAAGGTGTGTTTTTCAATTGGGGTTTTGGTTGTGTGGGGCGTTGAAGGGCTTTGTGGTGCGGACCAGGGCGCAGTACGGCACAGTATGGCGGATTAGGGCGCATTAAGGCGGAGTATGGCGCTGTAGGACGCTGTGACTGCTTGTTTCAAACAGAGATTGTGCTATCATTTCGTACGGAGGGTTGCCATGAAAGAGGTTTCCATTAGAGAGGATGCTGCAAAAGACTTTGGGGATTGCATTCCGCTTTGCGAATACCCACGCCCGCAAATGACAAGAGACAGCTACATGTGCCTCAATGGCAGATGGACGTTGAAGTTCATATCCGATGGAAAGGATGCAAAGGAGTACTCCGTTTTGGTCCCGTACTCGCCTGAGAGTTCATTCAGCGGTGTAGGAAGAACCCTTCAAGCCCATGAAACGATGTGCTACAGCCGCCATGTGAGTTTCCCGGAGGTCGTGGATTTCTCAAAAGAGAGACTATTGCTTCACTTTGGAGCTGTGGACTACCGGGCTCTTGTACGTATAGACGGCAGGCAGGTCTTTGAGCATATAGGTGGATACCTTCCGTTCTCCGTGGAGGTCTCGTCACGCGAATTCGACCTTGATGTCATGGTCCAGGATCCAGGCGATGCCAAGGAGATCTCCCGTGGCAAGCAGAGTAGCGAACCCGGCGGGATATGGTACCCCAAGACAAGCGGCATTTGGCAGACCGTTTGGATGGAGAAGGTCCCTCGCACGTATATAACGAGCTACAAGGTGGTTCCTGATCTGACTGGCTTCTCTATCGAGGTCTCCACGAACGACGACCGCCGCATCCCGGCTACTCTTTCCATAACAGGTCTTCCTCCCGTTGATTTGTTCTCAGGGGAGAGAACGCGCATCGATGTTCCAGACCCACATCCATGGTCGCCGGAGGATCCCTTCCTATACGATTTTGCAATCACTCTCAAGACAGATGTCCTTGAGCCTTCGTCCCTTTGCGACTGCGTACATGGCTATGTGGGGCTCAGGACCTTTGGCGTTGGTCTGGACGAAAAGGGAAACAATGTCCTGAAAGTGAATGGAAAGCCTTATTTCCATCATGGACTGCTTGATCAGGGCTATTACAAGGATGGATACTACACCCCAAAGAGTGATGAGGATTTTATTAACGACATACTGCTTGCCAAGAGCTTGGGATTCAATACCCTTAGAAAGCACATCAAGGTAGAGCCTTTGAGATGGTACTACCACTGCGACCGCTTGGGTATGCTTGTGTGGCAGGACATGGTGTCTGGAGGTGGAAGATACAAGCTTGGAACAATATCCCTGCCGTTGGTCTTTGGCTCGCATCTGAAGGATGACAGATACGACCTCTTTGCAAGGACGGACTCCCATGAACGTGACGTTTGGGAGGAGGAAGCCTATGGTACGGTAAAGCATCTCTTCAATGTGGTATCGCTTGCAATGTGGGTTCCTTTCAACGAAGGTTGGGGACAGTTCGACTCTGCAAGGATCGTTGGTAACATAATGAAGCTGGACGATACTAGAACCATAGACCATGCATCAGGTTGGCAGGACCAAGGCATTGGAGACTTCAAGAGCCTTCATGTCTATTTCAAACCATATAGATTCCACAAGGATCGCAAGGGACGCTGCGTAATCCTCACCGAGTTTGGAGGATACGGCTACGATACCAATACGACTGCAAAGAAAGGTTTCGTTTACAAGAAATGCCGCTCCAAGGAGGAGCTTACGAAAGCCATCGTGAAGCTCTATGACAGACAGATAATCCCTGCAAAGGCCAAGGGGCTTGCCGCGGCGATATACACGCAGCTGTCAGACGTGGAGCAGGAGACCAACGGGCTTGTAACGTATGACAGAAACGAAGTCAAAGTGGTTCCTTCCTTGGTCCTTGAGATGTCAAAGCGCCTGCTTGGATAGTGCTGTTTGTTGGTTATTCCCTCATCTTTTTGTGATTTTTGGCTAAAGTTCGCTCATTTTTTTGTGTTGTATGGGTAATAATTCGCTCATTTTTTTGTTGGCTAAACGGTTTATTTATTGATATGCAAACGAAATAGTGCGTTATATATGGCTTTTGCTCAAAATATGGGGATTCGATTTGGTTTGAAATCCGTTTCTTATCTGCTGCAAAGGTTAAAAATGGTGTGAAACTGTGGCTGTTGTAGCATCTGTCAAGTCTGTGGCAAGTTTAGTGTTTGTTCATTGTTCGAGAATTTGGTTGGAGAAGCTTTGTCAAAGCAACAAATAATCGTTCGAAGTTTCCTGACAGCTTGATTGAGAGATGGTTCAAAGGATTGGAAACTTCTCCTTATTTTGTTGATTTCTATTATTACATGTATCCTTTAATCCACGAGCTTTCTGTGAAAAACCGCAAAATGTTACAGCAAACCATGTTTTTATCGTTTGCTGTAACGTTTCTGTTACAGCATCTGCGATTTTTGGACTTTGTGATAACACCAAAGCTGTTGCACGACAGCCCTTTTGACTTTTCTTCCGAAAATGAGAAAAAGCCGATGGATGAAGAAAATTTTCTTCCGAACGGTCCAAAAAACAAAAAAATGAAGAAACTTCTACTTCAAGTCATTTCCTGTTTTCGTGGGCATTGCGGAGGACTTCGTAGATGTAGTCCTCTGGGATTGGCTTGTCCTTTCTGGCCTCAGCCAAAGCGTTTGACATGGCTTTGAGCCTTTCTGGATCTGCAAGAAGCTCCAATGTCGCATCCACAAGTTCCTGAGGATCTTCCTTTGACATTGCTCCTCCAAGCTTTACAAAGAAGTTCTGGTTGTCCGTTTCATAGCATCCAATGAAATTGAAGAACGCCATTGGAAGATTCGCCGCATACGCTTCCGAGGTGCTCAGTCCTCCTGGTTTTGTGAAGAGTAGGTCGGATGCCTGCATGAGTTTTGGAACTTCATTGGTGTTTCCAATAATGTGCATGTTCCTGGCTCCGGAGTGCTTCTCTGTAATTTTGTCGTAGAGGGCTTTGTTTGATCCGCATACGATTGTCATCTCCTGGTCGTCCTTGAGCTTTTCAGAGAACATGTTAACTACCTTTGGAATTGGACCCCCTCCCATGCTGCCGCACATGACAAGAAGGTGTGCATGGTCTTTTGGAAGTCCTATCTCTTCCTTTGCCAGGGCTTTGTCCCTATGTTCGTAGAATTCCCTTTTTACTGGCAGACCACTTGGAAAGACCTTTTCCTTGGGGATTCCTGCTTCCACGAACTCTTCCAAGAGGCGTTTGTCCGGTATGAAGTAGAAGTCAAGGTCGCTGTCCGCTGTGCTTGGGCTGCAGTCGTAGTCGGTGGAAATGTGGCAGGTGACGATTGGAAGCGGATGCTTCTTCAACATTGCTGTAAGCATGAGGGCTCCAATCAGGTGTGTACATATCACCGTGTCATAGTCCATGGAGGTTATGAGCTCGTACAGGTTCTCAGCGCCAAGGGCGAAGAACTTGAATATGAGAGAGCTTTCCTGGAACATGCTCGTCTTGTTGTTCTCTATTGCCCTGTAGCCTGCTTGGAAGAGGGCAGGGGCGTGTCTGTAGAGGAATACGTGGCCGTCAGATATGCCCTTTGATACTCCTTTTGAAATGAACTCAAGGCAATCTTCGATATCGCAGGTGTCTCCATGTGCAACGAAGACTTCCTTTATGGCCTTTGCGCATGAATTGTGGCCGCCTCCTGTGTTGGCGCTTAGAATCAAAGCTCTCATGGTCCCATCTCCTTTTTCCCTTGTATGGTACAGGCTCTTCTCGGCTTTTTTCAAGGATTGGGATCTTCTTTTTCGTTTCCATGTTCCAAATAACGATAGGGCTTTCATTTCAGGCTCTCTCTTGTGCATATCCAAATGTACCTGCATGGAACGAGGTTTCAAAACAAAAGAGGCTCAAAGGTATCGGTCTTGGAGGATTCTTTACCTCCTCTTGGATTTGTAGAGGTCTATGAGGTTCTGATATCGGCTTAGGATGGTGTCCATGAGAGGCCCGTCCCATGGGATGGGTATGGTGTCGTATGCCACCCCCCCCATTTTGGACTTCTCAGGTTCAGGCAGGGCAAGGAATTGCTTTATCTTTTCGCAAATGCTCTCGTTGGTGTCCTTCCCAAGCACGCCGTTTACGCCGTCCTGTATGACCTCTGCGGCGCAGGAACCTTCCACTACGAGGCCAGGTGTCCTCTGGGCCGCCGCTTCTCTGAGGACCATTGGGGCATTGTCGTATATGGAGGGGAAGAGGAAGAGGTCAGCCATGCTGTAGAGGCAGTCCAATGTTTCGAAGTCCTGAAGATGGCCAGTCATTATGAGGTTTTGGGTTATTCCGCATTTATGCGCCAGATCTCTTACGCCTTTTTCATCAGGTCCTTGGCCTGCCATGACGAGCTGGAAGTCTACGCCCTGCTGCTTCAAAAGACCGCAGGACTCCACAACACGCTTTAGGTTCTTCTTCCAGTTTATCTGTCCAACGAACAGAATCATTGGCTTGTTGCTCTTTATTCCGTACTTCGCCCGCACTTCAGGGATCTTCGTCACATTGAGGATCCTCTTGTTTGTGCCGTTCGGCATGACGACGATCTTCCCTTTGTATCCATATTCCTTGAGCGTTTCACCGGTTCCCTCGGACACGGCCCACACTTCATCGCAGTGGCTGTAGAAATCGGCCACCATCTTGGCGCCCACCTTCGCCACGGATTTCATCTTTGTCACTTCAAGGATGTCGTCGTAGAACTTCGTGTGGAAAGAGCCTACGACGGGGATGCCTTTGTGCCTTGCGTAGTGTATTCCAATGTTCCCTGCAAACGCCGGGCCATGTACGTGGCATATATCCAGGTCTATCTGCTTCATTCTCGTCACGAAGTGTCTGTCGAAGGTCTTGAGTCCTATTCTGTATGGAAGCTTGTGTGACATCTTGAATGAGATGAAGTCCACTATTTCGTATGGATACTGGCCTCTATAGCCTGCATCGTACATTGGTGCTATGACATACACTTCGTTGTCTCTTGCAGACATGGTTTCTGCATATGCCTTCATGACTCTTCCAACGCCATCGAATACTGGTATGAAAGACTCTCCAAATTGTCCAATTTTCATATTCTCTCCAAACTGCAACCTTACGGAGTCTCCAATGATTACAGTCTTATGGTGTTCCTTGTCAATACGATCGTATTGATGAGGCAACCGGCCACGAACAGGCTTGTACCAATGAGATTGGAGTAGGAGATGTTGAAGAAGTAGGTTGCGAAGATGCTTGCATCCAGAACCACAGAGGCAAGGAGTCTAATGGTTCCGGCTCCAGGGGCCTCTGTGAAGAGGAGCAGTATATTGACGACAGCGGCGACTGCGCTGAGTATTGTAAAGATCCAAAAGGAAGGGTTCATCCTCCAAAGGTTGTCGAATGATAGCGGAGTGGGGAGCAGAAGCCCCATGAAAAGCGCGCCTGCAAGGCCTATCCAGGAGTAGAGGGATACGGCTCCGTATTCGTTGTTCTGGAAATAGAGGCCTGATCCTATCAGAGAGAGCAGCATGGCCATGACCGCGAATATGGATATCCTTGAAAGCGCGGTCAGGGACATTAGGCTTATTCCTGTGAGGTTGGCAAAATCATCGAACACCCTTATCTCTGCAAGCGAGGCGGAGAAGAGGAAGCACACCATGAAGATGTTTTCAGGACTTCCTCCTGATATGCAGCTTCTGTAGTAGCTTATCGTGAACACGAGCAGCATTCCTATTCTTGCCACGGACTGTATGAATGGAAGTTCCTGCCATATGTCCTGCGCAAGGAAGAACCCTCTTCCTGCTATGGCCCCGCATACACCCATCATGAGGATTTGGACTATGAGGATTAGAATCTTCAGGAATTTGCTTCTCATGGTGTCTTATCCTTATACAGTGCTTATACAGTGTCCTTTTCGACTATGTTGCAGTCCGCGTTGAGGTTGCAGGCCGTGAAGCTTGTGCCAAGGCCTGACAGCATCGTGTCGAACAGTAGGGCTATTCCGTTCACAAGAGGAAGCATTCCAACCAAAGAGGCCATGTTGTCGGATGTGCTGGCTCCTATGAGGCCTAGTGCACATGATACGCAGAACAGCACTTCATATCCTGCATGAAGGCTGCTTGCAAAGCTTACGGCTGTACATGCAAGCGCTATGGTTATTGTCTGGGTTGCAGACGGCATGCTTCCATTTGCGGCCAGTACGAGGGCGCATGAACAAAGCGTCCCCATCATTGCGCTGCCGCCCTTGGTCAGGATGTTGTGTATTGGAAGGGATGTTGAGACTACGTTCTTGCGGATTCCAAGGTTTATTCTGCAGTCTGTGTAGAGAGCAGGCAGTGCGAACAGGCTGTTTACGGAGAAGAACGCCGCCGTGGATGCCGAAAGCAGCCTGACTATTTGTCTATAGGGATTTCTCTTGAAGCCCGTTGCAATGGCGTATACCAAAGGGATGATTATCAAAAACGTTCCAAAGCCTATGATGAAGAGCATTGTTATGAAACGCCACGAGGCAAAGACGGTTCCATTGAGCCATAGTGTCTCGAACCATGTACCGGATATGAAGAAGACTGCAATCCATAGGATCTTGGCCGTTTGTCTTGCAAGTCTGAACATGGCTTCGCTCATTGAGTTGAGCACCTGGTATGCAGGACGCATCACTTCGCTTGTAGGTCTTGCCGCATAGCCTATGACCAAGGCAAGGAACATTGCCGGCAAAAGGCTGTCGCTTGATTTCACAAGGTTGAGGAATGCGTTGGTGGAAAGTGGGTTCGCCAAAGCGAGTCTGCTTGATGTAAGCTCAGAGAATGCATTGTACAGGGCAGAATCCTGTACGACCCCCGCTGCATTGGATGCAGACTGCACCACAGGGAAGGCTGCCGGCAGGAGTCTGAAAAGAAGCGCCGCTGAGATTGTCATGACCACAGTCGTCAGAAGGCTCCAGAAGAACGATGACAGCCAAACGAAGCTGTTTCCTCCCTTTTTCCTTGCAAGCGAGGAGGTTCCTGCCGTCATTGCAAAGAAGACCAAAGGAAAGACGATGAAGACACCCAGTTTTGCAACGATGGAGGCCATGAAATTCATGGATGAGTAGAAAAACGAGCTTTCCTTGAACGTCACCTGAAAGGCGAGTCCCATTGCTGCTGCAGCCAGATATGTCAACCAGGTCTTCATGGCTTGGATTATATTTCCAACTTGTTGCAGTTGTCTAGCATGATGTCCCTTCAATGGAGTTGTCCAGGAGATTGTCCAACCTGTACTGAGCCTTATTGCTGCGGTCAAGCCACTTCCTCAGTTCCTTTTCGCTCTCCTTCGTGCATTCGTCTGCGTCCATATATCTGTCCGAATCCGCACCCCTGTCTGCTTTCCTGTCCATGCATTGCATTGCCTGAGACAGGACGTTGAGGTACATGCACTCCTGGAACGCCTCTCCTCTGTACCAGCGCACCCCTTGGTACTCGTTGCATCCAATGAGCATCTGGAAGGTCCTGTTGCACAAAAGCTCCTCCATGTCCTTTGGCTTAGAGGCCGTGAGTATGGAGCACCTGAAGGCAACGGACGGCTGCACGCCAAAGAGTCTGTCCAGCTGAAGAGTGCGGGCTATTTCGAAGGATTCTGCAAGGCCTGTGCCATCGGGATTGATGAAAGGCATTTCAAGCAAGGCTGCGGAGACCACGGTCACGAGCATGTCGCCAAGGATGAGGTTAGCGTTCTGGAAGGGCTTCCTTCTGCAGATGGCTTCGAGCGTGTTGACCATGTCGAGTATGACCTGCGCCTTCATTCTTCTTGGGTGGAGGCCTATCTTCTCGAACAGACCCGTCAACTCGTCCATGTAGGTATAGCAGGTTCCAAGGGTCTGCATCATGCCTTTCTTGTTAGCGCTCGTCGATGTGCCGTTGAGGATCGTCCTGAGGTCCTTTGCGAACTTCTGGCTCCTGATTGGGTCTACGGCTTCGAAGAACGGCTCCAGGTAGAGGATCTGCATTTCATGCTCTATGCTCTCCATGCCGCGGTTGCCCATCTTTTCGTAGAGCTTCTGGTAGATTCCGTCTATGTCCTCTATCTCGTATATGTTCGTGACGACCATGGTCTCGTAGCCGTTGAGCGATACCTTGAGGCCTTCTTCGTACAGCTTGACGGACGGCATTATGCGGTACAGTCCATCGTTGAAGTTCCTGTATATCACATAGCGCCTCACGCCCCTCGTAAGCCTGAGGCTCTTTGCCAGCGATACCGTCTCAAGGCTCTTCTCCTCGCCGTTTCGCACCAGCTTGGGGGCCGATTCCGTTATGGTTCCGTCCACGTGGTCGTATTGGTTGTTGTACAGGACGAGCGCCATTTGGTTGTCATCGCCGTTCACATACGCAAAGACCGATTCCGCTGTGCTCCCGTCTTCACTGTGCACGTCGAAGAGCTGGAAGTTCTTGGACTCCGAGAACAGCCTTCTCATCTTGAGGAGAGGGAAGATTCTTCTTCTATGCTCCGCCATGAGCCTTTCGTCCGGCTTTTCGTCCCAGTAGGCCCTTTGGTACTCCATGCCGTACTTCTCCCTGAAACCCTCTATTTGGCCATGGCCGAACATTGGAAGTCCTGGCATTGTGGAAAGCAGGGTGCATGCTCCAAAGTACTTGTCCGTATCGCCGAACTGGGCTATTGCTGTGTCTTCGTCAGGGTTGTTCATGAAGTTCACATAGCGTTTGAGAATCTCAGGGTCGAACGCTATGGTGGACTTTATCATTGCCCTGTACTTTGCGTTGTCCTGGTTCTTTATCATGTGCATGAAGGCGCTGTTGTAGACCCTGTGCATTCCAAGTGTCCTTACGAAGTAGCTTTCCATCATCCAGAAAGCCTCCGCGATAAGGAGGGTGTCCGGCAGCTCCTGGGAGATCCTGTCCACGACCTCGCGCCAGAATTCGTTTGGAATCCTTCTGTTGAACTCCTCGTCCGTCATTTCGTATGGAATTCTTCCTGCGATGTCGCCGCCTGTGCCTGGCTTTGGATACCACAGCCTTTGGATGTGGCGCTTTGCAAGGGTCATTGCGGCATCGAAACGTATGACGGGGAAGTTCCTTGCAACTTCAAGGATCTGCTGAATGACGGCCTCTCTTGTGGCTGGATTGAGAAAATCAAGCTGTGCCGTGTCGTTCCAGGGCATCGTTGTGCCATCGTTTCCATGGAAGATGTATGAGGTCTCGCCTGTGCGGCGGTCAATCCTGCGGAACGTAACCGCGGCATCAGTCCTGTCGTAGTAGTGGTCCTCTATCCTTATGTCTATGTCTAGGTTGTCCGACAGGTTCGGCCCATTGTATGTGTAGGATGGAAATGGTGGATAGGGCTGCTGTATGAAGTAGTCGCTGTGCTCCATCATCCAGTCGCTGTCTATTCCCGTGTGGTTGGGGACCATGTCGCTTGCAAGTCTTATGCCGCGCTCCCAACACCGTTTCTTGAGGTCGTGCAACGACTGCCATCCTCCAATGCGGGAGGAGATTTCGTATCCCTTGAGTGAGTAGGCTGACGACTCGGCGTCAGGGTTTCCGCAAAGCACCTTTATCTTCTTGGAGGCGGGGCTTCTCTCCCAAAGTCCAATGAGCCACAGCGCTGTGAAACCGCTGTCGCGCAGGTAGTCAAGCTCTTCGTCCGGAATCTGGTCAAGGCGGGATATGTCCCTTTTGTATTTCTTGGACAGCTGGTCGAGCCATACCAAGGTGCTCTTCGCAATCATGACCACGTTTGGCATCCAGTTCTTGTCAGGGGTGAACATCTCGAAGTCCTGGTTCTCGTCCTTGAAGCTTGGAATCTCAATGGGGCCTGGTCCCGGTCCCATTGGATGGGGCTTGGTCTCCTCCCTCAAGTAGTCCTTGGCTTTAAGAAGAAGTTCGTTCAGCTCTTCGGGAAGCAGCATGTCCCAATGCTCAGTTATGTACTCCATCTGCTTCAGAAGGGAGTCCGGGAACAGGCGGGACGGCATTGTAAGGAACGAAAAGAGGTCGTCCGAGTCCGTGTTCTCTATGAACGATGTGCCCTTGAGATAGCTGCCCATCATGCCTGTGAGGGCCTTCGTTCCCTGTGGGAACATCATTGTGCTTTGGTCGAACATGTTGCCTGTGGCCGTAAGGAATGCAGGGTTGGACTCGAACACCTGATGCACGAAGAAGGCCCTTGCCGTCTCGTCCAAACCGTCGAAGCGCTGGTCCGTGAGCTTTGTGGGGAACATGCGGTTGTAGAATCCAAGGACCTCCTTGCAGGCTTCGTTCTTCTGGGAAAGCACCTGGATACGGGAGAACGGGTCGGAGTCCGTGCCTTTGAGGTAGGCCGATATCACAGTCTGGTATATGAGGTGCAGTACGGCGCATATATGCACGTTGGCCGCAGACAAGGGCCTGTCATGGCTTTCGTTGTATATGTGCGTGAGCTCCTGCGCCTGCCTGTACATGACACCTATTCTGCTGGATGTCTCGAACACCGGCTTCTCATAGGACATCTCCATCCTGCTTGGCTCTGAAATCCTCAAATCCCTGTTCTTCATACCTGTATCACCTTGTTTGGATTCCGTTCTTGATGAATCCCTCTATTTCCTTGGATGCTTTGTCCAGAACATCTTCCAGTTCCTTCTCCTCCAAAGGAGAGAAGCGTCCAAGGACGAAATCTGCAACCTGAATGCATGCGGGAGGCCTTCCAACCCCAATCCTCAGTCTGCAGAACCTGTCTGTCCCTAGGTGCGTCTTCACGGATCTTAGTCCGTTGTGTCCGCCCATGCCTCCGCCCTGTTGGATCTTCACACTTTTGAACGGCAGCTCTATGTCATCGTGCACGACAAGGATGTCGTTGCAGTCAATTCCGTAGAACTTGGCCGCTTCCTGTACGGACATTCCGCTTTCGTTCATGAATGTCTGTGGTTTGAGAAGAACCGCATCCCCTTGCTTTATGTACTGTGCATGGAATTTCGTCGTCCAGCTCTGGGTCATGCCTTTGTATGCAGCAAAGGCGTCACATACCATCCAACCTGCGTTGTGTCTTGTGTGACGGTACTGCATCCCCGGATTACCTAGAAAGACGATGAGTTTAGGCATATCTAAACTATAATCCTTCCTTTGGCTCAAAGCAAGTTGACATTGCAGAGCCTTGGCAAAATAATCAGTTTTCAGAGATATCGGTCTGATACTTCTTGGAGGGCTTTATGGCGGTTGCAAGACCTTATACGGACTGCGCGTTGGTGATGGGCGTGCTTTCGAGTGCAGAGGACGAGCGGGGACGCCTTCTTTCCGTCCTTGAGGAGGCCTTTGGTCCTATCCAGCTTGCAAGCCCCACGATGGATTTCTCATATACCGATTATTATGACAATGAGATGGGCTCTCGTCCTGTACGGTATCTCCTAATGTTCCGCAATCTGGTGGACCCTTCCACGCTTGCTGACATAAAGACCGCAACCAATAGGATGGAGCTTTCGTTCGCTGTTCCCTCTGGATGCGCTTCAGGTCGCAGGGTGAACCTTGACCCCGGTGTGCTGTCGCTTTCCAGCTTCATCCTTGCAACGTGCAAGGACCGTTCTCACCGAATCCCTTTGAAGGATGGAATCTATGCGGAGACGACCCTCATATACCAGAACAAGGATTTCCAACGTCTTCCTTGGACGTATGCGGACTACAGCAGCGATGAAGTGCGTGCCGTGCTGCGTTCGTTCCGCGACGAGTACCGCAGGTTGTTGAAGCTGTCCCATACAGAGAGTGTTTTCTAAGAAATTCAAGTTTTTCCCGAAAACTGTGAATGGAAACTACAGGTTTCTTTGATTCATTATGTATGAGACGAAAAAACATTTCATTGTGGTTTGCATTTGCTTGTTTTGTATGCATCGCGGCTGTCGTTGCGTTGCTTTTCGCAATTGGAGTCCTTTTCCCTTCGTGTTCCGCAGCCTTCTTCGACAGGACCGTGGAGCTGGAGATTCCGCAGCATCCTTGGGAGGTCTGCTCCAACGATGTGAAGATTTGGTACTCCGTCAAATGGTCCTATGGCAACGAGGTGAGAAGCCTCTACGTTCCGCCCGGCGAAAGGAGGGCCTCCATCAAGATTCCAATAGGGGAGACTGTGTTCGTGTGTGCATTCCCTTTGGGAGAGATGAGGCCCTTTGGAGCTGTTGTGACTCCGTTTGATTCGGATGCTGCTTTCGTCATGAACCAGGAGGACGGCTATATAGCGGCGATGCTCATGGACGTGGACAGAGACTCGACAAAGGGAATCAACTACAACGCATTGAAGTCCGTCATGGAGACCGTTGCCAAGGAATCGTCAGGAGAAGTCTCTTATAAGGATTCCGTTGGCGTCATGGCCTTGGACAAGGTTCGCTTCCTGCGGGATGTGATGAACGGAGAGCTTTCGCAGTCGTCTGTGGTTCTCCTCAAGCCGTTCGATATTCCGCAGTTCGCAATTCCAAATGGAGTGTGGGTGAGTGAATCGGCTCTTGGTTCGTACTATGTCGTCAAGGATTCCATGATGCCGGCCATAAGGCTCAGCGAGGGGGTGCATAGGTTCTACAACCCTTCGACGGATAGGGAGCTTGTCGTGGTTGTGGATGAGAGGGGAAATACTTTCAGGTATGTGAGGCAGGCTCTTGTATAGGGGCTTTGCATCAGGTCTTTAGGAAGAGGCTGATCTGGGGTTGAACTGTTTTGCATCATATGGTTTCATTTATGGGAATTTGTAAAAACGTTGTTTTTCTGCACCTGTGCAACCATTTGCAACCGCTGGTTGACAGAAAATACAGCGGGCTTGGTGGTGGGCAACCCCGCTTGAGGCTATCTTGTGGATGCGTTTTTGATTCAGGAGGTTTGCATATGATTCTGGCAAACAAGATAACAACTCTAAGGAAGAGGGCCGGCTGGTCGCAGGAGGAGCTTGCAGACCAGCTTGGCGTTTCAAGGCAGTCCGTTTCCAAGTGGGAGGGGGCTCAGTCCATCCCCGATATGGACAAGATTGTCCAGATGAGCCGCATCTTTGGAGTGTCCACGGACTATCTACTCAAGGATGAGATAGTCGAGGAAGAGCCAACGGTTTCCGTTTTAGATGAAGGCCGTGATGTGCATAGGGTTTCAATGGAGGAGGCTTCCAACTATCTTTCGATAAGAAGGGCTGTTGCACCAAGGATGTCTGTAGCCACATTGCTGTGTGTGATATCGCCTGTAGTTCTATTGTTATTCGCTGCTTTGAGCGAGGTCCCCAACAGTGGAGTTTCAGAGAATTTCGCTTCTGCTATTGGTCTTTGCGCCATGTTCGTTCTCGTTGCGGTCGCTGTTGGTCTTTTCATATCATGCGGGTCGAAGACCAAGGAGTTTTCGTTCCTTGACGGTGTTGGCTTTGAGACTGAGTATGGCGTGGAAGGCATGGTCAGGGAGCGTATGCGTACCTTTGAGCCTACATACACGAGGCTTAGCATTGCAGGAACCATTCTTTGCATCGTTTCGGTGATTCCAATCTTCATCGCTGGATGCATTGGTCGCGATGATTTCATCATGGTTCTGTCCGTGTGCTTCATGTTCCTCCTCGTTGGAGTTGGATGCGTATGCTTCGTCTATGGAAACACGATAGAGAACTCGATGAAGCGGCTTCTGGAGGTGGGGGATTTCACAAAGGAATCCAAGAGTGCAAGCCGTGTGACAAGTGCAGTAAGCACAATCTATTGGCTTGTCGTCACCGCCATATATCTCACCTATTCGTTCTGGCCAGTGGCAGGGGTCGCCGCCAAAACGAGATTCAGGGACAGCTGGCTGGTATGGCCAATTGCAGGAGTCCTCTATGCGGCGGTAATGACGATAGTCTCACTTGTGAAGAAGAAGGACAGAGGTTTGTAAAAACAGGGAAATCGGTCTAGAATAGGAGGGCTTGGCTTGCGGGACGGCCATGGCAAGGAGGAGACTATGACGTATAGGGTTGCGATATGCGACGATGACGAAATGGACTCCTCCTACGTGCGGTCATGTCTTTGCAGCTGGGCCTCTTCGCGCAAGACCGATGTCGTTGTGGATGTCTTTCCAAGCGCCGAGGCGTTTCTGTTCAAGAACGATGGAAGCGGTGGATACGACATCCTTCTCTTGGATATCGAGATGGGGCTGATGGACGGCGTGGAACTCGCCCGCCGTGTGAGAGCCAATGACAAAGCCGTACAGATAGTGTTCATCACGGGCTACAGCGACTACATTGCAGAAGGCTATGATGTGGAGGCTCTGCATTACCTCATGAAGCCTGTGAATGAGGCCAAGCTTTTCGAGGTCCTTGACAAGGCTGCGGCCAAGGTTCAGGGGAACGCCCGCGTCCTTACGTTGGAGCTTGGAGGGGAGATTGTGCGGGTTCCTGTCTATGAGGTCCAATATCTTGAAGTGTATGGAAATTATGTAACCATACATGCAAAACAGGACATCGTTGTAAAGAAGACCCTTGGAGAGTTCGAGAAGGAATTGGGTGAGGGATTCCATAGGATTGGGCGGTCGTACATAGTGAACCTCAAGATGGTAAGACGCGTGACGAAGACTCAGGTGTTTCTTGCCAATGGAAGGGTTCTTTCGATTCCACGCGGTGCATACGAGCCTTTGAACAGGGCTATAATCATGCAGGGTTGACGGCATGGTTTCCTGGAGGCTTGTAACATGAAGTTTTCAAGGCTTTTCAACAGACGAATAGACAGGCGCATCGCCGACTACCAGAGCGAACTCCTTGAAACCCATTACAGGGAAGTCGAGAACATGTACACCAAGATGCGTGCTTGGAGGCATGACTACCGCAACCACATACAGGCCTTGAAGGTCCTTGCCGCCAACGGAGACAACGAAGGGCTCAGGGAGTATCTTGATAAACTTGATACGGATCTGAACACAGTTGACCTCGTGGTGAAGACCGGCAATGCAATGGCAGATGCAATCCTCAACAGCAAGATATCGCTTGCGAAGTCCAAGGGCATAGAGGTCGTCGTGGATGCGCAGATTCCAGTGAAGCTCAAGATGTCGGAGATAGACCTCTGTCGCATAATAGGGAATCTCTTCGACAATGCAATAGAGGCAAGCATGGAGCTTCCTGAAGACAAACGTCTTATACGCGTGTACATGGATATGAAGGGAACGCAGCTCTACATTTCGTTCACCAATTTCACGGCGGTGGGGAAGCGACGCAAGGTGGGCGGTCTTTTCAAAACGACCAAAGGCGAGGGCCATGGCTTTGGGCTTGTGAGCATGGATGCCATTGTGGAGCGTCTTGACGGGTACCTGAGCCGCAACTCCGAGGACGGAGCCTTCACGACTGAGATACTCATACCGCAGATCTGAAAGCTCTTGCGCTTGGGATGCAGTTCATCACCGTTTTTCTGCATTTCGTCACCTTTTCCATGAAATTCTCGATTTGGATGTTACTATAGGCTTGAAAGCTTGCCCTAGGAGGATGCAATGGGAAAAGTTGGAAAAGACAAGAAGCCAAAGTACAACATGTGGCAGAACAGCGCCTTCATGGTTGGTCTGTCATGGCGGTTCTGCAAGAGCGTAGTCGTCCTGTGCGTAGCCGGTGCGGTTTCCTCTGCAGGGCTCAGCATTGCAGAGGTTCTGGTGTCGCCGGTCCTTCTTTCAAAGATAGAAGGCTATGTACCGTTCTCTGAATTGATTGCCTATATTGCTCTTTTCGTTGGAATTCTTGCAGGATTGTCTGCAGTCAAGGCATACATTGGAGAGAACACGCTCTATGGAAGGATTCAGGTCAGGTCTGGGATAATAGGTCTCTTGGGGGAGAAGATAGCCAACACCTCCTATCCAAACACGCTTGACTCGGAGTTCTTCACGCTTCAGGACAAGTCCATGAATGCCTGCTCCAGCAATCAGGACTCGACCGAGGCGGTATGGAAGACGTTGGAAGGTCTCCTTTCGAATACCATATGCTTTGTAGTATATCTATTGCTCCTTTCCAACCTCAATCTATGGATGGTCGCCCTTGTACTTGCAACCACCATAGCCAGCTACTTTGCGCGCAAGAACGCCAACGAGTGGAGCTATAGGCACAGGGAGGAGCTGAACAAGTATGCAAAGAGGCTTCATTACCTTAGCAATGTCTCCATGGATAGGGTCTTCTCCAAGGACATAAGGCTGTTCGGCCTCAAGGCATGGATAGAGGACCTCTATGCCTGCACCAGAAGAGCTCATGTGGCGTTCCTTGGCAGGCAGGAGATGGTTGGCTTTGGAGCCAACATAGTCGATATGGTGATGACGTTCCTAAGAAACGCAATCGCCTATGTCTACCTCATAAAGCTTACGTTGGACCAAGGACTTCCTGCCTCTCAGTTTCTTTTGTACTTCAGCGTACTGACAGGCTTCACCCAGTGGATGAACCTCATACTCTCTGGTCTTTCCACATTGCATAGGCAGAGCCTTGACCTTTCCATGATACGCGAGTTCCTTGAATGGCCTGAAGTCTTCAAGTTCGAGGATGGAAAACCTCTTTCGCCTGTTGCTGGCATGAAGTATGAAATAAGGTTGGAGGATGTCTCCTTTAGCTATCCCAAGGCGGAGAAGCCCATCCTTGAGCATGTGGACCTTACGATTGCTCCAGACGAGAAGCTTGCAGTCGTAGGACTCAACGGAGCAGGCAAGACGACGCTTGTAAAGATCATATGCGGTCTTTTGGACCCAACGAATGGGCGGGTGCTTCTCAACGGCGAGGATATAAGGCAGTACAACCGCAGCGACTACTACAGGATGTTCGGCGCGGTGTTCCAGGACTTCTCCGTCGTTGACGTGAGCGTTAGGCAGAACGTGGCGCAGTCCATAGAGGGAATCGACGACGACAAAGTTTGGAGATGCCTTGATGATGCAGGCCTTACGGAAAAGGTCAAATCGCTTCCAAGGGGTTTGGATACGCCTGTTGGACGCAGCATATACGAAGACAGCGTGGAGTTCTCCGGTGGACAGACACAACGTCTCATGTTGGCGAGGGCTTTGTACAAGGACGCACCAATTGTGATATTGGACGAACCTACGGCGGCCTTGGATCCAATTGCAGAGAGCGAGATATACCAGAAATACAGCGACATGACGGATGGAAAGCCCTCCATATTCATCTCCCATAGGCTTGCCTCCACACGCTTCTGCGACAGGATCCTATTCATTGCAGACGGTGGGATAAAGGAAGAAGGCACCCATGACGAGCTTCTTTCAAAGGGCGGGGAGTATTCGAAGCTTTTCGAGGTGCAGAGCAAATACTACAGAAAGGAGGTTGAGAATGAGAGGTAAAAAGGAAAAAGAAACCAAAACGTCCTTTCCAAAGGCCATGAAGAACACTCTCAGGGCATGGAAAGTGCTGTGGAAGGCCTGTCCCCAAAGGTTCATATATGCAGTCGTCTACGGAATCATGGACTCCGCAACCCCGTATGTCGCGATATGGTTCACAGCCCAGTTCATCAACGAGCTTGCCGGAGCAAGAGATCCCCATACGCTGTGGATGTGGGTGATATGGATTCTTTCTTCGAGTGCCGTGCTGTTTCTCCTGTCAAGTTTCTTCCAGCATCTGTACCAGAAGTACTCATATGGAACGATCCTTGATGTCTACAAGATATTCCAGGACAAATTCCTTGACATGGACTTCGTGGATGTTGACAGCCAAAGGGTGTATGACATCAAGAGTCAGATAGAGCAGGACTCCAATTTCAGAGGCTTTGGTCTTTTCATGGCGATGCATTCGTTCGACAGTCTTATATGGATCATATCCAAGATTGCAGGAGGTATAGGGCTCTCTGTGTCCCTTTTTACTTCAAAGGTCACGAACCCTTCCTTTGTGGTTCTCGACAATCCCTTTGTGTGCATTGGACTGTTCGCTTTGCTTCTTGGCCTTTCCCTGCTGTCGTCTGGCTGTTCGAACAAAGCCATAGGGTATATCAACAGAAACAACGATGCGGGAAAGTTCGGGAACAGGAAGTTCTCCTTCTACTTCAGGCTCGTGGAGGACAAGCATCGTGCATTGGACAACAGAATCTACGGGCAGGAGAGGTCTTTCAGGTCGTTCTTCTGCAGCGACGACGACCCGTTCAGGGTGAACGGATACTTTGCAAAGCTTGCAAAAGGGCCCATGGGTGCGTTCCAGGCATTGTCCGCTGTGATATCAAGGCTTCTTCTTGGTGGGATATACCTGCTTGTGTGCGCCAAGGCATGGGGAGGTGCGTTTGGAGTGGGCTCCGTGACCCAGTACGTTGGAGCCAGCACTGCGCTGTTCGCAGGGATATCGGAATTGATCGAGCAGCTTGGGCTTGCAAGGGCGAACAGCCAGTACTTGGATGTGGTGTTCTCGTTGCTGGACATTCCAAACGACATGTATCAGGGAAGCCTTACCACGGAGAAGCGTGCGGACCGCAGGTACAATGTGGAGTTCAGGGACGTGTCGTTCAAGTATCCGGGCAGCGAGACGTATGCACTGCGCCATGTGAACATGAAGTTCCAGGTTGGAAAGAGGCTGGCTGTCGTGGGCATGAACGGAAGCGGCAAGACGACCTTCATCAAACTGCTGTGCAGGCTGTACGACCCCTCTGAGGGTGAGATCCTCCTCAACGGAATAGACATTCGCAAATATCGCTATGACGAATACATGGACCTCTTCTCCGTGGTGTTCCAGGACTTCAAGCTGTTCGCGCTGCCTCTTGGCCAGAACGTGGCTTCCTGTGAGAAATACGACAGCGCACGTGCGGTCGACTGCTTGGAGAAGGCCGGCTTTGGCGACAGGCTCTCCTCCTTGCCAAAGGGACTTGACACCTATCTCTACAAGAAGATGGAGACCGATGGCGTTGATGTCTCAGGCGGCGAGGCCCAGAAGATAGCCATTGCCCGTGCTTTGTACAAGGATTCGCCGTTCATAATCCTGGACGAACCCACCGCCGCCTTGGATCCAATCGCGGAGGCGGAGATATATTCCAAGTTCAATGGAATCGTTGGCGACAAGACGGCTGTATACATAAGCCACAGGCTGTCCTCCTGTAGGTTCTGCGACGAGATTGCAGTCTTCGACGAGGGTCAGGTGGTGCAGTACGGCTCTCATGACGAGCTCGTCTCCTGCTCTGGAAAGTATCAGGAACTATGGAATGCACAGGCTCAGTACTATGCCAAGAAGGAGGATTTTTGAGGCTTTGAAAAGGGTTTGTCTTTTCGATATAATCCTAGGTAGTTGAAGACCTGAATATGACACGATACATGGATGAGCTTAGGCTTTCCCTGGAGCTCTTTTGCAGAGCTCTTTTGGAAGAGCCGTCATCCAGATACGAAACGGTATATTGCTTCAATGCATCGTTTCGTAGGGTTCCCGTGTTGGGATTCCATGGTTCCTTCCAAGGGTTTTCTCCTTGCTGAGGCAGACCTCTATGTCCGGTGCATTGCATACGGGTCATGGAGGTTTTTTATGAACGGAGAAGTGAATGGAGGGGGCGAAGCTATCTGCAAGTCTCCCCTTGAGACGGAGAACACCTGGAAGCTCATTGGAAGGTATGGACTTCCTTGCATCATTTCATTGCTTGTCGGTGCCCTGTACAACATAGTCGACCAGCTTTTCATTGCCAATGCTTCGTATCTAGGCTCTTATGGCAATGCCGCCAACACCGTTGTGTTTCCGCTGACCGTGATTGCTTTGGCCGTCGCCACCATGGTGGGTGATGGCTGCTGCGCATTCGTCAGCATAAGCCTTGGAGCAAAGGAGAACGGCAAGGCTGGCAAAGGCGTTGGAAATTCCATAGTCCTTGTCCTTGTTTCTGGGGTTGTTCTCATGTTGGTGTATCTTTTGTGTTCGGACTGGATCCTCACCGCCTTTGGCGCTCGTGTGAACGCCGAGACGTTCAGGCTCTCAAAGGAGTATTTCTTCTGGATCTCCCTTGGGATTCCGTTCTATATGTTCGGCCAGGCTCTGAACCCTATAATCCGCTCGGATGGCAGTCCTCGCTTTGCAATGGTGTCATTGCTTGCCGGTGCTGTGACGAACTGCATCCTGGACCCCATATTCATCTATCCTTTGGGTTGGGGCATGATGGGTGCTGCGGTCGCAACGGTGATAGGACAGATCGTCTCTGCTGCCCTTGTTGTCTTCTACCTTTTCAGGATGAAGGAGATAAGGCTTGATTCCAACTGCTTCAGGTTGGAAGGTGGTGTCGTTAGAGCCATCCTCCCATTGGGGCTTACAAGTTTCCTCTCCCAGGTCTCAATCGTCCTTTCAATGGCGGCTGTGAACAACATGTGTCTCAAGTACGGTGCCATGGACCCTGTCTTTGGACAGGAGATATACGCCCAGATTCCAACGGCCGTCATTGGAATCGTGATGAAACTGTTCCAGATTGTGGTGTCCATTGCCATTGGGCTGTCGGCTGGATGCATTCCTATAATCGGGTTCAATGTTGGTGCCGGTCGTAGGGATAGGGTCCGTGAAATCATGTGGCGGATGCTTTTCCTTGAACTTGTGATTGGCGTTGTGGCTACGCTTGTATTCGAGTGCTTTCCTTCGCAGATAATAGGCCTTTTTGGAGCCGCAAACGAAAGCGAGCACTATTCACGGTTTGCAATCCGCTGCATACGGCTTTTCTTGAGTTGCACTGCATTGTCCTGTATAAACAAAGGGACGTTCATATTCATGCAGGCCGTTGGCAAACCTTGGACATCGACTGCCCTTTCAATGCTCAGGGAGGTCGTCTTTGGAGTTGGGTTGGTTCTTCTGCTGCCTGTGTGGTTTGGCTTGGACGGGCTCTTGTACTTCATGGCAGTGGCCGATATCGTGTCGTTCATCGTCTCCCTTGTGGTTGTACTACGCATGAATCGTAGGCTTTCCTGCAAAACAGGGGCTTCTGCGTAGGTTTGGATTTTGCTGGCTCTTGCGCCCTTTTGGTTGCCCTTGCGTTTAAGGTCATATCCATATTGTATACCCTTATCAGCAAAAGGCATTTCCAACATTTTTGAGTGAGTGGTACTGTAACGGCATCCAGCGGGGTGGAAGCCTGGGTGGTTTGACCCTGTTTTGAAAAGATGTCTACTCTTTTCGTTTTGTTCTATCGGGCGGTTTGTGTCTTGGAGTTTCCAACACAGCCGCTTTTTTGTTTACTACGCTCACCAAGCTCACCTCGCTCACGATACTCACCATGCTTACATGCTCACCACGCTTACCATACTCACCATCGCCACAACCACCTCACAATTTCAAATGAGGAATTAAAGCGCATTAGTGGGAGTAGTTGGCGTAGTGGGAGTAGTGGGCGTAAAGAGTATAGTGGGAGTATAGAGGGGGCCAATGTGATGTTTCACGTTCTTGTGGAAAGAAGCCATTTTAAAGTGTACAATGTACTCCATGCGCTACGAAGACATGGAATACGAGAACTTCAAGAACATACTTGGAGCCATGGACGAATTGGGGTCGCCCTCACGAGCCATGATAGCCAAGCACCTTTCCCTGAGCCGCACAACGGTGTCCAACATGACTGCGGTCATGATAGACAAGGACATACTGGAGGAGGGGAAGACCAAACTCAACGAAGCATCAAGAGGAAGGCCAGGGTCTCCATTGAACTACTGCAACGGCACATGGTTCGCACTTGGAGCTGCCTTCTATTCTGAAAGCTGGAACTTCGTAATCTGCAATCTCTCTGGGTGCATTGTGGAGGAACATATCGTTCCGCTGAAGGAGGTGACTCCCAAGGAACTTGTCTCCAAACTGTTGGAAGGCATAGAGTACATGCTTCAAAAAGTTCCCGGGAAACTGATTCCAGGAATAGGAATTGGCGCACCTGGCGTCGTGGATTCGGAGAACGGCGCAATCCTTTGGGCCTATGACCTAAAATGGAAGCAATCCATAGACATTAAACTGGCGGTCAAGGCTCGCTTTGGACTTGAGGCCTACTGCCTGAACCGCTACACTCTTGCAGGACTTGCAGAATTCAAATATGCGAACCCTGAAGGCGAACGCAACATGGTCTACGTTGGTCTTGGTTCCGGAATACGAAGCGCAATCTTCGTCAACGGAAAACTCATGGAGGGTGCGAGCTACAGCGCAGGCCGTCTTGGGCACATCCCTCTGGATCCCCACGGACCTTTGTGCGAATGCGGAAAACGCGGCTGCCTGCTCGCACTTGCAAACGAAAAGGCCCTCTCGCACCACGCAGAGGCATTCCTCTCCCTTCCAGAATACAAAGATTCCACCCTGCACCATATTCCTTCCTACACGGTAGCCGATATAATAGCTCAGGCCGATGCCGGCGATCCCTGCTCAGTGAAGGCCATGGACATGATAGTGGAGCCAATCATAACGGCCATTTCCATACTCGTAGACATCTTGAACCCCAAGAAAATCGTGCTTGGCGGCCCAATAGGCTATTCTTCGTCGTACCTTGCACAGCGTGTGCGCGAGGCCGCCAACAGAATAGCCGCAGAGACGCCCTATAGGGTCATGACCATAGAGCAGGGCAAACTCAAGGACAACGGCTCGGCGTTGGGAGCTGCGGCTCTTGTCTTGGACAAGAAGTGTGATCTGCTCTACTCGGAGTTGAAGAAAGCCTAACTTTCTCGTTCTTTAAGCGTATTGCGGTGTCAGAGAGAGCATGGCCGTACACATCAGTACTGTCCATGCTCTTCTTCCTTGCACTCCGCATAAATAACTTCGAAGCAAGCTTCTTGGTCTTTCTGTAATCTCCGTTGTCGCTTCATGCGGGCCGTATCTTGAATACTGTCCCGCATTTTGCTCCTAGGATATTGGTAGAAATCCCTGCGAAGGGGCTTCTTGGTCTTTGCTCTCTGCTTTGAAGTGCAACCATTTTGCCGTTTTTCGCACAAATGGTTGAAAAGTTTCAACCATTTTGTCATTTTTTCGCTTTTTGGCTGAAAACCCCACTTCTGCACAGTGTTGGTAATTGAGACTCGAAAACCAAGGGGAACCAT
>CAVBWZ010000005.1:0-145298 GCA_963599445.1 Bacteroidaceae bacterium
AATGCATAAACCTATCCTAACTAAAGCTCATTTATCACCGGACAAAGACCTTAATTTGAAATAAAACTCATTTCTGCGTACTGTTAAAAACTCACTTCTGTATTCTTCTGATTTCTTATAATTTGCTTTTGCTGCATACATTCGTTTGGAATCATCTACAAGCAACGCCTTAACTTTTTGATATAATGCATTTGTATCTCTATAATTTGCTAGGTATTCCTCAGGTAATAATTCTGTAATTCCGTCTACAGGTGTTGAAACAGATGCACATGAATTTGCCATCGCCTCTATTAGGGAACGTGGAAGCCCTTCCGATGACGTTGGAAAGAGAAAAACATCCGTCTCCTTTAAAATCTTCTGAATACTAGCAAATCCATTTAAGTTGCCATGGAATACAATACTACTTCTAATACCTTTATTCATTGCATGCTTTTCAAATCACCTGCACCAATGAAATTTACTCTAACATCAATTCCATCGTTGATCAACTTTGAGGCCACACCTATCACAGCAATGTGCCCTTTTGAATATGTATCCATATAACCCGTATGAGTAATTGTAAAAGGCTGTCCTCCCAGATGAACATGAGGATGATTCCAGTAGTTTTTATCTTCTAAGTCTATAGTCGAATAGCTTGCGGTAAAATACTTTGGGTTGTTTTTCTCCTTCATTGCTCGACATGGATACATATCCTGTAGAACATGTTCCGTAACATAAGACACACCATTTGCAGTCATGCAGATACTCTTTGTATGTCTTGTGAAAGCGGCTGAAACTAAAGGTTGAAGTTTGAATGGATATGAATCCTTAGAAAACATCGTCTTTGGATTTATCACCATTTCAATAGCAAATGGCAATCCACTTTTTTTGACTATAGGATAGGCAAACATTGAAATTGGACTAGGTGTTCTTATCATTATCGCATCATACGCCTTGATATGTGACTCAATTATTCTTTTACATGGAAGATAGTTTTTCGCTAGGCCATTGACCCCTTGGAAATCCGGCAATTCGAGAAAACTGACACCTTCACCACTTACTTGCAATCTCTTCTTTGGAATCTCAGTTCCAAACCTACCACAAACAGTAACGTTGTCAAAAACTTTCAGATACCGCTGAAGGTATGTGTAGCTAACAATTCTTTCACAATACACCTCTGTACCAACACGGTAGAATCTATGTTCAAGAAATAGAAGTAGTTTCATTTAAAAACCTCCGGTCTAAACCAACTTGCTGATTGCTTCATCAACACACTTTGGGCTGAAGTATTTAGCATGTGCTTCCTTTACAGCATCTGTTAGCTGGCTATATATATCTGAACTGAAATGAATCAAGGAATTCATTTTTTCCCAATAATCACTCTCTGATATATTTACACCCACCTTTTCTTCCTCAACAATCTTCCAAACATCACCGCCAATATTATTAATAATGGGAATACCTTCCGAAAAATAGTCCAATGACTTCATAGTCATTCCAACGAAAACGTTTGGCTTCATAATGTTGAGTGCATAGTGGCACTTAGAAAAAACCTCTTTTTTTACTGCCTCGTCATATACAATTCCGTAATAGAAAACCTCTGCACCGTTTTTTTTTTTTTCTTCAATCAAAGACTGTCGATTTTCACCATCACCGATTATGTGTAATTCCACCTTGGACTGTGAGGTTAAAGCTTTAATCAACTTACCAATCATCGAAATATCAATAATGTTGTTTATCGAACCAAGATAACATAGACTAACTGAGTTACCAATGGTATAGGAGAGAGTCCTTCCTTCACCTGTATATTCTTTGCAAAAATAAAGTGTCTGTATTTGTCCGATTCTTGCTTTCTTTTTAACTGTGTCTCTAAAAAGATCACATTCCGCTATTACACTATCAGAATTATATAAATTTCTGTCCCTAAGATCAGCCCATAAACCAAATGGAATAGACAGAATCCTTTTTAAACCATTTCCTATTGGAATAGATTCCGGCCACATATCGCCAATTTCGGTAATAAGCTTAAAGTGCTTTTCTTCCTTGCATTTACTAAGACTTCTAATTGTATAATTGGGAGGAGCACAATGATACACCAAGTCAAAATCATTCTCCATAACAAACCTTTTTACACAATTTCCAAAACATATATGCGACCATATTCGCCTAACGGACAAGTTTTTCTGATAGTGTGGAACATGAACATAATGTATATTGCCCTTATGTTTCGACCGATAACCCTTCTTGCTCCTATGGTCGAAGTCCGAGAGAAGATGGTCAACCTGATAACCTTTTCTTTGTAGTATTTCCTCTATATACCTTGTTCTTGTTCCGTAATCATAGCTGTCATTGCATGTAATAATCAAAGCTTTTTTCATTGAATCTCAATCTTTATTGTTTCCAGAGCCATCTCGCATCTTTTTTCTGCATCATTGGAATTGCTCCCCTGGACAACCACAAAACCAATACGAGAATTACTATCCACGATGTCCGTTATCCGTTCTCCTACTCCATGAACAACAGTTACCTGTTTTACTCCTGGCATCTTCTCTGCGACTTCAATTCCCCTTATTTCCTTCACTATGCCGGCATGCTGCCGGAAATAGCGAATAGCAGAACCTCGACTAATCTTCGGCGTAATGTCTGGTTTTTCTCCCAGTGCAACCTTGATACAAGCTTCAACCATATTAACTCCAGTGGACAACGGAACCAAATGAGTTGTTATACAATCTCCACCAAGTCTTGCACCTATTTCAACGATTTTCGGTCCTTCATTCGTTACAATAATTTCTGTATGGGAAGGGCCGTTCTCAATACCGATTGCCTTATTAGCAGCTATCGCAACCTTCCTTATCTCGTCGACACAATCCAGTCTTGTCGGCTGCGTATGCCCCATCTCTACAAAATGAGGAGCTCCTGTTGTAATTTTATCCGTTACCTGAATGACATGAACAACTCCGTCTATGGCTAATGTTTCAACACTAACCTCTGGACCGACCATGCATTCTTCAACTACAACAACACCATTTCTACTATTCTTCTTTGCGTATTCATAGGCAACAACTGCATCAGACTTTCTTGAAACCTTTAGTACACCACGACTTCCAGAACTATCTGAAGGCTTAACCATGAAGACTCCAGACATGTTTTCAACTGCATGCTGGAACTCATTACTATTTCCAACTCTATAGAACTTTGGAATTGGAACACCAGCAATTCTAAGAGCTTCACGCATAGCAGCTTTGTCGGTAGCTTTGACTGCTGTTTCTTCTGAAATCCCAACAAGGTTATATTCTTTAGCTATAGCCGCAACTGTCCTCATCGGCATATCTGTCGCAAGCGTCATAACACCGTCAATCTTATATCTTTTTGCAGTCTCAATGGCTGAAGGAATATCGATTGTACTGATTACCTCCTTGAAGATACCTGGAACAGCAAAGCCAACTGCTTCAGGATTCATATCAAGTACCACGACAGATAAACCCATCTTTACAGCTTGCTCAATTGCTGGTAGCTGTAAAATGCTTGCCCCAAGAATCATTATCCGTTTATTTGTTGACATCCGACACAATCCTTACAATTTCTCTCCCGATGTATTCCATATCATCAGCGGTATATCTTTGGTCACATGGAGCAGCCAGCATATGTTCCTCCGTAAACCTTGCTATCTGGCACATTTCTTTCTGTTCTTCAGTAAGAGGCCATATGATGGTATTGAATATTCCAAGTTCAGATAGTCTTTTCTGAACTTCATCTCGATTTGGAATCGTAAACGGCACATATAAATCACTCAGGCCTGCTTTTTCTTGAACTAGTTTTATATAAGGAGAACCCATAAGAACTCCAATTAAAGTCTTTGCATTCTCACTACGAATCCTCTTCAGTTTCTCCCAATCACAACCTTTTGCCTTCTCATATGAGTATCCCGACATCGCACATGGTTCATCGCCATCCAAAATATTCGACACAGATGAAAATATCCTTCTATACTGTTCTTTAAGCCGAAGGTCTCCGCTCTCCAAAAATGCATGTCTCATACACTGAGCTTTCAGCCTTGTTTTAGAGAAAGAAATATCATCGGACAAGTCCTTGTTGAGGTTCCCCCATAAAAGGCCTCCGTCAGGAATTGGAAGCCATTTTCTCAAACTTGCAATAGTATAATCAGGTTTAAACGAAGACCTCTTTTGCCAGATTAGATTATGTGTCTGGTCCTCTATGAATGTAATTTTTCTTTTTTCTCTAAGCAAATTTAAATCCGAATCACTTGCCGAGGGTCGACCGAAATACTCCATGTAAAGAAAAAGACTTGGTTCGTCAGTTTTCAAACAGTCCAAGTCAATCGAATAATCTCTATTCAACCTATAAAACTGAACCTTGTGACCATACCGCTCGAAAGGCATTATCATTGATTTACATGCAAGAGCAGGGATTAAAACCATTCTGGGAGTATACTCCCTAGCTATTGCTTTTAACGCATCACGACCACTACGAAGGCAATGAGCACCTAACAGTTTTTCGTTTGTTACCTTGTCTTTACACTCATTCCATAACTTCTTGTCAAACACGGTATCGTACTCATAACCAAATTCCTTGATCACTTTTCCGTACTTCCTACACTTTCTTTCTTCAGAGACCTAGCTTCTTCTACAGCGGTCACCTCATTACTTAGGTCTTTGTAAATTTCTTCATGTTTTAGAACTACAGAAATCGTTCTGAAGAAAATTCTAGCATCAAGAAAAAAAGAAACATGCTCAGCATAATAAGCATCATTCTTCATCTTCAGTATACCGTCTGCACTGTTACGGAAATATGCCTGACTGTATCCTGTAATTCCAGGTCTAACTGTAAGGAACACTTTGATATCTTCTGGATACCTGTCCATCCAATCAAGAGGATCCGGACGAGGTCCAATGAGACTCATGGTTCCATTCAGAATGTTTAGTATCTGAGGCAGCTCGTCTATGCTTGTAGCACGCATGAATTTCCCTATTTTGGTTACTCTCGGATCATCCTCTCCGTTATATGTGGATCCATCAGACAATCGGATATCAGGTGCATTGATGTACATTGACCTAAATTTGAACATCTCGAAAGGTTTGCCATTTCTACCGATACGTTTTGCATTATAAAAAACAGGGCCACCGTCAGTTAATTTGATTATTGGTCCAAAGAGAACCAACGCAATCAAGAAAAACGGAAATCCAACCATACCTATGAGTATGTCCAATAGCCTTTTGAAAAAATTCTTATACATCTTATTCACCCGAGATTTTTAGCAATCTGAGAAAATGTATCGATTATATACTCAACATCCTCATCGCTAAGCTTTGTATGAAGTGGCAAGGTTATCAGGTTATGGTAATAATTATATGAGTTTGGGTATAAATCTATTCCACCACTCAATTCCTTATATGCGCTCATCATAGGAAGGGGTTTGTAGTGGACATTGGTTGCAACACCGCGTTCCGCCATTTTCTCAATGATTTCGTTGCGTTGTTCAACATCGATTCCAGGAATACGAATGATGTACAAGTGGTTTGAACTATCCATACCATCAATATGATGGATCAAGTGGCTTATACCCAATTCTTCACAAGTTTCATCGTATCGTTTAATGATTTCCACACGTCGTTCAAGAAGACCATTGTACCTATCAAGCTGCCTGAGACCAATTGCCGCCATGATGTCTGTCATGTTGCATTTGTACCAAGGCCCTATGATATCATACTCCCAAGCACCAAGCTTGGTCTTTGCCAACGCATCCTTGTTCTGACCATGCAGGCTCAGTAATTGATACATCTTGTAGATTTCAGCATCCGTCACACCATCATCATACGCAGATTGAGGCAAACACCACGTAGAAGCCCCTCCTTCAGCTGTTGTAAAATTCTTGACGGCATGAAAAGAGAACGAAGTAAAATCTGCAATGGCACCACAACAGCGTTTGCTCCTTATGCCTAAACCTTTTCCAGTATGGGAAACCATTCTGCTTGCCCCAAGGCCATGTGCACAGTCAGCAACAACAGCAACGCGACCGAGTGCTTTCTGAATTCTGCTTCCAAGACTGGATAAGGGGTCGGAGTAGTCACAGCGAGGGGAAAAGAGGTCTTTCTTATGCTCAACGATTTCGAAGATTTTGTCGTAATCGCATACGATACCACCAAGATCAACTGAAATGATGGCTTTTGTCTTTGAGGTTATAGCTCTCTCTAAAGCCGCATAATCCATCTCTGGCATATGGGTTAAAGGGTCGCCATCCTTTTGGATATCGACGAACTTGACGCTTGCTCCGCAATGGATTGCAGCAGATGCAGTGGCGGTATATGTGTAGGCTGGCACTATGACTTCATCTCCAGGTCTTATTCCAAGAATCCGAAGGTTCAGTTCTTCCGCTGCAGTAGCACTGTTCAGGCATACCACCCTTTGGCTGCACCTCTCTATGTTTTCTTCACTGGTGCAATCAATGGTATTGTCCCCAGTTTCAATATATGCAGCAAGTCTACGCTCCAAAAGCTTTGTTCTGGGACCTGTTGTAATCCAACCTGACCGCAGGGCATCTGCAACCTCCGCTATTTCCAGTTCGGATATATCAGGAGGAGAAAAAGAAATAGTTCTTTTATTTGTCTGTTGAAGCATATCGCCTCCAATACTTCTTCGTATATCCTAGGCACAAGGCCATCGGCCTTTTCCCTCATACATACATCATCCGCTGTAGGCGCACCTTCCCCGCACGCATGGTGGCGTACTTTCGTTGGGGAGGGGTCCCAGGCGGGCTGCATGCGCCTTGACGTCATTGCAGCCTTCTCTGGACATGTGCGCCCACCGGCAGACAAAACAAAGGACTTCGCATTGTGTTTGGTGCGAAGTCCGTCGTGTTCTAACAGGTTGGGTTGTATGTGATATGGTCGCAGGAGGAAAGTTCAAGCAGCCTTATCACGTTCGTGTTCTGGGTGTCGAGGAGTCTGAAGCAGGTATCGGCCTTTCTGTATCCTATTGTACATGCCGCAACGAGCACCGCCACGGTTTCCATGATTATGCGGGCTTTGCATATCATGCGGGAGACCACGGCGTTGCAGAACCTTGGCTCGCTTCTATGCAGAAGAAGAGCGACCGCCCAGACAAGGAGTACTGGCATTAGGATGTATTCTAGGATTCTGCTTCTCACCACATCACCACCAAACAGGAGTGATTGTATCATACAAAGGCGTGGTTTGTACAACACTTATTAGAGGTTGGATGGTTTGGTTGGATGCTTGAAGGGCAAAAGATTGAAATTCAAATAAATCTATAAAAAACTTGCACAATGTTGAAAAACGATCTAAATTATAGGCAACAGAGTGGCCTGCAGCGCTTTTGTGGTGCAGTGGGAACCAGCCAAGCGAAAGCTTGGCTTTTACATTATTATGAACGTTGTAAACTGCTTGAAGAAACCGCTTACGGTAGAAGAACAGATAAAGAGACTCAAAGCCCATAACATGGTAATTCAAGACGAAGCAATGGCGGCTGAGATTCTTGGGCGCATCAACTACTATCGCTTTACAGGCTACGCTCTGCAATTCAGAGTTTCCGAAAACAACAGCGACTTTGTCCAAGGAACCACGTTTAATGAAGTATATGACATCTACCGATTCGATGAAGAGCTTCGTGGGCTGTTGAGGGTATACATAGAAAAACTTGAAGTCTACTTCAGAACGATAATAGCATATCATTTTTCCTTGGCCAAATGTTCGCTTCCGCCTCATGACCAGCACTATGACGAATCCAATTTCTTCAACAAGAAAGGATACCAACAGCTGAGGGAGCATTTCAAAAGAGATCGGGACTACTACAGAGACAGTCTTGTTCTAAAACACCATGCAAAGAACTACAACGATAAGCTTCCACTCTGGGTGATTGTTGAACTTGTCTCCTTCTCCGATTTGTCCAAGCTATACAGCTGCATGTTCTTCTCCGAAAAAGAACGGATAGCGAAAGCAGCCGGGGTTGGATACAACACTTTAGGCAATAACCTCCACTGTTTGTCAGTACTAAGGAACAAGTGTGCACATGCCGCACGACTTTACAACACAGAGTTCAACCCTCCTGTTTCCATGAACAAGGAAACAAACCGCAGGAACCCTCAGATAAGGGGCAACACTTTGTTTGCCTATTTGTGGATGCTATCCAAGAGGCTCAACAATGCAGACGGAAAGAAATTCATTGATTCTTTGATTATTCTCATCGAAAGTTACAACGGAAGAATCGATTTGGAGTTGATGGGATTTCCTTCCGATTGGAAAAAGATAATGGAAACCCATCTACTCACCAGATAGATTTTTCACTGTTTATCATGTATCCAAAACAAGGGCATCTCTCTTCGGTTAGATTGAGAATTCGAGAAGCCTACGATTGTCACTTGGCGTGAACAACTCCGGATTTCCAGATATTGCTGCGAGCTCATCCATTCTCAAGCCTGTTTCATATGAACAATCTGAAGCATTTCCAGATGTTTTTTCAAAGGCAAACTTAAAAGCTTGGTTCAAGTAGTAAGGCTTCTCTCGTGGAGTTTCATTGTCATAAGGCTCTCTTTTCTTCCATTTTTTCCGCGACATCTCTATCTGCAGATATCTGAATTTGTTGTCATCCAAAACTCCGAGTTCTTTGAGTCTATAGACGATAGCAGCAACAGAGGTCCCCCATTTTCTTTTCTGCTCTTGCAGAGAACCCAACGTCGTTGAGTATAGAGAAGATGTGAATCTTGGCTCCGGCATAAGGAAGGCACTTGCAAAATGCTTGGCCTGATCCTCATAAAACTTGTATTCCTTCTCCATTTCATCATCGTCAACGAACCTGTGTAGAATCAAGTGCCCCAGCTCATGAGCAAGGGTTAATCTTTGCCTGAAGTAGTTCCTATCGTTGTTTTGGATTATTACTGGATGCTGAATGCCATTCCCTGAAAAATCCACCCAGTAACTGAACGCATCAACACTGGAGGGGAGATTATTACAAATGCATATGATTCCATGGTTTTCAAGCAATGTTGAGAGATTTCTTATCGGAAGATCTCCAACACCCCAAGACTGCCTTAGATTCGCGGCCTTCGCCTCAATGTCATAGAAACTTAACGTTTCTGGATTGTCTTCGTAGAACTCATCTGAAATGGTTGTTTGGCATTCTTTTATCAAAGAAAACAGATACCTCATGACATCGTTTGAATGAAGTGCTTTTATCTTGGAAATCTTCTTCGCTGTTGCAGCTGATGCCAGTGTTCTTCTGAATGAGATTTCAGTTGCAAGATAGTCTCTTTCTGGAGCTTTGAGAAAAAAAAGAGAATCTTGATTGAGATTCATTAGAATCAACGCAAAACTCTCAGGACTTGGTCTTGTATTTCCTGATTCGAACTGTGCAATCGCACCACGTGTAACGTGAAGCCTTTCCGCTAAATCACTCTTAGACATCCCCAACAATTCTCTAGCTTCTGTGAGTCGCCATGGTACAAATTTGTTTCTATCATATGCAGCACGCATGCTTAGGCTTCCTTGTGCGACTCCTTCTTTGTCTCGGCAATTTCAAACGCAGGTGTTTCTTCAGCCGCAATGAAAACAGCCTCATCTTGCTCGTCCTCATTGAACTGATACGCAAGCTCGACGGGTATCGTCATGCAACCACTAGAACCTTCCAGCCAAATAGCCGATGGCAGATTGCTTTCGTTCGTCTTATAGTGCAACGTAAGCTTGTTGTCAAGTTCTTCCATTTCAGCGAAAAGGTAAAGCTGGAGCGAATCCCTATACTGAGCAAGAACAGCTGGCTCGTGTGCAAAGCTTATCTCATATCCATCAACATGAATAATCACGTAGAGATAGTTGTTTCTCTTGGTGCAGGCTAGTGTTGCGTCTTTACCAAACATCTGTCGTGCCATAGAAGGAATATAACCGCTCGATCTTATGTGGCCTCTTAGATTCTTTTCACACATCCGAAGCTCAGCATTGTCTCTAAGGAGAATGTTTGACTTGCAACATGCTTGAAAAACTATTTTTGCAAGCTTTCTTTTTGTACTGTCGTCCAAATTATAAGTTTTCATGTTAGTAGAATACAACTTTTGCAATAAAATGTACAGTACAAACGCATGAAGAAAACGGTTCATGCACAAAACTGGAGGGGCAGGCAGTAGAGGGAAAGGCAAAACAAAGGACGGAAACCATTGTAGAATGCAAGTGACAAAAGCTTTCACACAATGGAGGATCCGTCCATGGAGCAGTATACAGAAACCAACTGCCTCATCAAGAACATAAGGCGTCAGTCCTATGGAATCCGTGACGACAGGTACTTCTTCCTCAAGATCTGGGAGGCTACAAGAAGGCATCCCAAGCATAGGCTCGTCTCATGATTCCCACCGTTTTCGTGCAAGACCCTAAAAACCAACGACTTGGGCTCGCCTTACGGTGCTCAAAAGGCAGGTCGCACCTTCAGACCGGCTCCACTTCGGATGCTCGACATCTCGCATCCTCCTACCGTGGAGCTTCGAGCCCTCATTGTGTCCTAATACAACAAAACCGACCACGAGGGTCGGTTTTGTTGTCTTACGGCGACTTGGGCTCGAACCAAGGACCTACTGCTTAGAAGGCAGTTGCTCTATCCAACTGAGCTATTGCCGCATTGCAAGTGGATTATAGTAAATTGCCCACACAGTTTCAAGTGTCGTGGGCAATTTAGTTTTGGCCAAGTCTGTCCAAAGCAAGGCTGTGAGCCCTAGGCTCTAAGTCCTAAGTTCCAGGTCCTACTCGTTCTTCATGGAATCCGGCTGGCGGGTGTTCTCAAGGACATCGCGCCAAAGAGAGCTTTCCGTGTTGACCTTGTTGCGCGATGAGATGGCAACGCTTATAGGCATGTTCACGAACCTGTTGTTCATCATGGTCGTGAGGACGGCCGTCTTACCTGCCATGGCAGCGTGGACTGCGTGTGCGCCAAGGCGGGCGCAGTAGATGGAGTCGTAGGAGTTGGCCGGTGCGCTGCGTATGATGTAGCTTGGGTCTATGTACTTCACATTGACCTCCATGCCGTCCTCTTTGAAATACTTGATGATTTCATCCTTCAAAAATAGGCCTATGTCGTTGTATTTGACGTTCCCGGAGGCATCGGTCTTGCCCGTTTTGGGTAGGAGGTCCTGACCTGCGCCCTCAGCGACGAGGATGACTGCGTGGCCGCGGTCCTGCAGGCGTTTCTTGAGATGTGTAAGAAGGCCGTTTCTGCCGCGGAGGTCGAACGGGTTCTCAGGAATGAGGCAGAAGTTGACGTCGCTCTGTGCAAGGGATGTCTTTGCCGCGATGAAGCCGCTTTCGCGTCCCATGACCTTGACAAGTCCAACCCCGTTTATGGAGTTGCGGGCCTCGATATGCGCACCGCGGACGACTGGAACCGCCATCGAGACGGCAGTGTCGAATCCAAACGACGTCTGTATGAACGAGAGGTCGTTGTCTATGGTCTTTGGGATCCCCACGACGGAGATCTTGAGGCCTCTGCTACCTATCTCCTTTGCAATGGCGGATGCACCGCGCAGGGTTCCGTCTCCACCAATGGTGAAGAGCATGTTCACGTTCATGCGTTCGAGGGTGTCAACGATGTCCGCCGTCTGCTTGCCGCCACCGCGGGCGCTGCCCAGGATGGTTCCGCCCTTTTCCTGGATGTCGTCAACGATGTCCGGATCCAGCTTTATCACTGGATATTTTGAAGTGGGAAGCAGTCCTTGGTACCCATATTGGATGCCGCTTATCTGACGCACACCATAGCGGTACCACAGGCATCTTACGATTGCACGGATTACGTTGTTCAGCCCTGGACATATACCGCCGCACGTGCATATGGCTGCATGGACGTGGATTGGGTTGAAGTATATCATCCTGCGGGGGCCTGCAAGTTCCACTACGTCAGTGCAGGAAGGCACGTATCTGCCATCGTCCAGTTTCTTTGAATCGAGGCTGCAGAGTATGCGCTCATCGTCCGATACATAGTTGGCTATCCCATCGCCGTATACATCGCTCATGACGATTGGTGATGGAATCTTCGCCTCTCCAAGCCTTTGGACCGTGTAGTCGACTTTTGGGACTCCTTCCACGAAAGCCACCGAATCATCGCTTCTCATATCGCTTTCCTCCTATTCTGTATTCGTACTCCGCCGCCCTAATCAGCCGCAGACGATCTGTGCCAGCGCCGCAGGCTTGCCATCCGGGAATAGAAGGGCCGTCTCTATGGTCCTTCCCGCCAAGGCCGCTTCAGATTCGACAGGCCTCTCTTTCATTGTGAGCACATCCCCTTCATGGGCCGATGCTTTGAAGATAACACTCATCTCCTGGATCTTCATACCTTCCAACTGCGAAGTCGTATATTTCCCAAGAATTGCCCTAATGTAGGCGGCGTTGTTCATATGGTGCCCGAGATCGACGTCTGATGACGTCACCGTCACTTCTCCAAGAGACCTGCATCCATCGAACGATGGATCAATGCGAGGGAAGCCTTCGAACTGCACTGTATCGTCGCTGAATTGGAATCCTTCCGGAAAAAGGGTGTTGAGCTTCTCCAGCCTGTTCTCCTTGAGGTTCATGATCGCCCATTCCGTGCAGCCTTCTGCAATGACATCTCCATTGTGCTCAAGACGATAGCATCGGTCTGTCCTGAAGGATGTTGGCTTTACGGGCCAGGTGGAGGCTGTCATACGACCCATCATGAACGGGCGTTCGTAAAAGCGTATGCGAGTCTTGACCGTGAGCCAGAACATGCTGTGTGCGACCATGTACGGCTGGCCTATGCCTATGATGCCTGCGTGCTCCGCGGCCATGTCCATGAAGAGCGAGAACGTGTCGAAGATTCCAAGCCTTCCGGAGTAGTCGCACATGCCTGGGGCGACTGTGACCTGTTTCGAATGCTTGCTCGGAATCGTTTTGTTGTCGTCGAATGCCATTTCAGACCCTCCGTGGGCCACCGCATGAGGTGTAGCCGCCACAGCCCAATGATAGTCAAAAGGCGTCGTTTTTTCCAGTATTTGCAAACTGCATGGGGGATGCCGTGCATACCACTTGGAGAGGAAACGGTTTGGCTAAGAACCAGTTAAGGACGTCCTGTTTTGCTGCTATGGCGTTGGTTTGCGGAATATGTTTTGTTGACAGCTGGCATCTGCGAATCCAATAATGTACCTGTCGTATGCGGACTGCTGAGGGTGTTGGTGGCGCCTTGCATCGCAGCGGGAACAAAGGAGCCTCGATTTTGAAGAAACTGAACTGGACACGGAAGACGACCAAGGACCTGCTTTTCACCATAATGATCTTCATCGTTGCACTCCTTGCCGGACTTCTTCTCAAATTCCCCTTGGACGCACCTGACCAGATACCTCTCATATTCGTACTTGGCGTCATGCTCATAGCCCTCAAGACCGATGGCTACGGGTGGGGCATTGCATCGTCCACCCTCATGGTGTTCCTGATAAATTTCGTGTTCGTAGACCCGTTCATGGCCTTCAATTTTTCACCATACACCATACCATCGGCCATCGTTACGTTTGCAGTGTCCTTGACGACAAGCGCCCTCACCATTCAGGTGAAGGAGCAGGAAAAGATCAGGATCGCTGCGGAGAAGGAGCAGATGCGCGCAAATCTCCTTAGAGCTGTATCCCATGATCTAAGAACCCCTCTTACAGCGATATACGGCGCAACTTCCACCATAATGGACAGGTACGACGAGCTTTCCAAGGCCCAACAGCTTGAACTCCTGCAGGATGTGAAGAACGACAGCGAATGGCTCATGAGGATGGTGGAGAACCTTTTGTCCGTCACGCGCGTCACTGGGGACGATGTGCAGCTCAAAAGGAACTCCATAGTGTTGGAGGAGCTTGTTGGAACCACAGTCTCCAAATTCAACAAGATGCATCCGAAGCAGAACCTCCGTGTGGTGCTTCCGGATCACTTCATAACGATCCAAGGGGATGCGATCCTGCTCGAACAGGTGATGATCAACCTTTTGGAGAACGCCGTCTTCCATGCAGAGGGGATGACCCAGATCAATCTGGTCGTCAAGGAGAAAGGAAGACGCGTTGTTTTCGAGATAAGCGACGATGGATGCGGCATACCTGCCGATAGGTTGGGTTCCCTTTTCAATGGTTCCTGGACATCCAAGGTGGAGACTGCTGACAGCAAGCGAAGCAACATGGGCATAGGGCTTTCAGTCTGCTATTCCATAATAAAGGCGCATGGTGGGACGATGAGCGCAAGGAACGGAGCGAAGAAAGGTGCAGTGTTCAGCTTCGCGTTGGACAAGGAGGAAGATGATGAGTAACAACAAATACAAGGTTCTGATAATCGAAGACGATGCCACGATCATAAGGTTCGTTGAGACGGTGCTTTCCACCTCCAACTATCAGGTGATAACCGCCACCAACGGCATGACGGGTGAAAGGATGGCCTCCTCCCACAATCCTGACTTGATCGTGTTGGACCTGGGACTGCCTGACATGGATGGACTTGAACTCATAAAGCATGTAAGGGAAAGCTCCACTGTTCCTATTCTGGTGCTCTCCGCCCGTACCCACGAGTCTGACAAGGTCGCAGCCTTGGACCGTGGAGCCAACGACTATGTGACCAAGCCCTTTGGAATAGACGAATTCCTTGCAAGGGTAAGGGCTCTGTTGAGGACGTCCCGTCACTGCGCCTCCTCCTGCTCCGTACCTGGAGGAAGATTCGTCCTCAAGGACCTGGTCATAGACTACGACAAAAGGCTTGTGACCATGGCAGGCGAAGAGGTTCATCTTACACAGACGGAATACAACATACTTGCCCTTCTTTCCGAGTATGCCGGAAAGGTTTTGACTTACTCCGCCATTGTCCGTTACATTTGGGGTGCCAACGATTCTGGAAACGTCAAGAAGATCCAGGTCAATATGGCCAACATACGGCGCAAATGCGGTTTCAATCCAGGCGATGACAGCTATATCATAAACGAGCTTGGCGTTGGCTACCGCATGAAGGACGGCAAGGAGGATTAGTTTTGTCTGTGAAGGTCCTTTTCATTGGTGGTACGGGGACGATAAGCTCTGCTATCGTCGAGCATCTGTCCGAACTCCCCAAATGGGAGGTCTATGTACTCAATAGAGGAAACAGACTTGAGAACCTTCCATCTGGAGTGCATCAGCTTACGGCGGACATCCATGACCCTTCGTCCGTGGAGAGGTGCCTTGAAGGCCAGTCCTTCGACGTGGTCTGTGATTTCATTGGGTTCGTGCCATCTGACCTTGAGCCTGTGTGCCGTATCTTGAAGGGACGTGTCGGGCAGTTCGTCTACATAAGCTCCGCCTCTGCATACCAGAAGCCCCCTAGGACCTGGCTCATTACGGAGAAGACTCCTCTTGAGAATCCTTATTGGGAGTATTCCCGCAACAAGATAGCCTGTGAGGAGTACCTCATGCGCCTTTTCAGGGAGGAAGGCTTCCCTGTGACCATCGTTAGGCCCAGCCATACATACTGCGAACGCTCCGTTCCCGTTGGAATCCATGGAGCCAAAGGCAGCTGGCAGGTCCTGAAGCGTATGCTGGAAGGCAAGCCTGTGATAGTCCATGGCGATGGCTCATCCTTGTGGACCATGACTGACAGCCGCGACTTTGCAAAGGCCTTCGTTGGACTTCTTGGCAATCCTTCTGCCATTGGTCAGGCATTTCACATCACATCCGATGAATCCAACACATGGAACCGCATCTACGAAACGATAGCTTCATGTCTATCGCGTGAATATGGTCGTGAAGTCAGGTTCATCCCTTGCTATGTCCCTTCCTCCGTCGTTGCGGCCTTTGGCCCTGTGAACGGCTACGATATGACGGGAAATCTCCTTGGAGACAAGGCCAACAGCGTCGTGTTCGACAACTCAAAGGTGAAAGCGCTCGTTCCTTCGTTCCATGCTTCCATATCGTTGGAGGAGGGTTTTTCCCGTACTATACACAATGTTGTCTCATCTCCTGAGCTCCAACGTGAAGACCCGGATTTCGACCTTTGGTGCGACAGACTTGTCGCCGCCATGGATGGAGTTAAGGACTCATTGGGACTTCTATCATGAAGGACTGTTTGATAACCGTTGCAAAGGTCTCCTCCTTTGACGACTTGTCTTCTTTGTATGAGAACCCTTCCTTCGATGGCTCCTGCTGCATGAAGGAGAAAATGCGCTTTGTCTCGCATGATGCACAGATGCCATCAGGTTTCTGTGAAAGTGCATGGCAGAACCTCTATCCATATGTGTTCGCATTGGCAAACGGAGGTGGAAACTTCTTTGATGGGTGGATGAAGAACCCCCACTCCGCCATGATCTCCTGCAACGACGGCTTTAGACCCGTAAGCTTCTACATTGAAGTCGTTGAGTAGAACGATGAGAGTCCATGATCAAATCCTCCATTTGAACGTCAACGTTCAAGGGCATCGGGCTAAAAAACCAGCCCTCTATGACATAGGGGCTGGAACAGTTTGGGTGCCAGTCTGACGTTTGGGGTACGAAGAAGATGGACCTTGGAGAAGGATCCCTTTCTATATCAAGGATGTGCCAGGCTGACCTGTTTTTGGGTTTCTATGAGTCATAGTTCGGGCTTTGGGGCCCGCCCTAGGATTCAAAGACAGGTGTAATAGACGGTCTTGTTCTGGGAATCCACGATGGTCATGTATTTGACTTCGTTCTTCTCCGAGAACCTGACGCTCCAGGTCCTGCCGTCATCGAACGTTACCGTGCCGTCACAGCTTTCAAGATCTATGGTGCCTTGCTTGAAGAACGGCTGGCTGCTTCCAAAGCGGAGTACAAGCCTGTTTGAGATTGCATCGTAGATGATGTTTGCTTTCAACGCCGTTCTGAACCCTTCCAGCTTTCCATCGTTGCGTTCGTTGGTCTGAGGCTCCCACTGCGTATCGCCCAGAATGCCTGTCCAATAGAGGCGTTGTCTCTCGGCGGTCTGCTCTTGGGATGGCTGTGGAGTTGGCGTTTGCTGTGTACATGCAAAGCAGCTCACAAGGATTGCACACACAAGTGTTGTGACGGACAGGGCGTAGAGCATGGTGCTTCTCAGCTTTAGCTTGTCCTTTTCCGACAGTTCAGTGAGTTTGACTTTCTTGGCCAAAGGAACTCTCCGTAAGAGAACTCGTTCTCCAAGTCCATTGGTTTACTTCTTCCTTCCCAATTGGATTGTACACCACGAGTTGGCAAAACACAATTGAAAGGATGCGGTGAGGATTACGCAAAGACTTAGGATTGAAAGAAATGGCAGTTCTATTGTTCTATTGGGAATCAATTATCCTTTGGAATTCTTCGACATTCAGGGAAGCGCATTTGGCGATGGTTTGGGTTGTCCAATAGGTGTCCATGAGGCGCGAAGAACGACTTTATGGACCAATCTCAGGTCCATGTCTCAAGAAAAGACGAACTACGGACCTAAACGGGCAGGATGCTTTTCTTCATTTCTACGAATTTTGGGCGTTTATGAAGAAAATTTCCTTCAGTAAAACCGTTTTTCTCGTTTACTGAAGAAACTTCATGGCAAAGAAAACGATGGACATATCGTCATGCAACCTTAAGCTTCTTAGTTTTTCAACTTTTTTTTATAATAGAAATATCGTATCATTCAAGCATGAAGACGAACGAGAAGACATCTGACCTTGCAGTGCTATCCATACTAAAGCTCATAAAGGACAACAGCTCCGTATCACAGGCAAAGCTTGCAGAAGGAACGGGCTATTCAAGGTCAACGATCTCCATAAACTGTGAAAAGCTGCTTAGAGAAAACCTCATCGTCGCAAACAGCGAGTCAACTCCAAACAAGAAGAAGAACGTAGAGTTCATGCTCAACAATGAGCTTGGATATATCATAGGAATAGGCATGGGAGGCACGACATGCAGGGTTGGAATCTATAACCTAGGATGCGAACTCATAGAAATCACACGCAATCCCGTAGACCTCATAAGAGGTCCAGAAGCCACACTCAACATGATTTGTCAGCAGATAGATTCCCTACTTGCCAAATACAGGACTGCAAGCAAAAAACTCCTCGGAATTGGAATGGGAATCCCTTCTCCAATAAAATACGAAGAAGGTGTGGCATTCCACCCCGCATTCATGCCAGGATGGCATCTTTTCAGGATAAAGGACATCCTTCAAGACAAATACAAATGCCCCGCATTCATAGACAACGAAGTCAATACAATGGCATTGGAGGAATACACGGCAAAGCGCAGTGAAAAACCCAAGTCGTTGCTTTGCATAAAGATAGGAACAGGGATAGGAGCTGGGCTCATCTTCAATGGAACTATCTACAGAGGAGAGAACGGAGGAGGCGGCAACCTTGGACACATCATTGCGAGCGGAAACAAGAAGAAGTGCAAATGCGGAAGCACTGGATGCATAGAATCCATTGCAAGCGTACCTGCAATAATCGAATATGCAGAGGAGTCCTGCAGCTCCGTACATGATTCAGTCCTCCGTTTAACACTTGAAAAAAAAGCCCACCTGACCCTCCAGGACATCAAAGACTGTGCAGACCAAGGGGATAGGATTGCATTGTCCACGATAAAGAAGGCAGGGCAGGACATAGGAGGCGTACTTGGTCAGCTCACAACGTTTCTTGATCCAGGGTGCATAATAATAGCAGGAAGAGCCAAGCTTCTTGGCCCAAACTACCTGTACTACATACGCCATGCAATAAACAACCAAGCCTCCATGTGGACGGGGCCGGATTTCTCCGTTGAGTTCTCGGAGCTGGACGACGACTCCTCCGCAACCGGAGCGGCAAGACTGTGCATAGGAGAACTGTTCGACAGAAGGTTCATCCTACAGGCGCAGCAAGCACCTACACCTGCAGGTATGTAGCGTTTCCATAAAGGTTGGACACGGTCTCAAGGGTGAGCCGTGCATCAAAAGCATCAACCTTGAAGGGCTTCCCAGTTATCAAACAATCAATGAAATCGTCCAATTCCCTTTGATATGCGTTGTTGTATGCAACGGGGTCGAGCTCCTTTGCATCGAACGAGACGCAGACTTCACCATCCTGCACCAACCTCAGGGCCCCAGGGGTGTTCCCTGTGTTCCATTCGATGCACCCGGAGGTGCCGCTTATGATGAAACTTGAAAACAACGGATACCCCTTGGGCATCAGATGGCTTGAGAATACAGTGGACACCACTCCGCTGCCGTATGTCAGCACCGCACAGGTGGAAGAGGAACCCGGCTTCTCTCCAATCCCCGATATATACGACTTGAAGGACACAGGACTGCCAAAAAGCCAGTTGGAGAAATCAAGGTCATGGACGGACAGGTCAAGTAAGGTCCCACCGCTTTGGCTGTTGTTCTGGAGCCAGTTGTTCCACGACCACATTGGAGCGTCTGACAACCTATGGATCTCCATTGAGATTGGTCTGCCTATGGCACCGTTCCCAACAAGCTCCTTGGCTTTCGCGAATTGGGGCATGAACCGGCAGACATGAGCAACCATAAGTCTCCTGTTGCACCTCTGGGATGCCTCGATCATTGCATTGGCGTCATCCAACGTCGTTGCAATTGGTTTCTCGACGATTACATGCGAGCCTTGCTCCATGGCCTGCACAGCATATTGCCTATGCAAGATGCTTGGAAGGCATACATCCACGAAATCAACGGAACCACCAGCCTTTGCCATCTCGTCAAGAGAGCCAAAAACCTTACATCCTGCCTTTTCTGCAAGCTTGGAGGCCTTCTCTAAATTGGAATCCACTATTCCCGTAATCCTCACCTTTGGATTTTTCAAATAGCAGTCCAAATGCGTGGAACCCATGAAACCAGCCCCAACGATACAACCAGTAAGAATCCTCTCCATTCCTTCCATTCCTCCGTGCAAGACTCAATGCGAATTCAAATACTCGACGGCATAGGAGATTGCGCTTTCAGGACTCTCATCCCCTTCCCTTCTGTCCAGCTCTATCTCAATCGTAAGTGGTTCTTCGTAGCCAAGCTCCCTTATCCTCTCAAGGAGCCTAGGCATATCGACATCCCCCTTCCCTATTGGCACCTCTATTCCAAGCTCCTTTCCGTTCGTGGGGTACTTTCCGTCCTTTATATGAACGCCAAGCAGATACTTTCCAAGAACCTTGAGTGAGTCAACGGCATTGCCTTTGCCGTACATGACAAGATTGGCAGGGTCAAGGTTTATGCCCACATTGTCATAACCAATGTCCTGAATCGTCCTAAGAAGCGTCACAGGCGTCTCCTGTCCGGTCTCGAAACAGAAGTACTGTCCATTGACCTTGCAGTACGAAGCTACATCCTTCAAGGCACTCACCAACGAAGCATACAAGGGGTCGTCCATGTTCTCTGGAATGAAACCCGCATGGGTCGCTATCCTGTCAACGCCAATCAGCTTTGCAAAATCCGATGCCTTTTTCATTATGCCTACACGCTCGTCCCTCACCGCCAACGGTACAAGACCAATCGTAGAAGGACCACCCACGAAGTTCCACTCGCACTTGCCGGGCCAACCAGCCCACAGCAGTGTCACCCTAACCCCAAATTCCTTGCAGTACTTGTTTATGAGATCGGCGTTCTCCTTGGTATACAGCTCAGGTACATAGGTCGATACCTGACAGGTCTTGAATCCAAGGTCCACAACCCTTTTCAAAAGCTTTTCAATGTTCTCCTGGCAATCCAGTTTGATAAGAAGTCCAAGTTCGTTTTTCATTTTCTCTCCTTTTTTCGTTTGGGAATCAGCCCTTCACCGCTCCCATCGTCATACCTCTAACGAGGCCTTTCTGTACAAAGCAATAGAAAATCACTATTGGAATCAATGCCAGAACCGCCGTAGCGGTGAGGCCTCCCCAATCTATGCTTTCATAGCTCACCCATCCATATACGCCAAGAGGCAGGGTTTTGGTCTTTCGCCCTGTGAGAATCAATGCATACAGGAATTCGTTCCAACTGTAGTTGAACGAGAATATGGCCGTAGTGGCTATTCCCGGCGCCGATATTGGAATGATTATGTGCCAGAACGCACCAAAATAAGTGCAGCCGTCTATGAGGCCCGACTCCTCAAGCTCGAACGGAATATCAAGGAAGTAGGACCTCATCATCCAAATGCCAAATCCAAGGATTATCGTAAGATGCATTATCACAAGCGATATATGGGTGTCCGTAAGGTGCAGCTTCCTGAAAAGGATGAAGAACGGGATTATGAACGTAATCTGCGGCACGATTCTGGTTGAAAGCACTCCCATGAGCATAAGGCTTGAGCCCTTTGGTCTGTAGTACTTGCGGGAAAGTATATAGGCAGCGGGAACGGCTAGGACCATTCCAATGGCCATGGAGGACACCGCTATGATTACGGAGTTGAAGCAGTACTTTAGGAAGTCGCTGTTGTTCCATACCATTGCATAGTTGCTTAGAGTAAGCCTTGAAAACAGAACAGGAGGATATGCAAGTGCATCCACTTTGGTCTTGAAGGACATGAGCACGGTCCAGACCAAAGGGAACATGTACACTAGCACGAACGCCACCATAAGTATGGTCCTGACAATCTTGTGCCTTCTATGTCTTGCATTCAGCGAGTATAGTTTTTCACTGGTCAAAGTTTATACCTCCACATCTTATGAGAACGTAGGCGATTATGCCTATGAATAGGCTTAGGATGATTGCGTTCGCAGAACCATAGCCCATCTTCAGGAATCCAAAGCTGTTGAGATATGTGTATATGGACAAAGTCTCTGTAGCGGAACCAGGACCGCCTCTTGTGAGGATCTGTGTGAAATCGAACTCCTTTGCAGTGTCTATCGTCTGGAAAAGCACTGCCACGAAGAAGACCGGCCTTATCAGAGGAAGCTTGATCTTCCAGAGTATCTGCCATGAACTTGCGCCATCTATCTTTGCAGCGTCCAGGACATCGTCGCTCACGGAAAGCAACCCCGTGTAGAACACCATGACCATGAACGGAACCTTGCACCATGTCACCACTGCAGCGACAGACGGCAGGGCCTGCTCCGCCCCATATATCCATTTCTGAGGCGCAACTCCAACCAGTTCCAGAAGATAGTTCAGAATGCCCAATGTGGGGCTGTACATTATACGCCACATGAAAGCGGTGGTTATAGGAGTTAGCATTATGGGCAAAAGGAAGATGCCCCTGCACAACTTGGCCCCATAGAAATCGCTTGTCAACGCCAAAGCTATTGCAAACCCAAGTAGAGTCTCCGCAGAGACCACCATAAGGGTGAATACGATTGTACGTCCAAACGAAGCAAGGAACCTTTCGTCCTTGAAGAGTTCAATGTAGTTCCTAAAACCAACGAAGGTCTGCGCTTCAGGCCTAGGAAGGTAGTAGTCATAGAAACTCGTCTTGAGGGTGTCAAGAATAGGGAGAAGGTTTATTGCAAACAACAGAACAAGGCCAGGAGCCAACATAGCCAACCTGAAGCGTTTCAGCTGCCTTTCCCTAAGCGTTGCATTTCTTTTGAATAGAATCATATCAGCACATAAAACCATAGGTCTGGACCTTCAGGAGAGAGGGTCCAGACCATGTGAATCCGTTTACTTATCCTGGAAAAGGATATCCACCTTCTTCACAGTCTCATCCATGAGAGCCTGTACATCGACTTCCTTCTGGATCATGAGGTTGAAGGCCGTACCAATCACATCAAGATACTCTTCGTTTCTGGAGATGAGAGGGAATGTGACCTCCGGAACCTCTGCTGCAAGTGCCGCCGAAAAAGCGCTGAGCCAGGAAGCAGGATACTTGGATGCAAGCTCTTCGCTCTGGAAAGCGGAGACACGAGCCGATATTCCTCCTTCTATTGCAAGCTTGAGGCTTGTCTCAGGACATGTAAGCCACTGGAGGAGAAGGAATGCAGCTTCCTTGTGCTGTGAACTTGAACTCATGGACATTGCCCAAGCACCACCAGTTGGCTTCGAACCAGCAGGACCTGCCGGCATTGGAGCATATCCAACCTTGCCAGCGACCGTTGATGCCGTTGGATCCTCGAACTGACTCATGAACACGCTCATGTCAAGGTACATTGGAACCTTTCCCTGCTGGAAGTCCGATACGCACTCGTACCATGTGTAGTTCTCTATCCCCGCTGGGCCATAGAGCCTTGCAAGCCTTGTGTACATATCCGCACCGGCGACTGCCTCTGGACTGTTGAATACAGCATAGTTGTAGTCCATGGAATCTCCAATCCTTCCACCATAGGACCAGATCACACCGGTACAGTTGGACACAGTATGTATCTTCTGACCTCTGAGGAGGATACCACCGGCATACTTGGTTTTGAGCAGCTTGGCCGCTTCTTCAAGCTCATCGAACGTTTCAGGGACCTTGAGGCCTAGCTCTTCAAAGATATCGGCCCTATAGAAAAGCATCTGCTTCTCGCCGGATACAGGGATTGCATAGAGATGGTCGTCCACCGTAAAAGCTATCTTCCATGACGGTGCTATGTCGGCCAAATCGTACTTGTCCATATTGACGAGGTCAGACCTCTTGAACCATTCGTCAAGGTTCTCGATCCAACCAGCCTGAGCTGCCTGCGTGCATACGGAATCCATCATGACAAGGTCGAACTCGCCGGTTCCCGACGAAAGGTCAACAAGGCGTTTGTTCATGAACTCGTCCTGTGCAAAGTCTTCTATTATGACCTTCATACCGGTCTTCTCTTCGAACTCGTCAATGACAAGTCTTATGGTCTCGGTATAGACGTGCTTGTTCATTCCAAGATGAAGCTCAGTGCCGGCGAACTGCTTCCAGGCAATCCCATCCGCATCCTTTGTCATATCTACCTTCGCAGCTGTTTCGTTTCCACCCTGTGCAAAAACAGGAACAGCAATGAACATGATGCAAAGTACCAGTACAACGGCCAATGCACTCTTTCTTCCAGCTTTAAAGAACATAGTCTTTCCTCCTCTTGTTTATGATTCAATCATCAAGGAGGATTTTTCATTTGTCAACAATTATTTTTCGATTATAAAAAAATTATTTTCGATTATAAAAAAATCTCAGCAGAATCTCACCAATCCAGAATTCCTTTCATTATCGATTAATTCACACGGCAATGTTATCATGCAAGCAGGAGTCGAAATGTCGAAAACGTCGTTCAAGGTCTATTGCATCGAAAACTATTCAAACCATGAAAGAATCCCTTCAACGGAAGTCTTCAGGCTTTTCGAGTCCTCTGGCATTCTTGAACAGCTGGACACTGACTATGAAGATCTCCACGAAATGGGCAAAGAATGGCTCATGAACTATTTCGATGAATGGATGTACAACCAAGAACTTGAGTCAAAGAACATGTTCAGCAGCCACCATCTGGTAAAGATTGCAATCCTCCCCATGGTAATAGAGCTCTTGGCAAAGGAACACGAGATATCAGAAGATCAAGCGTTGAAGGTTCTCTACACCTCACATATAGGGTCTGCATTGGACGACGATTCTCTGGGTCTTTATGGGCAAGGTCCCATCTACCTACAGTCCTTGATTGACGAAGAGATTGCATCGAATCCTTCTCTTATCCCCAAATGAAGCAAAGGAAACAAACACTTCACTCCACGACTGAACCTTCTTCGTAGCAGGCGGCTATGTATTCACGGGGCTGGTAGAAAAAATCGGTGTTGTAGTCCTGGATTGCATCGTCTATCCATGAAGAATAGACCTCTATGAGTTTGGACACAATGACATCGGTCTCATTTGGAAAGGTTTCCTTTGGAACGGTGTCTTCTATGAGGCGAGCATAGACCTCGCCTATCGTCCAGTAGTCGGGCACCTCGTATTTGCAAGCGACAACGTTGTCGAATAAGCCTTCTTCAATGCTGCACATTTCAATGAATGCATCTGCGGTATTTGCAATTGGCTCGCAATGGAAGACATCAGCATACGAATAAATCTGCTTCAGGTTCTTTTCTCCCAAGGCGGCGACGACATAGCTTCTTTTCTGTCTTTTTTCGCGTCCGATGTACTCTATGAGACTGCAGGTGTAGAACAGGTCGCTGTTGTTCTTCATGCTAGACCTCTTTGGCGTCAATGAACTTCAATGTTTTCAAGGCAGCATCGGTATGGAAACTTATCTGATGCGTTGGATACTTGAATTTGGCCAATGCCCAGAATGCCTCCCTGCTGATTTTTCCATCGATGAAATTCTGGACATAGTTGAATATCGTGTCGTTCGCCATAGGGCCTTCCACTACGTCATAGTCGTGGGGCTTCCCCAATCTGCAGGAGACAATGAAATCCAACCACTCCTCAGTCATATCGGCAAATGTCTTGGTTCTGAGAGAATCATTTGGAGAGTACTCATAGCTGTTGAGATAGCCAAGGCTACCAAACCTCTTCGCCCAACGTACCGCCTGCTGTTCAAGCAAAGTACAGTAGAATCCATAATAGAAGTCCTTATTGTTTCTGGATATGATGATACGTGGTTTTTCTATTATCTCTTTACTTCCATGATAAAGAACCATGATTACTTTTCTACCTCTACAAAGACTTTCTCTATCCTCTTCAAAGGACGGTATCAATCCAACACCAATCTAACACACAAGAGAGCAAGGGGCAACCTATGGAAGCACCCCTAGGGTTGCACCTGCCATCCCGCAAGTTCAAATACCACAAGTTCAAGGAGTTTCGAACAAATCCAAGAGTCCAACAACCTTGAGGTTCTTCAGATTTGCAACCTTCTCCAGCACACTGGAAGTAACACCGTTCTTCGAGAAAACCATATAGTACCTATTCTTCCTGTCAATGCATGTGCCGGATTCAAGAAGATCCGCAAGCTGTTTCTCATCGAAAGGCCTTTCAGTATACTTGCATTCGCAAATGAGGGCATTTTCATCGTCCAATGCAAGGATATCTATCTCTACTGGTTCCTTGGACATGCGGCTGCCACCCCACCAACGACCAATATCAGTGGCATAGAAAGGCATTCTCCCAGCATAGAAGAAGGCCTTGAGGTATGATTCGCAGATTCCTTCGAATCTGTGGCCTATGAAAGAACCAAGGTTTTCCTTGCCAACGAATCTATCGAAGAAACCCTCTGGGGGGATAAGTCCATTGAGTGCATTCCTATTGCGATATATGAACTGGAAATAGAAGGCAAAGTAATTATCAGCCATGCTGTACAGCGTATTTCTGGACCTTTCCCTCTCACCACAAGGAGTCTCCTTCTTGATGATTCCAAGATCTATTAGAACGGCAAGGTACTTGGCGACCTTGGCTGCATCCCCCGAGACCTTGTTCTTTATCTCTCCCAAGGCCAATGCGCTGGAATTGATTGCAAGGAGTATCTCCTTGTAGAAACCAGACTCCTTCAATTCCATCTGCAGCAACGTCTCGACTTCATTGAAAAGATAGCCACTTGTCTCCAGACAGTTCCTTATCACATTGTCCCTTATGGAAAGGGAATCATCGAACAAGGAAAGGTACAGAGGGATGCCTCCAAGAATCGAATACGCCACAATGGAATCCTCTTCGTTGTAGTTGGGAAAGAACTTCCTGGCCTCGACATACGAGAACGGTTCAAGTTTGAGCTCGGCCGTCTTCCTTCCATACAAAGGCTTTGAAGAATCATCGAACAACCTTTCCATTACCGATATCTCAGAGCCGCATAGTATCAAAAGGACATTCCTTTGCTTTAGAACTCTATCGATGGCGTTCTGCAGTTTGGAATCGAAAGCAGGGTCCGACTTGAAAAGATATGTGAACTCATCCATGACAATGATGGTCCTTTCCTTCAGCTCCGTATTTCCAAAAAACGAAAAGACATCATACCAAGTGGAGAACGAACCAAGGAAATCCCCTGTTTTCACAACGTTCTTCATTTCATTGCAGAAATTCTCAACATTGACCCTCTCAGAGGATTTGTCGGCTGTAAAGAAAATGGTATTGCTCCTGTGCCTGTTTGCAAACTGCGAAAGAAGGAACGACTTCCCCACCCTGCGTCTGCCATGCACAACCAACATCTCGAACTTGTTGGAACAATAGAGCGACTCCAACAAGCTCAGCTCCTTTTCTCTACCGACGAACATAATTAACTCCAAAGTTATTTACTTTAAAGTTAATATAACGTACAAACACTGTTTTTTCAACAACCATCCCTCCAACAACTACCTCTCCAAACTATTTGGATCCAGTAGAAAATCGTAGATATTCATTGTCAGTATTCCGTAATCATCATAATAGGCAGGAACAAGGTCCTTCGTTATGATTATTTTTTTGAAGGAGTCCCCTATGCGTCTGAACGGGCGAATCTCCTGACTTCTTTTCTCTTCATCAGGGATAGCATAGGCGCTCTGTATATAATACCTTGAGAAGCCACAATTGCAGACGAAATCAATCTCAAGTCGCTTTCTCAAAGCCTTGCCATCTTCAGACTTCTCAACGATGGGCACGACGCCCACATCCACATCATAGCCCCGCATAGTCAACTCATTGAATAGCACATTCTCCATGGAATGTGGTTCTTCCAATTGCCTGAAATTGATTCTGGAATTCCTAAGACCGATGTCGCTGAAATAATACTTTCTAGGAGTCTCTATGTACGATTTTCCTTTTATGTCATACCTCATGGAAGACTCTATTAGAAACGAATCCTCTAGGCAATCGATGTACTTCTTTATCGTACTTGATGTTATGTTGGACTTCTTGACGGATTTGAACGTATTCCTAAGCTTTTCCGGATTGGTGAGGGACCCAATCGAAGAAGAGAGGATGTTCATCAAATCCTCAAGCTCCACAACATTTCTTATTCTGTTTCTCTTCTGAATGTCCTTTATATAGATTTCCGTGAAAAGATTCCTTAGCAAAGCGGCCTTGTCATTTGGGTTTTCTCGAAGTACCACCAATGGGATTCCTCCGTACAGCATGTATTCGGAAAGCCCCATGTACCTATCACCTTTGTAGACGGACATGAACTCCGCAAAGCTCAACGGATGAAGGTGCACTTCGTCCCCTCTTCCTGCAAACTCCGTTGCGACATCTTTAGAGAGTAGCTTTGCATTGCTTCCTGTGACATAGACATCAAGCTTTTCGTTGTATAGGTATCCGTTCAAAACCGCCACGAAGCAGTCCAAACGCTGTATTTCGTCAAGAAGCAGATAATACCGTCCATCGTCCACAATGCAAGACGAAATGTATCCCATGAATTTCTTGGGATCTGCACCTAGGCCCTCCTTTTCAAGCTGGACAATGTCTTCACCTATTTTGAGAAGGTCCTCTGCTGAGTCGAACGCAAAACGGATTATATGCTGTTCATCGACCCCGGATTCAATCAAGTGATGATAGAACAACGTATTCAACAGGTAGGACTTTCCGCATCTGCGAATGCCAGTCACCACCTTTATTAGACCATTGTTCATCCGGTCCACAAGTTTTTTCAAATAGAAATCCCTTTTTATCTCCATGAGCGTCCCATTCCAGAAGAGCTTTTTGTGCATTTTGCACAGTTTTCTCTTCCAGTGTAATGCAAAATGCACGACAGGGCAACAAAAGAATCAGTTTCTAGAAGAGATTTCTGTATACTATGTACACTTTTCTCTTCTAGTATTCGGTACTCAATAGGAAATCTGCTATGTGCATCGTCTTGATGCCTTGATAGTTTCCTCCAGAGAAGGCATCCGTTGTGAGGACATACTTTGGATAGTTGTCTTGGATCTCCAACAAACGGGAGCATTCACGTTTCTCCGTTTTTGAAAAACCAATCTCCTGGGCGACCTGCACATAGATCTTCTCGTTCTGCCTAGTTGCCACGAAATCTATTTCACCGTCGCTCGACTTTCCAACATTGACCGTATACCCTCTGCGCAAAAGCTCCAAGTACACGACATTCTCCAAACTGGATGCAACGCTGTCTGAATTGTAGCCTAAAACGCTGTACCTCAGAGAGGTGTCCGCAAGGTAGAACTTCTCCTGTGTTTTCAGAATCTCTTTTCCCTGCAGGTCGAAACGGGAACAACGGTGAATAAGGTATGCCTTCTCCAGCTTTTCCAAATAGCTGTAAACAGTCTCGTTGTCCAACGCACGATGTTCCGCCTTAAGATAATTTGAAATGGATTTTGCAGAGAATGTATTGCCTACATTGTTGAAAGTGTATTTTACAACACGCTCCAGTTGGTCGATTTTCCGCACCTGATTGCGTTTGACAATGTCAGAGAAGATTGTGGAGTTGTAGATGTCACGCACAATCGTATAGACTTCATCCTGCGAATACGGCTGCAAGTGCGTTGCAGGAAAACCTCCCAAACGAACATAGTTTGCGAGCTCTTCCCTAGGATCTCCAACATTGGCATACTGCCTCTTGAACATCAGATACTCGCCAAATGACAAAGTGAACACATGAAAGGATATGTACCGCCCTGTCAGATAGGTGGAGATTTCAGAGGACATCATCCTGGAGTTCGACCCCGTCACATATATATCAACATCGAAGTCCTCCGCCAACGAGTTTACGACCTTCTCCCAGCCATCGACCTCTTGGACTTCATCGAGGAACATATATGTCTTACCGTTTGGCGAAAGCCTACCTTTCAATTCAGCATACATCTGCTTCGCCGTCATATCATCATGTTCCATGGAGTCGTAGCGGAAACTGACGATACATTCATCTGGAACGCCTCGCTTCGTCTTCAACTGATCCATCACCATTTTCAGAATCGTCGATTTTCCACAGCGCCGTACTCCCGCTATGATTTTCACAAACGGGGTATCAACATAAGCCATGATCTTATCTACGTACAAGGGTCTGTAAATCATTGCAGTCATCTCCAACAGTAGAAATAATACCGCAATTTTCACCAAGAGTCACCAAGTTTTGCGATTTGAAATCGCAAAACTTTTAAAATATCTACCTTTTTGCGGAAAGAAATCTACGTTGTGCTGCGCTCGACTACAACAGATCCAATGGTAATGCGGTGGTTCACGCGGCCTCCGCGAAGGACCTCAAGGAGGTTGCGTACGGCAATGAGGCTGGTGTCGTACAGCATGTTGTCGATGCTGGTGAGCGATGGGTTGCTTATCTCTGCATAGCGGGAGTTGTTGAGTCCCACTACGGCCACCTGTTCAGGAATCCTGATCCCCAGCTCAACAAGGGCGTGGAGCCCGGCGAGGGCAACAAAGTCATCGGCAAAGACAATGGCATCGGTCTTGGGGCTGCGTTCGACCAGGTCCTTTGTGGCCTGCTGGATCTGAGAGACGTCATCGCCGGATTCGATCTCCTGTGCGCTGCCGCCTTCCACATAGAGCTTCAGGCCCATCCTAAAGCCCTCAAGCTTTTCGTAATTGCTGGGTGTGTAGTGGTTTGTGATAAATGCAAAGTTCCTGTGGCCCTTGGAGGCGAGGAGCTTGACGGCATCGGCCACGCCGGTCTTTTCGTCCGACATCACGCCGTATATGTTCTTGCCGTCAAGGTATCCGTTGCATATCGCAACCGGCGTGTTGGGAAGGTAGACCATGATTGCGTTCTGCACGCTGTCGTTCTGATAGACCGATCCCATGAGCACCACCGCATCCACGCGCCTCTGGCTCAGGGTCTGGATGTACTTAGCCTGCGTGTCTGGATCCGATCCTGTGTTGTAGATGATGGACGAATAGCCGTTCTGGGACAGCTCGTGCTCAATGTAGTACACCCCGTCCGTGTGGTGCGTCGTGCGCACGTCCGCAATGAGTATGCCAACCATCTTTGAAGCCTGCGTCACGAGACTGCGCGCCGTATCATTCTGCACGTAATTATTTTCGCTCAAAGCCTTTAGAACTTTGGCACGCGTCTCTTTCTGCACGTATGGGTAGTTGTTGATGACCCTTGAGACCGTGGACGCCGACACGCCCGTGATCCTTGCAATCTCGTATATGGTCGTATCCCTCTTTGAGGAGGCCTCTTTCCCGCTGTCTGTCATGCAACCCTACCCTTTAACCCGATGTTATCGAACTCAGAACCTTTAAGGAACTTTCAAAGCCCACTTCATGAGTCCTGACGTCGCCTTTCCCGTATAAATCGCATTTTCGCCAACTTCGCAATACACAAAGTATTCCTTCAGTTGTCAAAAAATGGATTTCTCCTCGGAAATCCACCATCAATCCTCACAAAGCCTGTTTTTGCAAGTTCCTATTTTGTGTCCCAACAGGTCATTCTAAACCAATCAGTCGTAGATAATCAATGCAATCAAATCCAAGGGTTCGTCGTTGTCGTTCTCTATGCCGTGACCAGTTCCACTTGGAGTGAACGTGACATCTCCAGCTTCTATATCCACGATGGTTCCATTGTCATTGAACTTGGCTTTTCCAGACAGGATGTAGTAGATCTCCGTCTCTCCATTGTGTACATGGTATCCTATCCCAGAATGAGGAGCCACAGTCGTATGGGCAAGAACCCTACCCTTCCCATTAAGCTCATCTACATTGTTTGTGAGGCTCCTGACGGTTATGAAACCGTCAGCACCAAACTTGTGTTCAAAACGTTCTACAGTCTTTTCGGTTGATTTCCTTATCATTTGAAACTCCAAAATGAAACTTCCAAGAGAGAAATTCGACTACTCTCTCTTCTCGAATTCCTGAGCATCGTTTATGGAAGCTCCAAAGGACTTTCCAAGCTTGAGCCACTCATGAATCCCAAAGAGTTCGAACAAGGCCATAGGGCTTGAATCGACACGCGGATCCTCAGTTACGGGAATATCGCTCATAGCTTCATAGCAAAGCCTTCCGTATTCCTCCATGCCCATCATTGCACCAGCCATTGTGTAGTGCATGGTCATAAGGCCATAGCCCCACTTGTAGAGTTCATCCAACGAAACCTTTGGACTTGCTCCCGCAGACGCCATTGCAAACATCTTTGGTCCTTTGACTCTCTTTGCAACATCCTTGATATCTTCAATCGTGGCATTGCCCTCAATAAACGTTATGTCTGCACCTGCGTCTATGGCATCGTTGCAACGGGATATAGCCTCTTCCTTTCCAAGTATGTGGTAGGAATCAGTTCTTGCAATCAATGCACATCCAGTACCCTCAAGAGCCCAAGCGGCAGCTCTTATTTTGCTTATATATGCATCGTGTGGAATTACTTCCTTACCTCTCAGATGCCCACATCTCTTTGGGAAGGTCTGATCCTCCAAATGAACGGCCTTGGCTCCTGCCTTGGCTACTCTCTTGCATGTTCTAACAAGATTGATTTCATTTCCAAAACCAGTGTCGATATCAACGATCATTGGAATATCGGTGCAAGACGAAATCCTATCCACCGCACCTACAAGCTCGTCCAACGTGACAAGTCCAATGTCAGGAAAACCGCAAAGACTTGCTGCAAGCTCACCACCTGAGAGGCACATGGCCTTGAATCCAGCCTTCTCCACATATCGAGCTGAAACGCAATCATATACACAAGGAGCCATTACTGGACCTTCCTTCATGAGTTCCAAAAATCCTTTCTTTTCCTTTTGTTTCTCGTACAGCATAAAAATCTCCTTACTTTCGCTTTATGCAAACACTTGCTTCTTTCAAACCCTGTCTATCAACTTTTTGACATCAGGTCTTGAGAAGATTTCGTTCATCCTAAAGCTCATGTGCTCCAATCTGTCGAAATCCTCTTTTTCCAATTCCAATGAAGATCCTTCTATGTAGGCCTCCAACTCATTTGGAGAATCAGCTCCTGCAATGACGCAGTCTATCTCCTTGTGTGCAAGCACCCATGAAACAGCTACAGCAACGGAAGTGGTACCATACCTCTTGGCAATTGCTGCAACCTCATCCACAATCCTTTCGATCCGTCCTGGAAAGACCTTCTCAAGATATCTTCTATACAACTCTTCATAGTGCCAAGTTGACTTTTCAGGAGCCTTCCCTCCATTTGCGAAAGCACCTGAAAGAAGTCCTGCAGCTATTGGGCTGTATGTCATCACACCAAAACCTTTGAACGAACAAACTGGAAGCATCTCCGTTTCCAAACCCCTGTTCAACAGGCTATATGGATTCTGAATCACTCCCACCCCATTCAAATCATGGGACCTGGCATAGTCGTCCATGTAGGTGACCTGCCATGCACTGTGGTTGCAAAGCCCATAGCTGAGAATCTTTCCAGTCTTGCAAAGGCAGTCCATGGCACAGACGGTCTCCTCGAATGGAGTTCTGTCATCAGGAGCATGCAGAAAGTAAAGATCTATGTAGTCGGTTCCAAGCCTTTTGAGGGAGTCTTCGATCTGCCTTACAGCGTTCACCGATGTTGCGCCACCACCTTCACCCCCAAACTTTGAAGTTATGACGACCTTGTCACGTTTTCCCTTTATTGCCTTTCCCAAAGCCTTTTCGGAAAATTCTCCACTTCTCAGTTTGTAGATGTTCGCACAGTCTATGAAGTTTATCCCTTCGTCGATTGCACTCTCTATGGTGTATGCAGCTTCATCGACCTCATACACACCTCTGAAACCGCAGCCAAAAGCAATTCTTGAAACTTTGAGACCTGTATTTCCAAGGTTTGTATAACCACCAGTGTAAGCCATATTCCAACCTGGTCCCTCTATCCCAAAAGGTTTGGTACGAACGTAACAATCTGAGGGAATACAATCATCACAATTACAAGGATGCATATCCCTATTACATATGGAATAAGCTCCTTTATCACCTCTGAGGAAGGACAGTCTCCAATCTGAGCGGTCATGTATATGAGAGTTCCAACTGGAGGTGTACAAAGACCAAGCTGATTCACTATCAAAGCAAGTACGCTGAACCAAACGGGGTCGATTCCAAGAGCTTTTATCACAGGTACCATGACAGGGAAGATGACCATAAGTACAACAGGAACATCGACTATCATTCCAAGGAAGAACAGTATGAGCATACATACTGCCATGACAACACCCTGGCTTGCACCAATGGCCGATATCTGAGCTGCAATCCATGTTGCAACGCCCATGGAAGATATGACCCAGGTATACATGCCGGCAAACGAAAGCATTGCAAGACATGTCGCCGTCATGATGGTGGCCCTCATGAGCATCTTCACGAGCTTCTTGAGGTTTATCTCCTTGTACATTGCCGCCAATATAATGGCAAGCACGCACGAAGAAGCTCCAACCTCTACGACCGTACCTATTCCCATGAGAAGGAATACAAGAATCAGAGCTGGAAGCAGGAACGCCAAAAGTCCATCCTTTGTCTTCTGGAAGACGTATTTCCATCCACGCCAAGGATTGTATGGGAAATTCCTCTTCTTTGCCTGGACGGCAGAGATGATGAGCATCACGACACCCATGAGGATTCCTGGTACGATACCTCCAAGATACAGTCTACGCACGGAATATCCAAAATAGACACCAAGCATGACCAAACCTGACGAAGGAGGAATGATTGGACCTATCGTGGACGATATAGCCGTAACGGCGGCGGAGTATCCAGCTGGATATCCAGCTTTCTTCATGAGATTAAGCTCAAGCGAACCAATGCTTGCAGTATCTGCAACAGCAGATCCGGAAACTCCTGCAAAGACCATTGAACCAAGTATGTTTATATGGCTTAGGCTTCCTCTCACGTGACCAAGACAAGCATCAAAGAACTCTATTAGCCTATCTCCCAAACCTCCATTGGTCATTATCTCACCAAGGAAGAAATAGAAACACACTGCAACATAGTTCTGGTTGGTAAGACTGGATACGATTCCCTGTCCGAATATGGAAAGAGGGATTGCTCCGGGAAATGCAAGTGCATACGCAGCAAGCGAACCTGCCATTGCAATGAACACAGGGAACTTGAGAAGGAGCATTACAAACAGGACTCCGAATATCACAAGCAACTGCAATACGACCAAACTGCTCATACGTTCTCCTCCTTTGTAAGTAGATCTTCGTTGTCCTCGATCTTATCCAAAGGTTTTCCATGAAGGAAAACCATCTCCACCGTATTGAATACGGCCGCACAAATAAGAAGGATTCCACAGACAACGATTGGGATATATCTCCACATCTCGTCAAAGCCTACTATAGACATGACATAGCCCTTGTTCAGGCTTATGCTTCTTGCTCCGGCAACGATGTAAAGTATGCCAAGTGCAACTCCGAAACCTTGCGTTATATATGAGATGACAAGTTTGAACCTATCGTTCATGAACTTCTCAAGAATGTTCATTTCCATATGTGCACCCATGAGCCACGCCATAGGAACACCAAGACCAAAAAGCCAATATAGTCCCAAGACCGATACATCCTCGACCCATACAACGGTCATGTTGATAAAGTATCTTGTGATCATCTGAATGAAATTGGAGAAGATCATCACGAAGATGACTGCGCCAAGGATTATTTGGGTGTATTTGACTATTGTTTTCCGTATCTTTTCCATTGCAACAATCCTTACGAATGCTTGAATATGGTCTTTGCGGCAATCCCACGCAAGCAACGAAGACCACCGCAAAAACCTTTTTCCAATGTTGAATCAGTTTTGAATCAGTTGTTCAAAGCCCTTATCTGGTCGTAGAGTCCCTTGGTGAATAGAACGCCATCCATAGCCTTGACGGCTTCAGCCGTTGCATCCTTGAATGACTGGATGTCTGCATCAACGAAGGTAACACCGGCATCGATCAAAGCCTGCTTGGATGTTGCATAGGACTCGTTCATTATCTCTCCGAACTCCTCGCAGGTCTCTTTCATTGCCTGGTTGATCCAACCCTGCTGCTCTTCAGTAAGCTTGTCCCAGTTCTTCTGAGAGAACCAAGTCACAAGGGACTGCTGAATGTAGTTGAGCTCAGTGTAGTACTTCTGGATTTCACCCATTCCGCTTGTATATGTTGCAGCTACATCATTGTCCTGACCATCGGCAAGACCGCTTTCGAGAGCGGTATACAGCTCACCACCGGAAATGATGACAGGGTTTGCACCCCAAGCCTTCCACATTTCATATATAGACTGTGTCTCGGAGACTCTAATCTTCATGTTGGAGACATCGCTTACCTTGCTTACCGGCTTATTTGTTGTGCTAAGTGCTCTTGGAAGCGTTGGTGTAAGAACTCCCATGAAATGGATGCCGTTCTGCTTCTCGACTTCTGCAATCATCCCTTTGCAAAGATCGCTCTCAACGAACTTGAAATAGTGGTCCATGTCATCGAATGCATATGGAACGCAGACAACCGTGAAATCCTTTCCTCCCTTGAGAACGGAGGCCGTATCGAAAGCCGTAAGGAATACATCAAGGGATCCCTCCTTGAGCTGTGCATATTCCTGAGCTGTTGTGCCAAGAGTTCCACCCATATGGAGTGTGGAATCCATCTTTCCCCCGGAAACCTCTTTGAGCTTTTCCTGGAAATACTGAAGAGCCTGATGGTGCGAGCTTCCTGCAGGTGAAGTAGAGCCAATCTTCAGGACCTTGACATCGGAAGAGGATTCACCACCTCCCTGTGCGAATACTGTTCCAATGACAGCAACCAAAACCAAAAGCATTACTAGAGCCTTCTTCATAATACTTTTCCTCCTTAAGTTTTATACGTTGTACTCTTGTTTCACCTTCTGCATGGTAGGCAAAACCTCATTTCTAAGCATTTCCATTGCGAACCTGGACCTTTCATCCCCTCTTGGAAGCTTCGAAAGCTCCCTGTAGGCCTTCTTCGTAAGCCTTACAAGCTCGTATGGAGTATTCAAAAAGACATCCACATACTTCTTGACGGTCGAATCGAATTCGTCCTCTTCCACTACTCTATTCAGAAGTCCAACTCTATAGGCTTCGTCAGCAGAGAAGTTCCAGCATGTAATGAAAGCTTCCATTGCAAGTTTCTTTGGAAGATAGTCCATGGTTTCAAGCATTACCATCATTGGAACACCACCCATGCGAACCTCTGGGTATCCGAACTCAACGCCCCTCTTTGCTATAGCGATATCAGCATTGCAAAGAACCCCCATTCCGGCTTTCATGCAATGACCGTTTATAGCTGCGATTATTGGCTTCTCGTTCTTCTCGATCAGGTTCTGATATCTCTCGATACCATCGGCATAGAGCTTGTTCTCACCAGGAGCGTTTGGATCCACACGGCCACCGGTATAGAACCATTCGCCTTTACCTGTTATTACAGCGACCTTTATGGAATCATCGTCTCTAAGACGTTTAAAACATTCACAGAACTGGTTTATTCCAATGTAATTGATTCCGTTCTTCATTTCGGGATTGTCGATTGTAATGGTCATGACACCGTTTTCAACGGTACAATAGACTTGTCTTTCAGACATTGAATGCCTCCTTTGTCTTGTTTACTAGGTTGTCTAGGGAAGCTCTCAACAAAACTCCTTCAACCCTTCGATTGCATACACACGTACAGGGCAGCTGTCCAGTCCCTTTATGTACATAGGTGCAAACGAAATGAAGAAGGTATCGGTCGAAAGCTGTTCAAGGTTCTTGAGAACCTCAAGGAATGTGATGTTCTTTGCCATGCATATGTCATGGAAAGGCTTCACGTCCTCGTTGCAGTTCTCAATGGAGACACCGTCTCCAAAGCCGACGCACTTGACCTTGTGGTCAACCATCCACTGGGCGGTCTCGCCGTTGACCAACAGGCGCTTGTCGTTTGGTCCGTTGGTCTCCGGGGTGAACGGCGCAAGCTTGTAGATGGAATCGAGGATCACCACATCGCCAGGCTTCACCCTGTCCCCCAAAGCCCTGTCAAGGTCTGAAGCACCTATATGCTTCAACGGCTCAAGGTCCTTGAACTCATGGTACACCGCCCTACCCATATAGGATGTCAACGGCAAAGAAGATACATCGGCACCATCATCGAAATGGTGGTAGGGGCATTCGCAGTGGGTGCCAAGGTGCGTCATGATGTCCACATTGGTATGGAAATCAGGAATCGCTCCACCGGTATTGAACCTAAAGAGCTTGCAGCGCCTGGTCTCCGTCTCAGGATCTATGAACTTCGAAAGGTCAACGACCCTAAGACCATCCAGCTTATAAACACAATTCAATGCTTCAGACATTGACAGAACCTCCTCTCATATTCTTCTTCTCCATATCGTGAATCGTCTCGACAACCCACTCGTGGCAAGGAACGGGGATGCCCAGTTGACGTGCAGCCTCGACCACACTGCCGCTTATGGTGTCCACCTCAGTCTTCCTGCCTGCACGGATATCGGCATATATGGACGTGAACCCATCCTTTGCATTCTCGCACACGGCCTGCACCTCAGCGGCGACCTTCTCACGGTCAAAATCCAACCCAAGCGCATTTGCAACCGCAACGGCCTCGCCAACCAGCACGTGCATCCTGCGATTGGCCTCAGTGTCGCTTGCTATGAATCCAAGCGGCACCTGATATATGGCCGTGAGCGAACTGGCCGCCGTATTTGTGAAAAGCTTATGCCAAATCTGCCACTGCACGTTGTCCGATATCCCACACTCCAGCCCGCACTCCGTAAATGTCTTCGCAATTGCACCCAGCATAGCGGCGCTCTCCTTGGAATCCACACCATCCAACAGCCCGATGTCCGTGTGCCCAACTCCACCATGGAACACATGCCCTGGTCCAAGGATAGAACTGTTGTGCTGCGTGGAGCCTATTATCACATGCTTCTTGTCCGCAAACTTCAAAAGCTTGCTTTCATGGCCAGCTCCATTCTGGAGCGTCATTATGTATGTATTGGGACCAATTACATCCTTGTTGCTTTCAAGCGCCGTCACTGTGAACATCGACTTCACAAACGTTATTACAAGATCCGCCTTGCCTATATCAGCTTTGGATGAGTCGATGCATGCCTTGGGATGGAACACATTCTCGCTTCCATCCTTCTCTCTCACCTTCACACCATTTGCATTTATGGCGTCTACGGTGGTTTCGCTTACGTCAACAAGCCACACATCGTTGTGCCTAGAAAGGTATCCCCCAAAAAGCGACCCCATCGCACCAGCACCCAAAACAACTATCTTCAAAGCTTCCTCCAAGCGTTTCACATCTTTGCAGCTTGTTGCAATGTTTTTTGCAATCGAATGCAAAACTTTCTGAAATCATTATTGCACGCTTTTCTCCAGCCCGCAACAGTTTTTTTCAGATTTTTATTCCATTGCCTTTTAGAAGTTTTCTATTCAAAAACCATTTTCTTCGTTTTCGATATACTTTTTTCTATCCAAACCGCCGTTTTCACCAAAAAGAATATAAACCCAACCAAAGAGACTTCCACCAAAAACAGGATTTCTCTCGAGATTGTGGAGAATCTTCCACTGAAACGAGTTTTTTCAAATCAGGTTTGTGAAGAAAGCTTTCTTCAGTAGCGTTAAAAATAAAGGAAAAAGAAGAAAGTCATCCACTTTCCACTACGGAAGGACTTCAAGATGCATCTTCGCAAAACTTGACAGGTGAGTTTTCTTTTGCGATACTTCAAATGGAAAGAGGCACCGCCAGTGGACGGAAACGACCTCAAACTTTTGTGAACGAAAACCGCTCAGCAGAGTTGACAGGACGCTGGGCGGTTAGTTTTTGCTGTTGCGTGCTGCTATTACCAAGCCGATGATTGCAATCACAACCATAAGCATCTCATAGTCGCTCATGAGCATCACCTCCACATTTCAACTTTCGAAGAATCGAAGAGGAACCCTCCCCGATATCCAATCATGAACATTTGGGAGGTCGAACCGTCCACCGTTTCACGGCAGTGCCAAATCCATTATCACACACGTATTGTAACTTATCAAGAGTTTAGTCTTGATTTTGGTTTTCCTTGGTCTCGACACCTGCCACAAGTGCCACAACCTCTACACTTGCTACAACTGCCACAAACACTACAGCCTCTACAGATTCGCCACAGATTCAACCAATGAGACCATGCTCACCGTTGCGACCATTGCAACCGTTTGAACCTTTGCTACAAGTCGCTAACAGATTTCAAAACAGTGAGTTTTGGTGCGTGCAGTCCGTGAAGTACGTACAGTGCGTGAAGTGAGTGCAGTACGCTTAGTGCATAAATCACCAAAAACCCAAGAAGGTTCCGTTCGCAGGAATTTGCGATGCAGTACTAGGAAGAAGGACACAGACAGTACTCTTTGTACGGCTGTGTCCGCACTGACGACGTAATGCACGCAAAGTACAAGAACGGTTAGTCGCGCCAGACGCGTTTGGCAAGAAACAACATCACAATGAGCAGGAACACAATCCACAGCGCATACAACCAGATATAGGCATTTGGAAGGAAGGATGCAGTACCATCGGCATTGATGATGGTGGGAGCGTCCTGGAGGATGACGGCGCCTATGGCGGGGCCTATGATGCCGGGAACGAGGACCTGTCCAATGATGCGTGCGCCTTGGAACTGGCCGGCGCGGCCTTCTGGGATAAGGTCGCGGATCTGTGCGCCAAAGACGGACATGCCCATGAGGTAGCCGCCCATCATGCACAGCGAGCCTAGGAAGACGGGAAGGATGCCGGTTGCAATGTAGAGAACGACGTATCCAGTGCAGAGGAAGGCCAAGGCTATGCCAGCGCAGAAGAAGAATCCCTTTCTGTCATAGAGGCGGCCGAAGAAGGCTGTGGCTACGGCGGCGACCACAATTGCGGGGGCCAGGACGACTACGTAGTTGGAAAGTCCAAGGGTCTTTTCGTAGTAGATGATCAGGTACGGCATGAAGACCTGGATGGAGATGCCAAACACGGCGAACATTCCAAGGGTTCTGTACAGCTTTGGGTTCTGCTTCATGACGCTGGGCCTGAAGCTGTAAAGCAGAGAGGTATTGAATGGCTCGCTTGAAGGTGCAAGGTTTGGGGATTCGTCTATCATAAACAGGCCAAGGACGCCGATTCCAACGGTTGCGATGCCTATTACGTAGTATATCGTCACCCAGCTTGAGTGTGTGTCCAGGTCAAAGCCCATGAAGCCGCCAAAGACGATTAGGATTGCAACTAGGGGCATCATGGAGTTGAGTCCCTCTATGCGCCCGCGGTTGGAGCTGTCGCCCATGTCCGTAAGCCAGGCGTTGTAGGCGGCGTCGTTCGCAGTGGAGCCAAAGAACGTCATTACGCAGTCCATCACGATGGTCAAAGCCACGGATTTGATGTACGCAAACGACACAATGGATATGCCCCATATTATGTAGCCCCAGGTCATGAACGCCTTTCGACGGCCCATTCTGTCGCTCACCGCACCCATGACAATGGTTGTGAGGGCGGCCATGACTGCGCTTGCCATTACCATGAGGGAAATGTCGCCTGCGGTGGCATTGAACATCTTGTAGATGAACACGTTGAAGTACATGTTCTCAACAACCCATGCGACTTGTCCCATCATGCCAAAGACAAGCATGGACACCCAGAACCTGGAACTCATTTTTGTAGACATGTGAGCATTATAACACATATAAATTTTTATTGTTCATTTATTTATCTTTTGGCACAATCAAAAAAACGAATCCTAGGCTTGTCGATTCATGTACCAATCCTTGGTTTATTTCGTACGATTTCATTGTACAATTCGTACGATTGAACGTATAATACAGGTAGCTGAGATACATATGAAGTACAAAAGGAGGAATCAACCCATGTCAATCACTGCAACGGAGTTGAAGAACAACCTAGGGAAATACCTCTTGCTTGCAGCTACGGAGGACATCTTCATCATGAAGAACGGCAAGGTTGTCGCAAAGCTATCAAATCCAAACCAAGACAGAATTGGCATTGCAGAATCGCTTTTTGGTGTTCTTCCAGCCGATATGACATTGGAGGATGCGAAGGAAGAAAGGTTGTCCAAGATATGAGGGCTGTAATCGACACCTGCGTTGTTGTAGACGTGCTTCAAGGACGGGAACCATTCAGAAAGGATGCACAGTCGATTTTCCTATTGTGCGCCAACCAACAGTTCGAAGGTTTCCTGACGGCAAAATCCGTCACGGACATCTACTATCTGACACATCGGCAGACCCATAGCATTGAGACCACCCGCGGGATTCTGGCAAAGCTCTGCTCCCTGTTCGGACTACTCGATACTACAGCTATGGATATTAGAAAGGCACTTTCAGCAGAGATCTCCGATTTCGAGGATGCGGTGATGGTTGGGACATCGGTACGTTCCAAAGTGGACTGCATAGTGACGCGGAACACCAAGGATTACGGCAAAGCACCAATTCCAGTGTACACTCCGGCAGAGTTCGTTGAACTGCTGACCATGCCTCAGAATAGTGGAGAACTTTTTTAGTAAACTACCTGTATACCACCTCGAACTCTTCCAGCACGACAAGTTCGTCTTCGTTGAACGGCAGGCCCACGTTTGAAAACTCCTCTCCAAAGACCTCCAAATGGACCTCTCGCCAATATGCAAGGGATCTGTCACCCTCTCCTTCAAGCCAAGCATGGCGCTCGTCAACATCCTTGAACGGGACTATTGACACCTTCGTCGTACGCAGCACGCAAGCAGCCTGCTCGTCGTCATAGAGAATCACGCTGTACTCCCCCACCTTGGGCACGTCCTCGTCTTCCAAGCCATACAGCCTGTAGGCACTTGAAGTGGCCGTCTTCGTCCCCGCAAGCACGAGGTCTGCAAGGCGATCCCCATCCTCACCTCCACCGCAGAACGCCCACGCATCATACGAAGCTTCATCCAAAAGGACATTATCCTGCGAGCAAACACCCTTCAAGACCGATGCCCTTGAGCTTTCCAAATATGCGCTCCACATTTCATTGGCGGTCATACTTCATTCTCCTCGTGAGCTTCTTTGCGATGCTCTATTTTCCCAATCTCATTTGATTTTTCCTTGCTATGCTTGGAAACTATACCATTGTAGACAAGAATGCCCGCACCGCTTATCACAAGAGTTATTGCAAACACGACTATGGCGCCAATGTAGCGTTGGCTGCCAAGGGCGTTTCCTCCAATGGTGGAAGTGATCACCGACGGAACGCGTCCAAAGAAGCTTATGAGAAGCCACATTGAAAACGGCATGTCGGTCAGGCCTGCATAGTAGCTGAGGATGTCCTTTGGTGTTCCCGGAAGCAAGTAGACGAAAAGAAAGAGCATCTCCCTCTTCTGGGTGGTCTTGAGAAATCTAAGCTGAGCGATCTTCTCCTCAGAGAAGAAGATACCAACGACTCTCATTCCAAAACGGCGGACAAGGAGGAAAACCAAGATGCTTCCAATGGAGGTTCCCACAAGGCAAAGAACAGTCCCTTCCAATGCGCCAAAGGCATAGCCTGCGGCAAGCTCGAACGGTTCTCCAGGGACCACTGCAATGATTATCTGGAACACGACCATGCCAACGAACGCAATGCGGGACACCCAACCATGGGAGTCCACCCAGGATCTGAAGAGCTCCGGTTTGGATATGAACTTTACAAGAGGTCTTCCAACGAACCAACCAATGACGAACGAAACCGCCAAGGCAAGCACGATGGCTCCAATGGCGAGTTTTTTCCTGTTTTCCATACGAAGGACGTTCTATCAGATTGGGACAGGCTAATCAATACGGAACAACCGCACTACATCAAATCCACATCTTCCAGTACTCTCCTTGTGGTGTAGAGTCCCTGAGACAACGCCTGCGATATGCAAAGTTCTTCGTATCCAACGGGAATGGGAACTGAAGAACCAAGTTCTATGAGCCTACGGTTCAGTTTGAGCCTCTCCTGGCCTGTCTTCAATGCCTCGCCAATCCTAGCGGGCTTTATCTCATCGCAATGGACTGAAATCTCCTCCAAAGAGCCATACTGGGACAGCATCTTTGCGGCGGTCTTTGGACCTATTCCGCAAACACCTTTTATATTGTCGCTTGTATCACCAACTAGGGATTTGAAGGCGCAATACAAGTCAGGCGAAACTCCAAAGCGTTTGCATACATAGTCCCAATCGCACACAATGCTTTGTTTTCCACGGTATCGCAGTACTTCTATGCCATCGTTGTTGTAATTGCCATCACAAGAAGGTGCTTTCACCAACTGGAAGAAATCGCTGTCCATGGAGGCTATGACCACGCTTCCACCATTATCCCAGAAATCCAAGGCATACGATGCAATGAGGTCGTCAGCCTCGAAGTGGACGGTCTCGAAGCGCTTCACACCCATATGGTCCAAAGCATCGTATATGTATGGCATTTGGGAGAACGGCGTCTCCTCTTCCTGCATTGCAGAGAAATCAGGTCTGTTGGCCTTGTACTGGTCGTCAAGCAACACTCTGGGATTCTCGTGCTCTCCGTCGAAGACGACAAGCATATGTGAGGGCTTAACCATTCCAACTATTTTGAGGAAAGCGCCCACAAATCCAAGCACCCCGTGGATTGCAACGCCATGCTTGTTGACTATGCGTGAAGGCATTCCGTAGAACATCTGGAACATGAGATTGGAGCCGTCCACAAGAAGCAGACGGCATCCATCGAAGGTCTTTGGATCCTTTGAAACGTTCGAGCTTTCCATGCACTCAGCATAAAGGCTCGATTACATGTAAATCAAGTCCAAAGGAGACCTCCAAAAACCTTTTGCTCTGTAACTCAGCCCTTCCAAAGCCCGTGCACGTTGCAGTAGGCATAGACCTCCTCAAGCTCGTCGCCTTCGCACAGAGAGAAGCATGCACTTGGCGCATCGCCTGGTTTGAGGTGCCTGACCTGACTGCCGTTCTTTGTCTTTATCCATATCCACTGGATGTAGTGTTCAGGCATCATTGGGTGCTTGAGGGACCCTACATCGACGGACACCTTGCCCTTGTCAACCTTGTAGACGGGAACGTGCTTCTCCCCTGCTCCATCCACCGTGTTGCATTCAAGTTCAAGCATCTTCTCGCCACAGCACACTACGGACACTCCGCTGTCGCTGAGCTTTGCGATTATGTTCCCACAATGGGGACATCTATAGAACCGTTGTTTCCTTTCCATGAAACGCCTCCTTTTGCCGGAATGACCGGCGCAACGTAGTTCGAATACAATTCAAATCTACTTTCCAAAAAGGCGAAGGCAAGGATATCGGTCTAAGATGTGGTTAAGGATATCAAGTGAAGTTGAGACGTTGTCCACGAGAGGCTCAAGAGCGACCCAAAGAGGAATTCGCTTGACTTCCGCCCATTTTAGGTTATTTTAGTGGCTAAGGGGTTTGTTTTGGCGTGCGGGTGCATGCAAGCCTGCCAGCAACACGCCCCCTAGGATGGAGAAGATGTCAAAGAATACCCTTGCCGATATATCGGCGACATTCACCCAAATGCTTAGGGAGATGTCGTTCGACAGGATAACGGTGTCCGAGCTCGTAAGGCGCTGCGGAATAAGCCCCAACACGTTCTACTACCACTATGGGAGCATCCATGAGCTGCTTGTGGCATGGCTCAATGCCGGAGTGAAGAACTTCGTCGTGAAGTACCACACAGAGGACAAGGACGTGCGCGCCATCCTCAAGGAGCTGCTGTATTTCTGCCGCAGCAACCCCAGCATCATCTACAACACCTTCAATTCGCAGTCCCGTGAAGCCCTCGAGCGCTTTGCCTTCTGCCAGTCCGACATCGTCTCGCAGATGATGAGCTCAAGCCCAGACTTCAAGTCGCGCGACATCCCGCCTGAGAAGCTCAAATCCATCACGCGGGTCTGCAAATGCTCCCTTTTTGGCTACTTCCTTGAATTCGTCTGGAACCGCATGAACGACGACATAGACAAATCCGTGGACAACCTCGTGGACACCCTGGAAAGCCTACTTCGTGCCGAGCTCTCAAAGTACCCCGTCAAGGCCCACGAACCTGAAGGCCCCCTTCTCTAGACCGATTCCCTTGAGCTCGCCCGCCTTTGGCACTGGCGAGGTTTTAGGGATTGCATCCGCAGTGAAAGCTTTCGTGATGGTCTCATCGTCGAATACGATGCAGCCGTTGTAGCCGTCCCCTTTTGGAATCGCCACCGATCCCGGGTTCAGAAACAGAACGCCGTCCTTCTCAACACACCTTTGGATGTGGGTGTGCCCCTGTATGAGGATGTCCCCTTTCTTGAGCTTTGGAGGATTGTCCTCGCCATACACATGTCCGTGTGTGAGGTACGCAAGACGCCCGCCAAGCTCTATGACAGCATAGTCCGCAAGGATTGGGAAATCCAAGACCATTTGGTCAACCTCTGCATCGCAGTTGCCACGCACACACAGTATCCTGTGTGGTTCTTCGCAATGTGTGCCGGCTGTGTTGGCTGCGACATTCGTACAGTTCGTGTTGTCGGCGCCGTTTGCAAAGCCGTTGAGCATGGCAATGACCTTCTTGGGATTGTAGTCCTTTGGAAGCTCGTTGCGCGGCCCGTGGTAGAGGATGTCACCCAGGAGGACAAGGACATCCGCCTTTTCCCTCTTGAACGTTTCCAGAAGCCTTTCGCACCAGTAGGCCGATCCATGTATGTCAGAAGCTATGAGCCATTTCATTGCAGAACCCTCCAAAGGCGTTGTTGCACGCCACCTGCATCATGACCCAATCATACTTCCATTGCGCCCCTTTTTTCAAATGGCTTTGCCATGTATAATCGGTGACCATGAGAGAAGAAGTAAAAGTAATCTGCTGCGACATAGACGGAACTCTGGTAAGGGACGACAAGACGCTCAGCGATGAGAACATCAAATGGATACGCAAGGCCGTAGAGGAGAAAGGGATACCCTTCACGCTCGTCTCCGGGCGCATGTACAACGGAGTGAAGCCGTTCTACGAAACCCTTGGAATCTCAGGACCGCTTTCCTGCTACAACGGCGGAACCCTCTACGACAGCGACGGCAACATAGTTGAGGAGCACCGCATCCCTCACGAAACAGCCCTCAAGGTCCTTGAAATCCAACGAAGGTCAAAGGTCGGCATGATTCTCTTCAACGACAGGAAGTGGTACCTAGAGAAACTCGACAACTACATCTATCCGCACAAGAGGAAGATATATCTGAGCGAATGCGAGGTCGGCAGCTTTGACAGGTTCCTCTCCCAGTTCGACTCGAACAAAATGCTCTTCATGACACCATCGGATGCCGAGCTGGACCTCGTGCAGTCCATGGTGGCGCAGGCGGGGCTGTTCGATGGCGCGCTCACCCCCTACAGGGCCGAGCACTGCCTTGAGCTCATCCCCGCCGGAGTGAACAAAGGTCTTGCAATAGAAGCCCTCTCCCGCCACTTTGGCGTGCCATGCTCAAACATCATGGCACTTGGCGACGACACAAACGACATTGAGATGCTTCACACCGCCGGCATATCCGTTGCAATGGGCAATGCAGCCCCTGCAGCAAAAGCCGCTGCTCGCTTCGAGACGGACACAAACGGCAATGACGGCGTTGCGAAGGCCATCCAACGCTTCGTGTTTGGATTGTAGGTAATTTAAGGGTGGGGACACTCAGGTACGCTCAGGGGCCATCAGGTACTCTCAGGCACACTCAGGTACTCTCTAAAGCGCTCTAGCTTTTGCGCACTTTGAAAACTTCATCGTTCTTTTCCTTTGACCAATCATTGAAGTTTTTCATTGCAAAGTTCCAAATCTCTTCCTTTGACATTGTCCTGTACATGTCCGCCATTTCCTTTGGTGCTATTCCAAACAAGTCAATGAAAAGTTCTTTCCTATAAGGTTCGATGAGATATCCCTTTTCGAACATCCAAAAGCAAGTGTATGGAACGAATCTTCCTGCCTCTATGAGATATGCAGGGTTGTCGTACAAGTATTTTCCAAGATAGAAGAGATAGACCCTATCTGTCACAGGCTTATACGTTGGACGACTGTCAAAGATTTTCCTTTTGTCATCGTATTTTCCCGGATATTTCTGTCTTATGTAATGACTTACTTTCGTATTAAGGGTTTTAAGCACCATTGAAATCCTGTCAAGGGAGTCTGCAGCAAGTACATCATGGGTGTGGTTTGGCATCACAACCGAGAATATGACGACAACCCCATGTTCCGAGCATAACTTGCACAATAGATTGTGCCTGTACTTGCCAACATCCGAGGAGAAGATAGCTTCTCTGTCTACTCCTCTTTGAAAGGCATGATAGACAGTACCACTTCTATCTATCTTCTTTGAATGGCTTTCCCACTCATTTTCATACACCGAGCAATATTTATCAAAGAAACTACTCATTTTGTCCTCCTATAATAGGAATACAAAAAACCAGTGAGTTTCATTCTCGTTTTTTGATAAAAGTCAAAAAAACTTTCGAGAGCAAGCTAGAGCGCTTTAGAGCGTACCTGAGTGTGCCTGAGTGTACCTGACCGCCCCTGAGTGTCCCGCTATTGCTAATCTCTATTTCAAACTTCTCAAATATTCCTTTTTCTCTGCACTTATCCTGTAGCTTTCGCAGGCCTTTTGAATCGCCTTGGCATGGCACCACGGGCTGAGCCTTCTACGTTCTATGTATCCAATCGTTGAATCCCACTGCTTTGCCAACGCCGTTGCGAAAAACCAAGCAAGCATCATGTTCACGTAGTACTCATCGCTTCTGACCGCCGCCACAATGTCCAAACTCTCTGGAAAGAACGATTCGTCCAAAAAGTGAGTCATGAGCATCTCAATTCCAAAGCGGCATGTGTAGGTATGTCTGGAGGAGATCCAGGATCTGATGTGCTCAAGGACATCGGTCTTGTGCTTCTTGAAGACCTTGGGGCTGAGTTGGTCACACGTGGCCCAGTTGTCCACGTATGGAAGGAAGGCCCCCACATACCGCAGGCAGGCCTGGTAGTCGCGCACGTTCTCAAGCAGGAAGGCGTGCAGTTGGTTTTCGTCGAAGTAGCGGTGTGGAAGGGTGGCTAGAAAGGTCTCGCACAATGCAGGTTCGTTTCTCCAAAGCTCCTTTGCGAGTGCACGCAGCTGAGGGGTTCGCACGCCAATGATGGCCTCTCGTGCCACAGTTGGCATAAGTTTGGCTTGGAATGTGGCGTATTCGGCGTCCTTGAGAGCAAAGAGCCTCTTTTGGATTGCAAGTTGGCATGGGTCTGAATCATCTGCCAATGGGACCTTTCGTTCAAGCGGCAGCCAAATGCCCCACTGACAGCCATCATGGGCGAAGTCGTTCTGCATGTAGCACTCAAGACTGAACGGAAGACTATGTGAAAACTCATCCTCATGGGCGATAAGCCAATCGTTCCACACATAGGTGTTCAAGGCTTGAAGGGACTGTGGCAAAGGTCCGTTGCAACCGAACACCACCCAGTTGGACGCAGGGATGTCCACAACCTTGAAGCCGCTAGGTATGGTCGTAGCATCGTTGCCATCATTGCAAAACCCCTTGTAGACCCCTGCAATCATGTATTCGAAGTCTGTGGCCTTGCCATTCGCAACACCACCTGCAACACCGTCGTCCTCGAACAAATTCCTGCACAGCGCAAAGGTCCCAATCCCGTTTTCAACCACCACCTTTTCCCGTGCATGGTTGGCGTTGAAGAATTCCCAGAGCTTTGGACACTCAGAATAGCCCTCACCTACCTTGAAGGTTTTGGATAGGCCAATCAACTTGAAAGCGTCCATATGGATGTATCGGTACGAATACTCCTGCATGAGGAACCTCCCTGCAAAAACCGTTTTCATCTATTAAAATCAATTGTTTTAATATCAAGTACAAACCTATCACGGACGAAAACAAGCTGTCAATGGCCTTGCCTTTTCCAATCATATCGGCTAGTATTTGATTAGATTTGATTAAATATGATTAGATTTGCGATTATATGGCAATGAAAATGGAGGAAGACATGCAGTTCAAAGAAAGTGAAACCGTGGAACTCAAAAGGATTGCAACAGAAGACCTCAAAAAGGAAATAGTCGCCTTTGCAAACACGAAAGGAGGCAGGATATACATAGGGGTGGACGACGATGGTTCACCAATAGGGCTCCAAGACCCTGACGGCACCTCCCTGCAAGTCAGCAGTATGGCAAGAGACGCCATAAAGCCTGATGTGTCGATGTTTCTGCACTACGAAACCATTTCGATAGAAGGGAAGGAAATTCTTTCAATCGAAGTGCAAAGAGGGACTGAACGTCCATATTACATTGCAAAGAAAGGACTTAGACCTGAAGGAGTATATGTAAGGCAAGGCTACTCGTCAGTTCCAGCAACAGACAACGCAATACGTCAGATGATAAAGGAGACAGACGGAGAACACTTCGAGGACATGCGTTCACTGAAGCAAGACCTCTCGTTCAAGGTTGCAGAGGAGGAGTTCAAAAAGAGAGGCGTCCCGTTTGGAAGCTCTCAGATTAAAACCCTCGGCCTTTTGAACAAGGACGGCCTTTACACCAATCTGGCACTCATACTCTCAGACGAATGCAAGCACACAATAAAAGTGGCGGTATTCGAAGATGAAAGAAAACTCAAGTTCAAGGATAGGAAGGAGTTCGAAGGCTCCGTGTTCACCCAAATGAACGAAGCGTTCAAATACATAGATCTATGCAACAGAACAAGTTCGACATTCGAGGGGCTATATAGGATAGACAGTAAGGACTACCCTCCTGAAGCCATAAGGGAGGCTCTTCTGAACTGCATCGTACATAGGGAATATGGCATCCAAGCAAGTACCCTTATAAGCATCTACTCCAACAAAATCGAATTCGTCTCAGTAGGAGGGCTTGCGCCTGAAATCTCCCTAGAGGATCTGGACCTTGGGGTTTCCGTGTGTCGCAACCCAAAACTCGCCAATGTATTCTATAGGTTGGAGCTCATAGAAGCATATGGAACAGGAATACGAAGGATTATGGAAGCCTATGAAGACTGCACTTGCAAACCAACGATAGAAACCACTCCAAACGCATTCAAGGTCACACTTCCGAACATGAATGAATGGAACGAACTCTCTTATTTGAAAGAAGATGCTGGACGATATGAGCCTCAAAACAGAGAAACCAAAGGAATTTCCAATACCAGGAACGAAATCCTTGCATTCGTGAAGAAACACGGCACAATCACGAGGAAAGACCTAGAGAAGCTAACAGGTGCAAGCCAAGCATCATGCGTGAGGATGTTGAAGGACCTCGAAGAGAGCGGATACATCAAACGACAGGGAAAGGCAAGAAACACATACTACACGCTTGCCTGGAACAACAGAGGGAAACCAAAGTCCTGAAAAACTTCAAAACCCCGCGACGTCACATGAGCTCATCAAGCAGCGTGTAGTACCTAAGCTTCTCCTCGTTGGGCGCTATTCCAAGCACGTCGAAGAACTCTTTCTCATCGAACGGGCCAAACGGCAACACACCCTCCGTCAGTCCATGGGAGGCAGCATATTCCACCGCATAATGTCCTACAAGGTTGTCCCTGAGGCTACGGACGCAGACGGCTATGTCGCGCCACCTGTCCGCACACCCCGCACCGCCAAGGTCCACGAAACCAGCAATCCCCTTGCAATCGACAAGCACATTGGGAAGGCAAAGGTCGCCATGAGAGAAAACCCTATCCCCTTCATCCAATCTAGGCCGATTCCCTTGCAACCAGCAAAGCAAGTCAGCCGCCGATTCCACTCCACTAGGGAGGCCGTATCCACAGTTGGAAGACAAAGGAAAATCCACAAGCCCATGTTCCACATTGTATGCGGCAATCTCCAAGTCCCTGTCCAACCCGCTGTCAAGAGGACAGTTGCTTACATCCACACTCCACAAAGTCCTTAGAGCCGCAACGACGGACTTGAGAAGGCGTCTCCTATTGGAAAGTATGGACGGGTCGCAAAGCATCCTACCCTTCACCTTTGACATGAGGATGTAGGAAGTGTCACCTGAAACATGATGTCCAACAACCTTTGGAACTGGGAGCCTGCCGTCAAGCCAAGACAGAGCCTCGTACTCCCTTATAGCAGACGCTCTTTCAGCCGTTTCAGAAACAGGCTCAGCCTTCAGAACCATACTGTCAGATGCATTCGGCATATCGAACACATAGAGGGAAGCTTTTGATTTGCCAACGGTTTTAGAAGCCTCTTTCAAAAGATCTGGCCGATATTTCACAGTCTCCATAATGGATTGGGCCATCTTCCACTTTCCAATGGCCCTCTGGTTACCGCTTAGCAATACACTTGGAACTTCATCTCCATTGTACTCAACAGGGTGCGTGTACTGCGGATATTCAAGAAGAGGCAATGACGCACATGAACCCTTGGAACCATTGCCAGAACGACGTTCAAAACTCTCATCGTCAGCCGATCCATCCCTAAGGCTACCCTTCAGGAGCCTTACGACGGAGTCCGTCACGACCATTGCAGCCAATTCGCCGCCGGTGAGAATGAAATCCCCAATTGAGACCTGCTCGTCAACATAACGCTCAAAACGAGCGTCTATGCCCTCGTAGTGACCGCACACAAGGACAAGGTCCTTCATGGATGCAAACTCGCGGGCCTTCTTTTGGTCGAACCTTGCGCCCTTTGGAGAAAGCATCACCACATGGGACGAAGGGGTTCTTGAAGCCTCAAGAGCCCTGTGCAAGGTATCGACCCTCAGCACCATGCCGGGACCGCCACCGCACGGCGAATCGTCTATATGACGGAACGAGCCGTCCGCAAAATCCTTTATATCAACAGTGGTGAACGAAACCTCTCCATTTCGCACCGCCCTCTTCAATACAGGGGTGTCCTTGAAGCTGTCGAACGACTGAGGGAACATCGTTAGGACGGTTATACGCATAGGGTTCGTAGCGTCAATTGCCTGCATGGTCACTTCCCCATCATGTTGAGCATGATGCCGCTCTGGTCCTTGGTGAACAGTTGGCTCACCTCAAGGGGAATGTCGAACAGCGTGCAATCGAGCTGGCCGCGGAACCACTGCAAGTACAGAGAAACCAGACCACCGGCGAAGAAGAGTGCCCTTATGTGAAAGCTCTTGGACCTGCGGACATCCTCAGCAATGGACTGGTCCTGTTCCATGTATTCCATGAATATGGACATGAGCTTTTCAATGAAAAGTCCGGACTCCGGAGTAGCCACCAATGTCTTGTAGTATTCAGGATCCTCCGAGAGGAAGATGCTCACTTGAAGGAGAAGCGGAGCAGGATTCGAGAAGAAGTTCTCCAATTTGAAGTCTTTGAGCAAGGTCATGAGTTTGTCTATGACCTCCTGCTCTATCTCGTCGATAAGGTCCTTGAGACAGGTGTAGTGGGCATAGAACGTGGCCCTGTTTATGTTTGCCTCGTTGACGATGTCCGTTATCGTTATCCTGTCGGCGGGCTTCCTTTTTATAAGGCTCACAAATGCCTGACGGATAAGGCGCTTGGAGCGGAGCGCATTGCGGTTGCGCTTCTTCTCGACGACTTTCCCCTGTTTCACTTCTTCTCTTTCTTCGATTTCCATAGCACAAACTTCCGTTTTCGTGAAAAAACCACCTAGAACGGCTCAAATTCTCGTGATTTACAGCAACATTATAGCAACATAGCAAAAAAATACAACACTTGTTGTAAAAAGAATTACATGTCGGAGTTTCAAATTCACATAAAAACAAAGTATCCAATAATATAATATAATATACACAAACAAATTAGACTAATTTTCCAACACTTTTCAAACAAATGTATAAATTTATACATTATGGCAAAGTTGTGTATATACCCAAAGGCAACCCATTGCCAAGAACATACTTTGAAGGTATTTTTCCATCGTCAATTCGAGGAAAATTGGAGAGGATTTCATGAAAAACAAGAAACTGACATCCGTACTAATGTATCTAGTGCTTTTCATTGTGTTCGTAGCACTTTTCCTGACCCTTCGTTGGTTCTATTCAACAAGGACGGAGACGACCTACGAACGCCCAACCACGCCGGTGGAGGTTACAATGCCGCAGGTAAGGACATTGACCAAGCAGATCACGCTTTCGTCATATGTATCGACTGAGGACACAGTGGCCGTCGTTCCATACCTAGACGGAACGATCCTTACATACAACGTTCAGGAAGGCGACTATGTCAATGAAGGCGACATCATAGCAACGATAGACCCAGAGCCATATGAACTACAGAGAAAACAGGCTGAGGCCGCATATCTAGGCTATCAAAGCACGTTCGAGAGAGTCGAGAACCTCTACAAAACAGGCGGAGCCTCCAAGCAGGACTACGACAGCGTCAAGGCCCAGCGCGATGCCTACAAGGCACAGCTTGAGCTTGCGGATCTGCAGCTTTCCTACACCAACGTGAAGGCCAAGACAAGTGGTACAATCCTGAAGACTCTCGCATCCCAGGGCGGCACGGCAGCCAAAGGCACTCCAATAGCCGTAATCGCCAACCTTGATGACCTCACAGTGAACCTCAACCTTGGGGAGCAGTACTTTGGACTCTTCTCCAATTCCAGCGACACAACAAACGCCACGACAGGCAGCACGAAGAACAACACATCAAGCGGCACTGCAAGCGACTACACAATCACTGTGACCCGCCCAGCAGGCCAGTATTCACAGGAAGTCTCAACGACTGCCACGATAAAAGCGGTCTCCCCGTATGTAGACTCCTCAAGCCGCAATTTCAAGCTCTACCTGAAGTTGGACGATCCAAGCGCATTCAATCCTGGAATGTACGTCAAGGTCACGATTGCAGTCGAGACGCAGACAGGCTACAGCATAGAAAGGAAGGCCATGAAGCTTGACGGCAGCGCCTACTACGTGCAAAAGGCCGACGGCACGAAAACGGACGAGAACAACGAATACACCGCCAAGAGCATCGGCCTATCAAATGCTTTCTCCACAAGTGAATATGTCATTGTACCAGACGAGTACAAGGATGAAATGTTCATCATCAAGGGCCATAACGACATCTTCGCAGGCCAGCCGGTGGCGATCGTGAAGGAAGGTAGCGCAGAATGAAGCTCACACGTTATCCAGTAGCCCACCCCGTCATAATAGCCATGACCCTCCTTGCGTTGGGCGTCTTTGGCCTCATGGCGGTGGCGGACACCAACACCGAGTTCCTGCCGGACATCTCGAACCCAATGGTATACGTGCTCACAATATACCCAGGTGCATCCAGCAAGGACATAGAGGAGACCGTAACGAACGTCCTTGAGGAGGATTTCGTTACGCTTCCAAACTTCAAGAGCATGTCGTCCCAATCCATAAACAGCGCGTCCATCGTGTCTGTGACGTATCAGGACGGCATTGACCCGTACGACCAGATAGACGAGGTTAGAAACCGCATAGACGACCTCATAGACGACCTTCCTGACGGCATACAAGGCCGCCCTTATGCAATGGTCGGAGGAACGTCCATGCTTCCGATCGCCTCGTTCGTCATAGAGAGCACGGACGGCGACATAAACGCCGTAGGCGAATACGTGGAGGACCAGATCAAGCCGCAGCTTACCCAAATAGCAGGCGTCTCCACCATAACGGTCAACGGTGCAAAGACACCAACCGTGGACGTAAAGCTTAGGATGGACGACCTCAACAGCCGCGGGATCTCCCCCATTGCAGTATTCCAGATGCTCTCCTATAGCAACTACTCCATACCATTGGACTCCGTGTCGTTCGAGGGAACGGCCATAGACGCAAAGTTCGACTCCACATACACTTCCTTGGACGAGATTGCATCCATCCCCGTTGGCTACTCGCTTGACGGCGGCATGATAAGGCTAGCCGATGTCGCAGACATCTCCCTTGACTACAAGGACGGAGACTTCTACGTGACCAAGAACGGCAAAGAGGTCATAAGCGTAGACATATGCAAGAGAAGCGATGGAAACACCATTGAAATCACGAACCAGATAAAGCAGATACTTGCAGAGGAAGAGGCCAAATACGGCGGAGCCCTCAAGTTCAGCATGGTCAGCGACGACTCAACGCTGGTCAACTCATCATTGTCCACCGTCATAGAATCAGGTGTCATGGGCGTCATCATAGCCGTCCTTGTCATCTATATATTCCTATGCGACTGGAAGGCAACGATCATCATAGGACTTTCCATCCCTCTTTCAATATTCTTCACGTTCATTGGAATGCAGCTCATGGGCATCACCATAAACCTGCTGTCACTATCAGGAATAGTCGTAGCACTTGGAAACATAGTTGGTGCTGCAATCCTGGTACTCGACCAGGTGTACAGGTACTATCAGGAGACGAAGGAAGGAAAGGCCCTCTACAGCGTAAACCAGTCCATATTCCTTGGAACGGACAACGTCATGGGATCCGTCATGGGATCCGGACTTACGACAATCGTCGTATTCCTGCCAATTGCAATGATGAGCGGTCTTGTTGGACAGATCCTAAAGGATGTCTCCGTGACGTTCATGCTCTCCCTTGCCGCCTCGCTGCTCGTTGCAATCATCTACATACCGTTTTTGATGAAGAAGCTCCTCAAGGAGGACGATGCAGCTCGCAAGCCAAAGCGCGAGAACATAGTCGTAAGAGGACTCAAGAAGGTAGAAAAGCAGTATGCCCGCAGCCTTTACTTCGTGGAGCGCCACACACCGTTCATGCTGGTGGCGGCATTCCTCATAATAGTCCTAAGCGTCTACATCCTGCCCAACATGCAGTTCACGTTCATCCCTTCGACCGACAACGGAGACTTCTACATAAACGTGGAGCTTCCGCAGACCTACTCGCTTGAAGAGACTGAAGAAACCATGAACAGGATAGAATCCCTTGTAATAGCCAACGTTCCGGAGCTCAAGACGGACGTCGTCTTCTCAGGCAAGGACATGTCCCCTGTCTCGCAGGCGGCCAAGAACAAGGGTGCCATACACGTGGTCCTCACAAGCGTCAAGGACCGTGACAGAGACATCCACGAGATAATGCTCCAGATGCAGGAGCTTCTCTCATCCAATGTCCCAGATGCCACGATAAGCGTTGAAAACGGAGGCTTCGATAGACTTATAAGCCTTGTTTCCAACGGTGGAGGCTACGGACTCATGCTGGTAGGCGAAGACACGGACGAACTCTATGCAGCAGCCGAGCGCATAGAAGCCCAGCTCAAGACGTACCCAGAGGTAATGACGACGAGCATAAGCGCATCAAACGACATGAAGACCGCTGTCATCAACGGAACATACGACTACCTTACCAGCCTTGGCGTTCCGGCAAAGGAAGCGGGCCTCACAAGCGCCATCCTCTTCTACGGAACTGACATTGGCAAATACAGCCAGGAAGGAAGCGACGACCGCTACGACATACATCTCTACTCAGACATCCAGGACGAAGAGCTCACAGCGGACCGCCTCAACGACATAAAGGTCACATCCCTTGCCGGTGCAACCATACCGCTTTCAAACGTTGCGACCCTCACGCTCGACGAAGGACTGTCGCAGATCAACCACGACGACAGAGCTACATCCCTCACCGTGTCGGCAACGCTCACAACAGAGAGTACGGACAGCGTCACCAAGAAGATAAACCAGTACTTGGCGGAGAATCCTCTTCCAGACGGCGTGACCACCAAGACAAGCGGACTTGGAGACCTCGTCGAAACCTCCATGGGCCCTCTCGTAGAAGCCCTCCTCATAGCCATGTTCCTGGTCTACCTCGTCATGGTCGCAGTCTTCGAGCGCTTTGACCAGCCGCTTCTCATAATGCTGCTCTTCCCGTTCTGCATCATAGGTGCAGTCGTGGCCCTGTCCATCTTTGGATCGTCCATGAGCATCGTATCCATCCTTGGAATCGTCTCGCTCATTGGAATGCTGGTCAACAACGGAATCGTCATTGCAGACTACGCCAACGTGGCCCGCAAGAACGACCGTGAGAAGCTCCTGCGCATGAAGGGCATCGAGTTCGACGAATACACCGATACCCTTGGAATGCTCAGCTACGAGAACGAAAGGGCCATACTGGACAGGGAGACGGCGGAGGGATCGGCCTCAAGACTCAGACCAATCCTCATGACCACGCTCACCACGGTGCTTGGCGTCATTCCAATGGCCGTCGCAAAGGGAGAAGGCGCCGAGATCTACGCCCCACTTGGACAGGTCATCATGGGAGGCCTTGCAACCAGCATGCTGCTCACGCTCTACGTCATGCCAACCTACTACTACATCCTAGAGCGCACCAAGCTCAGACGGGTCTACGGCAAAAGGAAGAAGACCGATGCCGTTGAAACCAAGAACGAAAAGAATACGGCTGTCGAAACTGCAGCCAAGGAGAACTGATATGAAGAAATCAAACTTTAGGGTTCCGGCACTTGTTCTGTCGGTTCTGGCAATCGCACTTGCACTTACAAGCTGCTCCGCAGTCTTCGACTCCGCAATAAGCGGAACGGTCAAGGACAGAAGCGTCAAGGAGACCTCATCCGTACAGTCAGGCGGCATCTCAGATGCAATGGTCTACGCATACGACGATGAAAACACCTGGAACAAAGCCTTCAACGCTTGGGATGGAAAGAGCGTATTCAACGACCTCTCCGTTCCATCGGCCAAGACGGCTTCAGACGGTTCCTTCTCAATCTCCTCCCTAAGGTGGAAGACGAACAACCCGGCCTACGGCAAGGATGCCGACAGCAAAGTCATATTCCTTCTCGTGTTCCACAAGGACTATGGCCTTACCAAAGTAGCAGGAAGGACTGTGCAGTCCGACAAATCCAACAACTTTGGAATCGTCTACTGCGACAAAGTGACGGTAACGAAGAACCTTGTCATAAAGTTCAAGGACAAGGATGACAACAGCACGACCGCAACAGGCTCGGACTCAACCATAACCGATACAAGCGGCTTCTCCTTCCAGTACAGCTACTGCGACGGCTACTCGACAGAAGGAACTGACAATGTAAAGACGACTGTAAACTCGATCACGAACGGTCAGGCGACAATCACAGTCAAATACAAGCAGTACGATGATGAAGGAAATGAGGTCACAGCCCCAACAGTGACCGTGTTCGACATCCAGTCGGACTCCGATTGGTCATACGACGGCGACGAAACGGTCAAGATGGTCTACTCCACCGCAGACAAGACCTACACCAACAACAGCCTGTACTTTACAAACGGTTGGAAAACGGTGACGGTGACAGTCAACCTCAAGGATGGTTCATCTTCGAATCTCAGTGCAGTTACAGACCCAATCTACTTCACGTGGAAGTACAACAATGGTGATGGAGAAATAAAATCAGACAACATCACGACAACCACTGGAAGCGCAACAATCAATGTGAAGTTCAAGAAAGGCATGGAATCCCCATGTATCCTCACACTTGAAAAGTTTGATGATAGCGACAACGATGCGGATGATAAGTGGACTTGGACGACATCAGAAGATGATGCAACGGAAATGGGCTCTGACGGAAAAATTGAAATTACGATGAAGGAAGACAAGGATACAGTCAATCAAAGTGTCTACTTCAGAAAGAACTATCTCAGGATTCCAAGCACTGGAATAACAGGATATTTCATTTCCGACTCAGCTTCTAGTGGTGCAACAAAAGCTTCCGGTTATGGTTACACCAATGACTTTGGAGATTCAATCGACATATACAAGGGAAATGAAAAACTCAATTCTTCTTCCGTAACAACGAGACAAGAAGTCCTAAGTAATGCGTCAAACAATCCGGTCACAAATTATGGAAGATTTGATGGTCTTGTATCCGGCAGGAAACTAAACCTGACATATACGGGTTCAAGTTATGTGGGAACGACTGATACGCTGACAATCAGGGCCTCAATAAGAGGAACTTCCACTACCAAAGAATATTCTGTAACGTTCGACAGCAAGACAACGGACTTTGAGCAGATGCTTATAAAGTAAAGGCGAGGTGACGATGAAGAAGCTAAGCACATTGTTCCTTGTGCTCCTGCTTGCACTATTCACAGGACAGGCGCTGTTCGCACAGGACGGCGCCGTATCCGGTGAAGCTGGCACTGCAAGCACCATGGAGGAGCTCAAGGTATCCATGGACAGCAACAACGCACAGCTGGCCAAGGCAAGGCAGACATACATCCAAAGCCTTTTGGACGTAAAGAACGCCAAAGCCAACTATCAGCCAACTATAGAGTTGCTGCTCACGTCCACATACATGCCAAACCCGCCAATTGGAAAGACGACCATAAGCGTTGACGAACTTTCTTCTCAGCTTGGAGTTGTAATCCCCGGAGCCGCCGCGGGTGAGTACGTAACACTGTATGATGGAATGAAGAACATCTACTACAATGCAGGTCTTTCCATCACGCAGCCGCTCTTCACATGGGGCAAGATTCCAAACGCAGTCAAGCTGTACACGCAGGTTGCGGAAATCCGAGCGCTTGCAATAGAGGACACCTCCAACCAGCTCACAGCGCAGCTGAAGGCAAGGGTATCGGCCTTGAAATACATGGATGACATCCTCGTGCTGCTGGACCAGACCAAGGACACGGCCAACGAGCTCGTGCAGGTGAGCCAGGATGCATACGACAACGGAATGCTTCTCAAGCAGGACGTATCCAAGGCCAAGATAAGCGCAATGGAGGTCGATGTTACGCGCCAGGAGATAATAAAGGAGTACCGTACCAACCTTCAGGAGCTTCGCACGCTCACGGGAAACGAGGGCCTACAAGCCAGCGATATCGATTATTCCGTCAACGAAGAGGAGATTCAGGCCATCGTTGCCATTGATCACGATGAGCTGTACAAGATGGCCACGAGGACATCAAGCGAGCCGCTTACCATGCTTCGCAAGCAGACCCAAGCCCTGCAGCTCAAGAAGAAGATCGCTCAGGATTCCCTCTACTGGAAGCCGGACTTTGCGCTTCAGGTGTCGTTGAGCTATGGTGGAGCGGCTTTCCCTCTGGTTGAGACGAACTGGTACAGGGCCGACGACTACGGCCTTTACCTGACTCTTGCGGTCAAGTCCACAGTGTGGGATGGAGGCAAGAAGCTCAACGACGTTTCGTATGCACAGAGCGAAATCCTTGGTTCCATTGCAGACTACGATGCGGCAGTTGACCAACTGCAGTCGGTCGCGGAAGAGAACATAGCCGCCGCAGAGCTTGCACAGGCAAAGATCGAGTACCTTGAGCTCAAGCTTGAAGAGTCCCAGGACCGCCTTGAACTTCTTGAGCGACAGTTCGAGGTTGGATACATCTCCAAGACGGATGTCCTCTCCCAGCAGATTGAGGTCTACACGAACCAAATGAACCTGATCAAGGAGAAGATAGACCTTGCACAAGCGGCCTACACGCTTGCATACGTGACTGGAATCCTTGAGTAACGTTAGGTTTAAAGGCGGAAGGTTTCTTCATCTTTGCGATTTTCGAAGCAAAATGAAGAAACTTTTCTTCCGAACGGCTCAAAAATCCAGTTACTGAAGAAAACCCTCCCTGACGCCCCATTCCTCAGGGAGGGTTTTTGTTGACACATCTTTCCTTCGTGTGTATTTTCGACTCATGGACAATTCCGTCGTTTCGCTAGTGCTCGATTCCTTCTGGAAGATACTCAAACCGGGTCTCCAGATGACCATACCGCTTACATTGCTTTCGTTTGCATTCGCCCTCGTGATAGCGACTGTGACGGCATTGGTTCAGGAAGCCAAGATTCCAGTGCTCAAGCAACTTGCACGCTTCTATATATGGGCGATAAGGGGAACTCCTCTTCTTGTTCAGCTCTTTGTTGTATTCTACGGCCTTCCAAGCTTGGGAATCCTCATAGAGCCCTTCCCTGCTGCGGTCTTGGTCTTCTCAATAAACGAAGGAGCGTACTCGGCAGAGACGATAAGAGCGGCCATAGAATCCGTACCTCGCGGACAGCTTGAAGCCGGAGAATGCGTTGGCATGAGCTGGCTTCAGACGATGTGGCGCATAATACTGCCGCAGGCGCTTCGCACAGCTTTCCCAACGCTTTTCAATTCGCTCATAAGCATGGTCAAGGACACTTCCCTTGCTGCAAACATCACAGTCACCGAGATGTTCATGCAAACCCAGCGCATAGTGGCCCGCACATACGAACCGCTTGTCCTCTACATTGAGGTTGGCATCATCTATCTTCTCATGTGCACGGTACTTACCAAAGTCCAGGCATGGGGAGAGAAGAAGCTCAACGCAAAGGGCTACCAAAGGAGCGCTGCATGACTACGATCCTCAAATTCAACGACATAAGAAAGAGCTTTGGAGAGCTCTCAGTGCTCAAAGGAATCGGTCTTGAGGTGAACAAGGGCGATGTCGTTGCCATCCTAGGTCCAAGCGGATCGGGCAAGACGACCCTGCTTAGATGCCTCAACTTCCTGGAACGTGCAGATTCAGGTTCGATCGTATTCGATGGCGTCACCTATGATGCAGCCAAGGCTACGAAGAAGGAAATCCACAACCTTAGGATGAAGACGGCGTTCGTGTTCCAGAACTACAACCTGTTTGCGAACAAGACCGCTGTGGAGAACGTGATGGAAGGACTGGTCGTCGCACGAAAGATGCGCAAGGACGAAGCGAGGGCCAAGGCCTTGGAGACGCTTGAAAAGGTTGGAATGCTCGACTGGGCCAACCACTACCCCATCCAGCTTTCAGGCGGCCAACAGCAAAGGGTTGCCATAGCACGCGCCATAGCGACGGATCCCGACATCATCTTCTTCGACGAACCCACAAGCGCCCTTGACCCGGAGCTTACGGGAGAGGTTCTGTCAGTCATGAAGACCCTTGCGCAGGAAGGCATGACAATGCTCGTCGTCACCCATGAAATGAAGTTCGCACGCCAGGTTGCAACGCACACCGTGTTCATGGAGAACGGGGTGATTGTAGAGGAAGGCCCAACGAAGGAGGTCTTCGAGCACCCTCGCGAAAAACGCACACAGGAGTTCATAAACCGCATGGAGATGGACGACTTCTAGCACGGGCTGCACGAAGATGCAACTGAAAACGATGGCCTATTCTGAATTGATATAGCAATTTTTTATCCCGATGCCTCGGGAAAAGGAGATTATATGAAGAAGCTACTTACATTCATGCTAATGGCTTTCATCATGGCGAACACCATATTCGCCGGCGGTTCCAAGGAAACCCAGACGGGCGACCTTTTGGAAAGAATCAAAAGCAAAGGTGAAATCACAATTGCAATGGAAGGGACCTGGGCCCCATGGACATACCATGATGAGAATGACAATCTCGTTGGGTTCGATGTTGAGGTGGGACAGGCCATCGCAGACAAACTTGGCGTCAAAGCCACGTTCGTGGAAGGCGAATGGGACGGACTTCTTGCAGGTCTTGAAGCGGGACGCTACGACATCATGATAAACGGTGTTGACATAACACCGGAGAGGGCCAGGAAGTACGACTTCTCAACGCCCTACGCCTACAACCGCACAGCGGTCATAGTGAAAGAAGACAACAACTCCATCTCCTCAATGGCGGACCTCGCCGGAAAGAAGACGGCCAACACAATATCATCGACATACGCACAGGTTGCAGAAAGCTACGGCGCAACGGTGACTCCTGTGGACGACCTCGTCCAGACGTTCGAGTTGCTCCTTGCAGGACGCATAGATGCAACCCTCAATGCAGAAGTCACCTACTACGACTACAAGAAGGAACACCCGAACGCAGCCATAAAGATTGCATGCATTGACCCTCAAGCCACAAGCGTTGCAATCCCCATGCGCAAGGATTCCGATAGCGCAACGCTTCGCGCCGCAGTCAACACCGCACTGGAAGAGCTTCTTGCAGACGGCACCATAAGGGCCTTGTCTGTGAAATACTTTGGTGGGGATATAACCAAGAACTGAGTTCTCAGTTTTGTTCCATTATGTTTGATTCGAGCACGGCCCCAAACGGGCCGTGTTCTTTGTTAGGTTCTTCACGGAAAAGTCGGATATTGGAAACGATGGATAGCTCCGCCATTGCACATCTGGACGATCTGGTCTATCCAGACGCTCCAGCCACTCCTGCCACTCTAGCCTATCTGGACGCTCCAGCCGTTCTTGCCACTCTGAAGCGGTCTAGGTCTGGAGATGCGGGACGCACAGGGCGGTCAGGTACAATCAGGCACACTCAGGTACGCTCCAACCGCCTTAAAAGCCGCAGATATACCATCGATTGTTTCAATGGTCTTCAACAGCCCCGTAAGCCCCAAGAGCTCAAAAAGCCACAACAGCCCAAGGCTGGATGCTCTCTTTCGACTCCCGTCTCCCAATCCCCCAACTTTCCGTGAAGAACCCTTTGTTATATGGAGTGAAAATCTGTAGCGGTTTTGTAGTGTCTGTAGCAAGTGTGACAAGTGTAGCAGTTATGGCACCTGTAGCGATTGTGGCGGTTGTAGCTATAGGATTTGGTACGAAAATCCACTTGCAAATAAACGGAAATATCTTGCCGATTATCCTTGATTTTACCACTTAATCAGCAATATATTTCTAATTATGAAGATTACTCAGAACTCCACCGATTCGGAAACGATGCAGGAACTTGGAAAACGTCTGCAGAGATGCAGAATAGACTCCGGACTATCGCAGAGCGAGCTGTCAGACATGACAGGCATCTCATCCAAGACCATCGCGAACCTTGAAGACGGCAAGCAGACCAACACCCTCACCCTCATACGAGTCCTAAGAGCCCTGAAACTGCTTGAAAACCTTGAACTTCTAGCCCCTCCGCAAGACAATAGGCCAATCGACTTCCTTCGCTACAACAAGAAAGCTCCGCAGAGAGCCAACCGAAATAGACACAAGACGGAAGAACGGGTATGGAAGTGGGGTGATGAGAAATGAAAAAACCCCGAACGATCCAGAGTTGTGCTCTGAATCATCCGAGGCAAAGTGTTCTACTGGATACTTATCCACAAGGCAGGGCGAACACCGTATTCACGATATACTTCACCACCTTCACTAAAAACGGATCCACCATACCCTACGTAATTTGAGTAGTCAGTAGGAGAAGCTGGATTCCACCCTCTGAGCCACCAATAAGATGATGAGCCTTGTTCTTTAAGAAGATATTCCACACCCAGCATTCTGTATTCTTCAGAACTTAGTATAAAAATGTAATCTACGACTTCAGAGGCAAAAAAACTAGAATAGTCGGTTTCAAGCTCCGTCTCACATATCAAATCCTTTTCTCTTTCATTAAATGAATCATTGTAAAAACTTTCATTTAACCACTTACGAAGTGTACAGTTTTTCCATGTAACCCGTTTACTTTTATCGTTGAATTTTTTCTTTTCGAGGATATCTTTACTCAAAAGCAACGTTTTTCCACCCTGCTTCTTCAAAACAATCCATTCGATAGGTTGTCCATTATATGTTCCAAACTCTACAATTTCATACATTTTTAAAGAACCCAGCTTCACGACGACTTCATCATCGATTTCCCATTGTGCGTATAGCGTTATATCCATGTCATCGGAATATGTCGAACTAGTAGAGTACTTGATTCCATCACCAGAAGGCGAGGTATTCCACCCTGCAAGTTTAAACCCTGGTTTCGCAAAAAGCGAACCCCCGGCAATTACAACATCAGAATTTATTTTTTTTGTTTGCTTGAAAACTGTCCCTGATCCACCATTGGGATCATAAGAAATCGTAAATCTTACTTTAATCCATTGAGCATATAGTACGGTATCTTTGTCATCGAAAAAATGAGCTCCTAAACGATAAGATTTTCCTGTTCCATCGGCCTTAGTGTTCCAACCAACCAATTCATACCCTACCCTTTTGAGTTCCAAGCCCTCTGAAAGGTCAATATCAAGAAGCTTTTCTTTTGTATCCGAAGGTACAGTGCCAGTTCCTCCGTTGGAATCATAGGAAACCTCAAACTCAGTTTGCTCCCATTGTGCAAACAGTGTTATATCCTTGTCTTCCAAATAAGAATCACCAACCTCATATGAAATCCCGCTACCATCAGCTTTGGAGTTCCATCCAGAGAATTCATACCCATGCCTAGAAAGAGTTGATCCATCTGAAATAGTTAAGGATACATTTTTCTTTTTCCTAACGGTAAAGGAGTTTCCTTCTCCTCCGTTGACATCATATGAAACTGTGAATATGGACTGCTCCCACTGTGCAAATAGAGTTATATCCTTGTCTTCAGAATAAGATGCACTTGGTTGATAGGATAGGCCTTTTCCATTTGCCAATGTATTCCAACCAACAAACTCCCACCCACTTCTTTTCAGTCCGGTTCCAGAAGAAAGCATGACCGTTTCACCTTGCTTCTTCGTTTGTGAAGGAATACTATGCAAGCCTCCGTTGGAGTCATATTTTATTGAAAAACCAACCTGTCTCCATTGAGCATAAAGTTTGATATCCTTGGTGGGAGTTATTGTCTGTCCAACCTCGTAAGGCAGGCCTTTTCCATCAGCCCTGGTATTCCAGCCCACAAATTCATACTTACTTCTTGAGAGAGAGGATCCATCTGTAATTAAAGAAGTTTCTCCTTTCAGAACAACTTGTCCTTTGACCTTTCCAGATCCCCCATTTGCATCATAAGAAACTGTATAGGTAAAAGCGTTCTTCCAGTTTTCATAATAGGAAGACGTATCAATGGTACCAAGATTGAATTTTTTACTCTCGAAAACAGTGCCATCCTGAGTTATAACAACTTTGACACCTGAAGGGTTTTTCAATATATCTCTAAAGGCCTGAGAATCTTCAGCCGAAGCAAAAACCACTTTCTTTGTTTCCAATACACCATTGGTTCTAACAGTTTTAGAACCAACTTTATAAGCAATTTCAAAGGTACCTTTTAGACTTCCATCCGCAAGATTGCTACCAAGAAACGATGATAGTAGATAAAAAGAAATACCATCTTCGTCATCGGTTATTATGTAGTAAAAATCAGAAGCCGATGTAGACGAATCAGTAGTATATGTTCCAGAGCCCAAATAAAAAACGTAGGCGTCTTCGGTCTCTTCGCCAAAATCATCCCTATAATAGTTCATTCTCCAATAATTACTATAAAGGAAGGGAAGATTACATTGATTGAAATAAGCATCAACCATATCTCCACTCAGAGTCCCTGCAAACAAAACAAAACATGCAAGAAAAACAAATAGAACAAGCAATAGTCTTTTCATATTCAAGCCTCCATTCAACAAATTGCCAACTCAAGGATATTCTTGGCTTCCCTTTCATTCATGCTCTCGAAAAGAGCATTCTTTTCATCTTCTGAAAGCTCCAGTTCTGAAGAGTCATAGTGGATGTATCCTTTACTGTAGAAATACAATGGGGAGCTAAGATTCTTGGAATGTTCATGCAAGTTTCCTCCAGTAGCCCCTCTTGTACGTCCCGCCACGATTATCGCATCAACCTTGTATTCGCCTTTAATCCCTTCGTAAAGATCGAACGCCGCATTCTGCCCTTCGATGGAATCCCCACATGAGGAAACAACAAAAATGTATTCCCTTGAGCCTTCAGAGTATTTATACAGGCCGACAACATCATAGCTGCAACCAACAGAACGATACTCCTTCACTGTCGAGAAACCCGGCAAGCCTCTGAGTATGAGCAAGGTACTGCTTTTTCCGCAGCCACCTACACCATATACATCGATTATCTTCATTCCAAAGCCTCCAAATCCCAAAGAAATCAAACTGCATTTGATTCTACCCCCCCCCAGCACATTTTCAACCTTTTTTTTGACATTTTTCTGTGTTTGCATGTGTTTGCTGTTCATACCAAGGACTTGTACTCATTTAAACTTGTCAAAAAAATTAATTTCAGCAATAAAGTTGCCAAATTTCTTGATTTTGACAATAAAGTTTCTATAATTAAGACATATTTGCCAAAAGGAGTTGTCAAAATGCAGACTGAAGAATTGATACAACTGGTTTCTGATATACAACACTTCAAAGCGGAAAAACAGACAATGGAACTGAAGTCTGCCCATGTAGACTTTCCAAGACATATCCACGATACGCTGTCATCGTTCTCAAACCAAGATTCTGGAGGCATAATTGTCTTTGGAATCTCTGACAAACCAAACTTTGAAATCGTTGGGGTCTATGATGCAGACGATGTGCAACGCAAGATAATGGAGAACTGTCTACAGATGGAGCCTCCCGTAAGAGCAGTAATCACGATGTGTGAAATCCAAGGGAAAACCATTGTCTGCGCCGAGATTCCAGGGGCTGAGACATCAAACCGCCCCGTCTACTACGCTGGAACAGGCATTGCAAAAGGTTCTTTCGTAAGGGTTGGAGACGGAGACAGACAAATGACCCAATATGAAATCTACAGCTATGAAGCTTTTAGAAGGCAGGAAAGAAACGAACTGAGAACCATAGGCAATGCAGATACGAAGCTCTTCAACAAGGAAAGACTTACAAAGTACCTGAATGCAGTCAAAGAAGACAGGCGCAATCTAAGAGAGAACGTTGGCGATGATGACATATTGGAACTCATGGGAGTTACACGCAACGGAAAACCCACTCTTGCTGGAATAATGGTGTTCTCTGTATATCCACAGGCATATTTCCCACAGCTCAGCATAACTGCAGTCTCATTGTCAGGAACTGAAATTGGAAATACAGGTCCGTTTGAAGAAAGGTTCATAGACAACAAACGGTTGACTGGAGCAATACCTGAAATGCTGGAAGATGCAGTGGACTTCGTAAAACGAAACAGCAGGAACATGACCATCATAGACAAGAACGGCAGAAGACGGGATAGAAGCGAATACCCAATTGCCGCAATAAGGGAGGCGATTCTCAACGCATTGGTACATAGGGATTACAGCATCTATACAGAGAACACCCCAATCTCAATAGAAATGTACAGAGACCGCATAGAGATAAAAAGCAGTGGAGAACTGTATGGGCATGTTGCAGTCGAGGAACTTGGAAAATCAAGATTGGAAACACGCAACCCAATACTTGCCAATATGCTTGAACTTCTCAGAATCACAGAGAACCGATACTCCGGCATTCCAACAATGATTTCGGAGATGCGCAATGCAGGACTTCCAAGACCAGAGTTCAGCCAAAGAAGAGGAGAATTCAAGGTCGTATTCAGGAACAAAATATACAACGAACTGACAGCTGCAGACGAAGTACATGAAGAAACTCCGGGTTACGGGAAGAACACACAGGACATCACGACAAAGAGCAAAAGGATTACGTTGGAACAGCAAATAGTAGAGTTCTGCAGAACTCCAAGGACACGACAGGAACTTGTGGATTTCTCAGGAATGACACGCTATCACATCATGTCCAAGTACATACAACCAATGATGAACGATGGAATTCTAAGATGTACCATTCCTGAAAAACCAAAGACAAAGAACCAAAGGTTTGTCGTAGTGCAATGAAAAGCAGCTTCAATGGACGAACCAGCAAAGTCATCGGATTAGGTCATGAATTGCAAAAGCAAACAGGAAGGGACTGTTTAGTAGCAGATGGAGAACAACACTGGGACATACGTTGAACATATCACTCCATTGATAACGGAGAAGACAGCGGTTTCTGCATCTGTATAGCGCATGATCATAGGCAATGTGGTGTCTTCGCTGGTCGCACCGGCAATGGCTATACAGGTGTAGCAGTTGAAATGCCTAGCGGTGAACGGAATGAAAATGAACGACGCTATCTCCCTCATGAGATTGCTTAGGAAAGCGACGCTCCCGACTGAGGCACCGGCCTGGTTGCTGATCGTTACACCTGCCAAGCTATACCAGCCAAGACCTCCGCTAATTGAAATCGCTTCATGGAGCGGATAATCCAGAACCAAGCTGCATATAGCACATCCATGTCAAGGCAAGCCTACTTCTCCTGAACTTCCTTGCCACTGAGATGTTCTATCTCGATTTCAAAAAGCTGAGCGGCTTTCCCTGCCTTTGCGATTTCATCGTCTGCAAGCTGCTCATTTGGGTAGTATTTCATGGCAAGCTGTTTGAAACGTTCCATGGAATCCCTGCCGTTTTCCATAAGACGGCATCTGCCGAACACAACGGCACTCCGTACAAACGGCGCCCACTCCTCTTCCTTTATGGTTTCATCACCATATACGGTGAAGCACACTTTGTCGCAGGCTCGGAGGGCATCGATCTTATGGCCGGATTTTGCACCGTGGAAATATATCCTCCGGTTCTCTTTGTCAAAGTAGAAATTGATTGGTATGGCATAGGGGTATCCTTCGACCCCATTTACAGCCAGAACACCACGGCGACAACGAATCAGAAGCTGTTCTGCGGCCTCTATGCCAATATCGTTTTTCTTTCTTCTTATTGGTCTGAACATGGTTCATCCTTCCTTCAATGAAGCGGGTTGGGTTCATCATACCATATTGCAATGATATCCATTTCAACTTTTTCGCCATGCTAGTAGAACAAAAGCCGTACAGGCGGTGAGTGCTTCGCTCAGAGAATGGCATAGCCAAATCACTTCGCTTCCAAAAAGCAACGGAAGAAGCATGGTCAAAACGATGGGCCACACAATGCTACGCGACAGAGAAACAGCAAGTGCGCTTTTCGTATTCTGTACGGACTGCCAGTAGGAAATCATCAGAATGTTGTATCCAGCAAGAAAGAAACCGCAGAAGTAAGGGGTGCTTCTGCTTGATGCAAAGTCGATCAGCTCCAAGTCGTTTGGATTGAAAATGAAGTAGAAATTGCGTGAAAACAGGACGATCAACGAATAGCACACTATGCCGAGGCCTAGGAATACCTTTACGGAAAACCGGCGCATATCCTGTCCGCGTTTTTCCTCACAGGAACCTGCGAAGTAACTGAACACAGGCTGTAGGCCTTCCGCCATCCCCAAAAACAGGGTAAGGATTATGAGCATAAGGTAACCTATGACGAGGTAAGCAGCAAGACCAATCTCGCCATAGCCGTTCTTAACAATGGCAAAGTTGTAGACGAACGTCACGATACCAATCGTGAACTCCATGATGAAAGAGGGAAAACCCAGCGTGAGAATGTATTTGGTATCATGAAAGCTGATGCGCGTTTTCGCGAAATGGAGGTTCCCCCTCTTCAACAGGAAATGAGGGAGGAGAATCAGCACACTGAAGACGGGGCCGATCGCCGTTGCAAGGGCCGCTCCTGCAATTCCCATGTCCAATGGATACATGAAAACGTAGTCCAGAATGATATTGGAAACAGATCCAGTGGCCAATGCAATCATCGCAAGCTTTGGACATCCATCGTTTCGGACAATACCTCCCAGCAGAAAACTGAACATCAGAAACGGCGAAAAAGTCACGATGTACCATAGATAGCTGACGGCTTCATCATGAATCTGCGGAGTTGAACCTAGAAGTTCTGCAAGCGGATGGATGAAAACATTGCCAAGGACAATGATTGAACCACTGAGAACCGCAGCGCAAAGAATTGCCGTATGGAACGTTTGCAGAGCCTTTTCCTTTTCTCCGCGTGCGATCTGGCCGGAGATCAGAACACCTGCACCAGATGCCACCGCCATTGAAAGTGCAATCAAAATCTCCACGAAAGGCACCGATACAGCGGCGGCGGCCATCGCATCACGACCCAAAAGATTGCCGATGAAGATGCCATCAACAATGACATAGACGGAATTGAACAGCAGCCCTATCATCTGAGGAACCGCATATTTCGCAAATAGCGTGCAAGGTTTGCCTTCGTACATAAACGATAATCCTCCTTCAAAGCAAAAAAATAGGCCTGTGTTCGTGTAACACAGGCCTAATACACGACAAGAAGAACCCCGGCGGGTCAATCCTATCCTCAATAATCTGTCAAACGGGAGGCATTCTGCCTTGGTTCATTGAAAAAGTCAAGTAGAATGGTTCCATAGTATTTGAACCAACCCAATATATCTTTCAATAATGCTGGAAATAGCACATCAGCGAATCCTTCAATCCTTCTAGGAAAAGGGAGGAGGCTTCGTAGCCTGGCACATCAGGGTGGTACACAAAGTATTCAGGGTGGAACTGGATGCCAACAGCAAAGGTCTTGTCCGTGCGTTCCATGACTTCTGGAATGCGGACACCTTCAGGACGGTCGAAGGCGGTGAAATAGACGAACGAAGTCAAGTCAGAGTCTGAATACATATCAAACATATCCACTGCTTGGTGGTGCGAAGACGCAACAATGAAAACCTCACCTTCATCAAAAAGACCATGGCTGTCAGTACTTTCGACAAAGACTTCATGGAACGAATAGCCTTCATCTACAGCCCTATGCATGACAGCATCAGACACCCCGTTTGAGGCATAGTACGTTGGTAGGTCTTCTATCAAACAATAGCCACTTGCAATTGCAAGCATCTGCATTCCACGACATATCCCCAAAACTTGGATATCGTTGTCCAAGGCGTAGCGCATGAGAAGGTAGTCGGAAGCGTCACGTTCTGCATTGTAGACGTACATGTCGGAAAAGTCCAAAGAATCCAAATCAAAAGGTTTTCCATACAGCGTTGGGGAGATATCCTCACCACCTGTGAATACGATCAAATCCACGTCAGAAACCCCAGTAGGAACTTCCACAGAACAAGTCCTAAGAACCTCCACGCACTCCTCGGTCAACGAAAAATCCAGGTTGACATTTGAATCCGCCAAAGTCCCGTCAGGGTAGTATTCAAGAGATGAAGAAGTGACTTGACCTAAAGAAACCACTTCAAAGCCAGCGGATGAGAAGTAATCGACGACCCGCATGAAAGCAGGACTCTTCACATCCTGTCTCCATGCAATTCCAACAACCAGAGGCCTGCAATCACTGTAAAAAACGTCACCATTGACGACATTGTCACCATCTACAACACCAGAGGAAGATGCACACCCAACAAGAAGGCACAACACAAAAGGGACAAAACAGGCAATGCCAAGGATTCTCCTCACTTGCAACCCTCCTTCAAAGCTTTCCTCTTCCTCACATCGACAACAACCCCTGTAACAAGCACGCCAAATGCGACGAAAAGCGTTCCAAAAGCAATGAACTTGTTATATGAAACCGTCTGAAGTCCTGGCCAATCGAAGGAATCAAACGAGGACACGGAAGGCAAAGGAACTGGGTCGAAGGCTATTCCATTCTCCTGACATAGGAGCTTCACGTTCAAGAGATTAATGACAGGAACACCTGTGGAGGAGAATTCATAGTTCAATCCACGAGTTGGAGAGGAAGGAGCTTCAGGGGCTTGGTCCGGCATAACCAAACCCTGTGGGAACGCCAGTGAGTAGGAGCTCGTACCCTCGTTGACTGCTGCACCTCCTATGTTCACAAAGAGGTCTACATCATCACCATAGAGCTCTTTTCTATGCGCTATGTTCTGAGCTAGGTCATCGTAATAGATGAACTCTGCACCCAACCTAGCGGAAGCGGCCTTGCACAAATCAACGGAAAGTTCAGCACTTCCAAAATAAAGGAAGTCCTCGAACACACCACCACCCTTGTCGTTTGCACTGCCTGGTGATACGGCAAGGACATTGCAGTCTATGAAACCTGCATCAAGCAAGTCGCCAACTATATCGAATATGTTGTACTGCACCCGTGTTGCACCATGCATGCTTGCACCGCATGAGACTATGAGCCTTGCATCAAGCTCCATCTCCGTTGCGGCGGTAAGCACGGCAATGACGAAACCCGGAAAGGATCCGCTTGCACCAATGGCGACGACGCTTCCCTTCTCCAAACCTGCCTCATGGAAATAGCGAACCATAGCCGCTGCAAACAACGGATTCAAGGCCGATCTCTTGGCCTTCTCGTCTCCAGGTGTGGACGTAAGCTCAGTGAACTCAGGCCCAATCAAACCTGTCCCATTCAAATCAGTATCCTCGAACGGAATTCCAAGGGACACAATGCGGTCCTTCAAGAACGCCTCGGCTTCCTCCATGCGCCGGGAGGCGGCATATTGGAGGTCCTTGTAGTCGGAATCGGACTTCTGGGCGAGAAAGTACACAAGACATGTACCAATCACAAGAACAACCAAAGCAGCAATCAAAAAAGCTTTTCCTATACGCATACCAGACCCAAAAACAAAACCAAAGAACTACAATCCAAGAACCACGACGAGCCTTATTACCAACGTTATGGCGGCAAGCACTCCCAACGTCTTGAAAACCCCCTGCTTCTCCATATCAGATGCAATGAGACCGGGGATGATATACCCTATGACGCGAACATCCACAGACACTCCGGAATAGAGGAAGAAAGTCTTCTCCAATGCCCATACGGCTACCAAAGACAGAATCAAAGACAAAGCAAACCGTCTTCTTCCATACAGAATGAGGACGTGTTGCAACAGCTTCACGACAAGACATATCAGAACGGCAACGACAAGAGTAGAAGCGAGTCTTGTCGGTTCGTGGAAGTAGTATGCAAAGTACCCGGCGGAGACCAAGCCTCCAGCGAAAAGTCCTGTGAACTCAGTACATACAAGGCTTAGTACGACGCTAAGCGACACCAATTCGAAAAGCATTATACAGCCCCCTTTCCATCGCAACCATCACGACCATCGTCATCACGGCCATCGTCATCACAACTATCACAGCCGCCATCAAAACCTTGAAGCTTTCCAATAAGCTCCTCACCGGCTCCCTTTATGTTTCCAAGACCTACGAAAACGGCGCTGGAGCTGGAAGAAACCTTCTCAAACACTTCCTTTGCAGAACATGGAACAGCACCATGTCCAATGTAGAATGCCACTTTTTTTGGATAATCACCAATTATCAGGACATCATTGACCAAATCACCCACATGGGACAACACGTTCCTGAACAACATGATTCTATGTTCTCTATCCTTTCGGCTGTTGAACACGACGTTGACCTTCCCTTCACATGAAGAGCTCCATTTGCGTATGGTCTCCTCCATGCAGGTCTCGTCATTGACGCTGAAGCTTGGAACGAAAACACCTCCACCATGCAGAGCAAACGGCTCAAGAAGGCCTTTGTCAGGGACGAACGCCGAAACACCGGCCTGAAGCGTTTCGATTCCAAACCCCATGTCCTTGAGGAACGCCCACGCCATTGCCATGCACGAAGGATGAATCCGGGAATCCTCTGGCAGAACATCGCATGAACCGGAGCATCCAACACCATCCACATGCACCACCCTTGCATCAAGCCCGTCGTAGAATGAATCCGAGACGTACACCGGCACGCCCTTAGGCACGCTCAAACCCAAAACCTGCGCCGTGCTTTCCCTCGTAGAACCCATCTCAGGTACATGGTCCACGTATGTGTTCGTGATGAACACGTGGGTTGGCTTTACAAGCCAGTCGCGGAAAGCCTTCTGGTTCTCAGCTTGGAGGGCCATGCACTCCACAACCACGCACTGAACGGGCCCCATGCCGCTTGCAACACCCCGTGAAGACTCCAACGAGACCTCCTTGAAGAAAGGAACCAGTTCATATACACGTGCGCGGCGTTTGCGGACGATTGGCTTCACTGAGCCATCGGGGTATATGATGGTGGCCTCGGAGCCTGTTGTGCGGCCCATCGTGCGTATGCCTTGTGCATTGAGGCTGGCGATAAGAAGTCTTGCAAGCGTGGTCTTGCCCCGTGTTCCGTTTACAAGGATCCTTATTGGGACATCGTTCAGGTTCTTTCTGTGTCTGCGGGCCTCGACCAAACCAAGGACGAGAAGCACCGCCGCCAAAATGAAAACTATCACCATAAGCAAGCCATACCAAGCAAAAACAATAGAGGTGCCGGCAAAAGCCAACACCTCATACTACCACATTTTGCAATAGGAATGCACGGCACACCTGGAATCGGAATGAAACTACAAACGAAACCAAGCATGCCGTGCAAAGTCAAATCAATAGATGGTATCGTAGATAAGCTTTTCAGCGGCAGCTACGAACTCGTTGAACTGAACCTCCGTGAGGTTGGCCTTTGCCTTGAGGACAATGGTTCCACCAATTGGAGCTTCGTATCCAACGGCGCCAGGGAGTACTCCCATGAGGGCCGCAGCTATTACAGGGACTTCATCGTCTCCAACTGCATCCACGTACTTGAAAGTGACTTCGTTGCCGTCGAGGCTGAAGATATAGTCATAGCCTACAAGGCGATACGCTACCTCAGCGTTGAGACCCTGGGTCTTCTTCCAAGTTGTGGAGCATGATGCAAGACAAAGCGCAACCAGAAGGATTGCAAGAATTGTTGTTATCTTTGCTCTTTTCATTTACGTCTTTCTCCCAAACCTACTTGTCAAGAGCTGAAACAGCTGACACGACTTCCTTCCACCAATCCTGATGGAGAGCTGGAGAGGACTTCATGTTGACTCTACCAACGACGTATCTGGCAAGAAGCTCTTCGGAGAGGTCTCCGTAGAGGTCGAACCACATCTCGGCCTGATAGTTCGCATAGGTCGTGAGAAGCTTGATGGCCTCGTCGCGCTGACCGTTCTTGATCATCTTTGCAGCCTGGTTCTGGATTGCGAACGTGGCTTCGTACTGAGCCTCCATGAGAGGGTCTCTGACGGACTTGATGACTTCGATGGCATCGGCATAGTTGAGCGTTGCAGCCGTCTGGACAAGGGCCTCGTTCCACCAACCTGAATTTGGATCGTACTCATACCTTGTTCCTACGCCAAAGTGAGGTGCAAGCTCCGTCTGTGAAGCGAAGACAGGTGTGAGGTATGTTGTGCTTGGTGCACCCCAGCCGAACCAAACGAGACATCTTGCCTCTTCAGGAAGCCATGCCTTGACGTTGGAGATCTGGAAGTATGTGCACTGTGGGACGTTGGTTGGTCTGTACTCGTATGGAACGGAGAGGACGTTGCCGTGCATGCCTGCGTATGCGGACTTGGTTCCGTCGTACTTTGTTCCTTCGTAGTTGTCTGAACAGATCCTTGCAATCGTTCCAACCGTAATCTTCTCGTATGGTGTGAAGTAAAGTGGGAATGTGTCGTCTGGAGTCTCGCAGTATGCAAGCTCGTCCTTTCCAATGACATCAGCCGTGTAGTCGCTTTCGAGCGTCACGAGGACTCTCCACTCTCTTCCAATGCAGTTGAAGGAGTAGTTTCCAGCTGCGAAGACCTGACATGGTCTGAACTCGCCTTCGCCGTTCCAAAGTCCGGTCTCAAGAGCGAACTCCTTCATGTTTGGAGCGGAAAGGTATGTATCGGAATCCTCTTCCCAGAAATCGATCCTACAGCGGTTTGCGCAGAAGAAGAATGCGTCGTCAGGAAGCTTGAATGCACACCACATGTGTCCACCGTATGCCTCGAATACCCAAACGTCGGTTCCGTCGGCAACGACTATACACTCAGGCCAACCGTTCCAACCCTGCTCCGTAATCTTGGAACCCATGAAATCGATGGCTTCCTTTGCGGTTGCGGCGTTCTCAAGGGCGGCATCCTGGAGCATGTAGCAGTCCCAGATTCCTTCGTATGCAGCAAGGGTCTCTCTCTGAGCCTTGGTCCAACCACATGTGGACTCGTTCATCGTGACACCCTTTTCGTTTGCAAATGAATACATTGCATGGAGATACTGGTATGTATCCTTGTCATTGATGTATGAATCGAGGACGATTCCCCTTGCACCGTAGTCCTTGACTTCCGGGAAGTTGGAGAAGTCTGCATCCTTTCTTCCATCAACGACGACTTCACGCTCCGTTCCCTCAGCCATTGAAGGGATGAGCCAAAGTCTAAGATCATCGCTGGCACTGTCACACGTATGTGACGTCATGGTTGAACCATCAGCGGAGGCGAGTCTTCCCACTCCAGTGATGAAGCAGGCGAAGACGCTCTGTACGGCAATACATGCAATAAGCAATGCAGTAATGACGATTTTCTTCATAAAACACTCCTTTTGTGCTTTTCTATGATTCAATTGGCATCCAAGACCTCTCAGGGACGCCAATCAAACTCCCTTTCAAAAAGGATTTCTCCAAAGGATGCAAAATCCATTAGAAAACCCATTGGTGAATCCATTAGAAAATCTGGTTGTATACGAGTTCCTTTGCCCCCTCTACGAAGGACGCGAACTCATCAAGCGTGAGATTGTTCTTTGCAGTCACGACTATCGTGCCTGAAACAGGGCTTTCTACGCTGCGTGCCTTTGGAACCATTGCCTTGAAGGCTTCCTCCATGCCCTTTATCTCTTCGTCTCCATACCAGTCCACATAGTTCACCTCCACCTTGTTTCCATCAAGGGTGAAGACGTAGTTGTAGCCAACTATCTCGTATGTGTCCTGAGCCTTCATTGGCTCGCCGGAGATGGAAGAAGCGCAGCCAACAAGGGTCAATGCCATGACCACGAAGGCCGCCAATACCAAAAATCTGCTTTTCTTCATCATCTGTTCCTTATAACGATTTCTTCAAACCGATTCCCTTGGGCCAACCATTCCGCAGACCAGTCTTCTTGCAAAATCAACATTCTTGCAGACCAACCGCAACAAGGCCGGCCTTTGGGATACCTGAATCGTCGAGGGGCCTTTCAGCCCCTCATGAATGATCAAACTTCCTCTGGTCTGAGGTTGTTGCTGACAGTCTCGAATACTATGTTCTTCCACCAGTCGGATCTTGCAGGGACCTTCATGTTGACGTTTCCGAACATGTACTTTGCAAGGAGCTTGTCACCAAGTGCCTGGTATGTATCGAACCAGTCGTTTGCGACCGCTGCGGTGTAGCCTGTAAGATACTTGACTGCAAGGTCCTTCTGTCCTGCATTGATCATGGAAGCTGCAACTTCCTGTGCAACTGCGGTCTGCTCGTAGACGGAAGCCATCTTAGGATCTCTGACTTCCTTTATGTCCTCGATAGCGGAGCGGTAGTTGATTGTTGAAAGCTGCTGTACGTTGACTGTGTTCCAGAAACCGGACTTCTCATCGTACTCGGTTCTCACGCCGCGTCCAAAGTGCTCAGGAAGCTCCGTTGCAGATGCGAACACAGGTGTGAGGTATGTTGTGCTTGGTGCGCCCCAACCCATCCAAACGAGACATCTTGCCTCTTCTGGGAGGTATGCCTTGATCTGGGAGATCTGGACGTATGTTGCACGGAACATGTTGATTGGTCTTGCAACACCTTCCCTTGTGGCCTTCTTGAGGCTGTTGTGGTAGTTGCTGAGGACGTTGCCAAAGTCGCCGGCATCGGCTGTGCGGGAAAGGTCGAACTGCGTTCCGGCATAGTAGTCGGAGCAGAAGCGATGGATGTCGTCGACTGTGAGGAGGTGGTCAGGCTTGACGAACAATGGGTAGTCGTCTGGATCCCCCCATGGATCGAGGTCGCCGTAGAGCTCTGGGTTCAGGAGTGTGATTGCTCTCCACTCTCTGAGCGTGCATCCCATGTTCTCGACTGCATTTGGACAGAATACATCGTTTGGTCTGAACTCGCCTTCACCGTCCCAAAGTCCGTTCTCTATGGCAATCTGCTTGATGTTTGGGTTGTACTGGCAGTTGTCTGGGTCGTCCTCGATGAGGTAGTCGATCCTAGCGCGGTTTGCAGCTACGAATACGCAGTCATCTGGAACTCTCATTGCAACCCAAGCGGTTCCGCCGTAGACTTCGAAGACCCACGTTTCGTTTCCGTCTGTGAGGTTGATGCATTCGCAGAATCCGTTCCAACCGTCGTTCTCGATCTTCTCGGCCATGAATGCAATTGCTTCACGGGCTGTAGAGCAGTTCTCAAGAACAGCATCCTGGAGCATGTAGCAGTCCCAGATGCCTTCGCTCTTGCTCATCCACTCTCTGACAGGCTTGCTCTTTTCAGCGGACCAGTCGTAGACACATGTGGATTCGCCCATTGCAAGACCCTTGTCGTTGATGAAGGAGTACATTGCGTGGACGTACTGGTTGGTGGCCTTTTCGTTGATATAGGAATCGAGGACGATGCCGTTTGCACCGTAGTCCTTGACCGCTGGGAACTGTGAGTAGTCGGCATCCTTTCTACCGGATACGACGACGTCTCTCTCAGTGCCTGCTTCCATGGATGGGATGAGCCAGATTCTGACGTCATCGGAGTTGGAGTCACATGTGTGGCTCGTCATGGTCGAACCATCGACCGTTGCATTCTTTCCAACTGCAAATATGGTACATGCAGCCACGCTCTGGATTGCCACAAGGAGGACCACCAGAACCGTCAAAAACACTTTCTTCATTCTACAATCCTCCTATTATTTGTACTGGCCCCATTCCGATGCTGAAAGATCGTTCCAGAAATCGGTATATGGAATGCCCCATGTCGAACCCTTGACCGCACCGAGCATGTAGTTGGAGATGAGGGTCTTTGCAAGATCTTCGTATGTCTCGAACCACATATTGGCCTGCTGGTTGGAATATGTCGTGAGAAGCTCAAGAGCGGCTTCCTTCTGACCGTTCTTTATCATCTTTGCAGCCTGATTCTGGATTGCAAATGTGATGTCGTACTGGTCGAGCATCTTCTGGTCCCTAGCGGCCTTGATGTCTTCGATTGCAGCTGTGTAGTTGATTCTTGCAAGCTGCTGTACGAGGACGTTGTTCCACCAACCGGAGTTCTCGTCGTATTCGCTTCTGAATCCACGGCCGAAGTGCTCAGGAAGTGAGAGCTGTGAACCGAAGAGCGGTGTGAGGTACGTGCAGGACTGTGCGCCCCATCCGAACCATACGAGACATCTTGCCTCTTCAGGAAGCCATGCCTTTACGTTTGCAATCTGGACGTATGTGCAGCGGTAGCTGTTGATGGCTCTCTGTGTCCAGTCCTGTGCTGGGTTGAGAGGATCGCCGAACTGGCCAGCCCAAATGGACTTGGTCGTGTCGTACTCTGTGCCCTGATAGTAGTTTCCATAGAGATCGAAGATATCCTGGACGGAGACCTTGTTCTGAGGCTTGACGAAGCAAGGCCAGTTGCGGTCCGTGTCCTTCTCTTCCGGATCAAGGTTGAGGGTTGGGTCGAGTGTCATCATTGCAACCCATTCCCTTCTTGTCGAGTATGGTCTGTATGGATATGGAGCGAATGTGTAGCAAGGGATGAAGTCGCCTTCGCCGTCCCAGAGTCCGTTCTCTATTGCAAATTCCTTAATGCCAGGAGCATAGAGGTAGTTGTCTGGATCGTCTTCGACGAAGAAGTTGATCCTTGCTCTGTTTGCAGCCACGAAGATCATGTCATCTGGAACCCTTGCTGCAACCCAGTAGTTTGCACCGTAGACTTCGAATACCCATGCTTCGTTTCCGTCGCAGATGTCGATACACTCAGCACTGCCGTTCCAGCCGTACTCGGTTACGAGCTTGCCCATGAACTCGACCGCTTCACGTGCTGTGTTGCAGTTCTCAAGAGCTATGTCCTGGAGCATGTAGCAGTCGTAGATGCCTTCTCTGTTTGCAAAGGCCTTCTTGACGAGCTTTCCCTGTTCGCTGTTTCTGTCGTAGGAACATGTGGACTCGCCCATTGCAAGGCCCTTGTCGTTCATGAAGGAATACATTGCGTGGATGTATCTGTTCGTATCCCTTTCTGTCGTATAGGTATCAAGGACCATTCCGTTCTTACCATAGTCCTTGACAGCTGGGAACTGCGAATAGTCGGCGCCAGCACGTCCGTCGAGGACGACGTCGCGCTCAGTACCTGCCGGCATGCTTGGGATGAGCCAAACACGGAGGTCGTCGCTTGTCGAATCGCAGGAATGTGTGGACATGGTGGAGCCATCGACCGTGGCGCCCTTGCCTACTGCGAAGATCGTACAAGCTCCAAGCGTTCCAACTGCGACAAGCAGTGCAACGGTTAGAACCAAGAAAAATTTCTTCATACGTTTTTCTCCTTCTTTTTTCAAAGATGCACCCTTAGTCGGCCAAATGCCAACCAAAGGGTGCAAGAATACAAGTTTTTAATTCTCCACAGGCTTGTGGTAGAGTACGAATCTGCTGGCTTCGTTCTCTGGAGCATCAGGATTCTTGAGGAAGTATCCAATTGAATCGATTCCCTGATCCTCGATCTCCGCCATCTCTTCGTAGAGAGGCCATGAAACGATGCATTCGACATCGTCATAGAACAGAGCCGCCCAGTTGATGATCTCCATTGCTCCGGAGAGGTGACGGGCTGTCCTGTACCACATTGGAGTTCCAAACTCCATGTCGTATGGGAAGTACGTAAGACCCTTGTCCGTGACGTTCTGGAGGAACTCGTCCTTGCCTTCGTAGAGGAGGGCCTCCGTTCTAGGTCCGGTGATCTTGTCGATGAAGATCTCAGGTGTCTCCATAAGGAACGTCATGGCATCCGACCAGTCGGCCCATTCTCTGTGGCTAAGGCCGTGGAGCGTGTTTGGAGAAGCTGCACACTTCATGAAGAACTGGTCAATGTTCATGGCTGCCATCATAGCCACGTCGAGGGAGTTCCTCTCTGGCTCGATGTACTCCATGACTCCGGTCTCAAGGAACTTCTCCCTATCCAGAACCTTTGCAGGTGCAACGTATGTGCTTGTAACTGGATAGAGGATCTCGGCCTCGTGCATGTCAATGGCGATATCGACATCTTCCTGTCTGATGATCTCCATGATTGCATATGCAGCACGCTCGGTGATTGTTCCATTCTCACGGCCAGGATATGTCCTGTTGAGGTTTCTGATATCCTGGTATGCAAGGTTCTGACCTGATGGGTAGTTCACATAGGTGAATGGATCCGGCCACTGGTCGAGAGGGTTGGTGTATCTGTCGCCAATGCGGAACGTCTGACCGCCCCACTCCGTCTCAACGGTGAAGAACCTTGGATATGCATCACCGACCATACCTTCTGTAGAACCTGAGTAGTTGGCTCTTGGAACGATGATGACCTTACCCTTCTCGACCTTGATGTTCTCAAGCATGAGGAGTGCAGCCATTGTGGATGCAGGCTCATATGGGTGAGGACATCCATTGATGAACACCGTGCCGCCCTCTACGCCGGAGTCTGCAATGAAGACAGGCGTATCAAGCCATGTATCCTTGAGCGATGGGCAGTAGTCGGAGAGCCACTTCACGTCAGTGATGTCCTCAGAAAGGACGATGGTCTCCTTGTAGTGTCTGAGCTGCCAGAACTTCACGCCGGCTATGGCTGCGAAGACCAGCATCACGACCAGAATTGCAATCTTAAGTATGAACCTTTTCTTTGTTGCTTCCATGTTCTACCTCACTTGATGTAAAGGACGCGAAGGAGGAACGGGATGAGACAGTAGGCATACATGATGTCGAAGACTATCGAACCGTTCTTCTTCCTCTTGAAAAGGCTCTTGACCATGCTGAGTCCAATGAGGCCTGCCATGACGAAGTAAAGAATGTGTATAAGATTCTCTAGAAATACCATACTTTGGCCTCCTTAATACAAGAATGTGAACCAGAGCGGCTTGACGATCATCAAGACTGCTATGAGACCAATCGCAAGGATTGGAACAAGAGCGGACTTGAGGAATCCAAGATAGGAATCCGTGTAGCCGGTCTCTTCACATGCCAGACGTCCAACGATACGCGAAGGTGGAAGGCAGTCGCCGATTGGGAATATGAGCGAAAGGGCTGCACATATGACGGTGACGTCCATACCAAGCGTGTTGAACATGAAGATGAGCGGTCCACCAAGGACGACGGAACAACCGTAGTTGAAGCATCCCTGACAGATTGGGCCAATGAACAGGATAAGGCAGTAGATAAGCACGAGAGGAAGACCTACGCATGTGCTTCCAATGAGGCCTCTGACACCTGTTGCGGCCATTGCGCTCTGAAGGACTCCAATGGAAAGGACGTTGGCGACAAGTGGGAACACCTGTTCCATAGTGTCGTCCAGGATTCCAAGGTACTGCTTGCCTGTGGTCTTCTTTGGGTTGCAGAGAAGAGCCACGATTGCAGCTATGACGAACATGAGTGGAAGTCCAAGGACTGGAAGGTTCCAAGGTGCCACGAGGGCGAGCACGAAGAGGACGATGATCGTTGCGACAGGAAGGAGGATTCTCCACCATGTCATGCCCTCGGTCCTCTCAGGAAGCTTCTTGAGCGTCTCTTCCTTTGGCTCAGGCTTTGCACCCCAACCTACGTATACGATGCAGATTGCACCGGCTATGCAGATTGGAACCAGAAGAAGCCATGTGAATCCAACGTAAGGCATGTTGGCCTGTGCCGTCATGAGCATGGTCCAAAGGTTGATTGGTGGTGCCGCTGCGGAGAGGATGGCGAAGAAGAATATGAAGACCGTTCTCTTTCTCTTGGATACGCCAAGGGATTCGAGAACTGTGTTCACAAGTCCGCCAAGAACGAAGATTGCAACGCTTCCTGCACCTGTGAGGGCACCAGGGATGAGCATGAGTACGCCCATGATGGTGATGAGGAGCCACTTGTTGCTTATCTTCTCTACGATCCCCCTTGTGATTGTGGAAACCGCACCTGAATACGAATAGATGTTCACGAAGATGGATGCTGCTATGAACAGCATTGCAAGGTCCAGGTTCACGAACAGACCTTCAACGAGGTACATCACAGGACTTCCAAGATCCGGGAACATGAACATACCCACTACGGCTATCACGATTGCCGCCACGACCATGGAGATGTCCGGTGATTTAAGCTTGATGCTGCTCAACACGAATGATGCAATCATTATGAGGAGCAGAATAAACGTCAAGGCTGTTACTGACATTCAATATCTCCTAATTGTTTGTTCTAACTTATGTTACAAAGATTACTTTACGAAGATGTCCGGAAGGACCTTGACGAGCTCAAGAGGCTTGTCGATGATCGTCACAGGGATGTTGTACTGCTTGCCAAGCTCTGTGAATCTGCCGTCCGTGTTGTTGTCAGCAATGGTGATGATCCAGTCTGCGTTTGGACAGATGGTGTCGATGACCCTTTCGTTTCCGTTGGTCTTGATCGTGCTGCGGGCATCCTTCTCCATGGAGACTGCAATGATTGGCATGTTCTGTGCCTGAGCCTTCTCTACGACCTTCTTGAGGTATCCAATTTCGTCCTCGATCGTAATTCCGGAAGCACCAAGTCCCTTCTCTGTAACGGACATGACGACTACGAGGGCCTTGTACTTGCCGCTGTCGATGTAGTCATATCTTGCAGGGGTCTCGTCCTCAAGGAAGAAATCAGTTCCAAGAGTGAATTTCTTGGACTGGTTCACAAGAAGTCTGAGCATCTTGGAGCCGGCACCCTGTCCACCGGAAGTGAGAAGGAACGGGCATTCATATTGCTTCAAAGGTGCTCCGCTGATTGCAGCGAAGAGTGATGTAGGAACTGCGACCGCTATGAGAGCGACGACAACCAAAGCGATGATTGATTTACGCATTCGTTTTTCTCCTTTTGAATATACTGTGGGGAACCTGCAGAATGCAGGACTCCTCGTGTGATTCTCTTAAACTGTAAACCACGTTCCTGCATTTCGCAACAATTTTTTTACAAAATCCTTACAATTTTTTATAGTTCTTTTCAAAAGTGCGAAAAAAACGCGATAAAACCATAAAAAAAACACAGATTTGATATGATTTTGGTTTGGATTTGGCAAAGAGCAGTCCAAAACTTTACACACACGCACGCGTTAATATAGAATTATGGGAAGGAACGAACGGAAAGGAGGCCTTAGATGATCTACTGCGTAGAGGACGACAAATCCATACAGGGAATGATGGTCTACAGCCTAAAGGCATCGGGCTTCGAAGCAAAGGGGCTTGAAGACGGCAAGGCTCTGTGGGATGCACTTGACAAGGAGATTCCAAGCCTCATCATGCTGGATCTGAACCTGCCCGGCGAGGATGGGATATCAATTCTCAAGAAGATAAGATCAAACGAGAGGTTCCAGGACATACCTGTGATAATCGCAACGGCGCGAGGAACGGAATACGACAAGGTCATCGGTCTTGACGACGGTGCGGACGACTACCTGTGCAAGCCGTTTGGTATGATGGAGATGATTTCAAGGGTGAAGGCCGTGCTGCGAAGATGCGCCCCCAAGGAGGACAAGCGCACGTCGTTCGAGATTGGAAGGCTTTCGTTGGACGAGAAGGCCCACTGCGCATACCTTGACGGCAGCCCACTCAAGCTCACAGGAAGGGAGTACGAGCTGCTTAGGCTTCTGATTTCCAATGCAGGTATCCTGTTCTCCCGCGAGGAGATATTCAGGACGATATGGGGTCAGGAGAAGGCCGAGGAATCAAGGACGGTGGACGTGCACATTGGCACTCTCAGGACAAAGCTGGGGCCGTGCTCGCAGTACATCCAAACGGTCCGCGGAATAGGATACAGGTTCCTTGAAGCATGACCAAGAGACTCATGTGGTCGCTTCTTTTTGCAATGCTCGTCATCATGACGGTGTCCGTGCTGCTCACGGTGTCCGCGACCTCAAAGGTCCTTACGGGCAGGCAGGAGATGCTTCTTAGGGAAGTGGTGGATATAGTCTCAAACGGCTATGTGGTCGGTGGAGAGGAGTTCGTCGAAAGGTTCAACACTCACGACTACAGGATCACGATAATCTCTCCTACTGGAAAGATCCTCAACGACTCGTCGGACGATGTCTGGTATCTTGTGTCCGACCACAATGCAATCGTTGCGTTCCTGTCCGAGGTCGTTCAGGACCACAACCAAATAATAAGCACGCACACGCCGTTCATGTTCGGTGAGCTCATCATGGCAGGACGAAGCCTTTTGGACGGAACGGTCATAGTCGCGACCACGACCATGATGACGTTTGGTGACACGATATTCGAAATGAGGTTCGAGATAATCCTCGTCGCCATGCTGTCCATAGTGCTTGCGGCTGTGATTGCAAGGCTTCTTTCCATACGAATCGTGAAACCTTTGAACGAGATAGACATAGAGACTCCGGACCCTTCGAGCGAATACAAGGAGATACGCCCGCTTCTTGCAAAGATATGGGACCAAAAGATAGACATATCGACGCAGCAGAAGGAGCTTCAGAAGAACCAGGCGGAGTTCCAATCCATATCGGACTCCCTGCGCGAGGGTCTCCTGCTTGTTGGAGCCAAGGGTGAAATCTCATTCATAAACAAATCGGCCATGAAGATCCTTGGTATGAAAGATAGTCCACTTGGTATGAATTACAACGAAATCCTGCCAGAAGAGATGATTCAGGCCATCGAAAGCCACGAAGGTGGTTTCGAAGATTCAGGCTTCCTCCACAGCAAGTCACGCACATACAGGATAGAGACCACGGCCCTTGTTTCCCACGGAGTGAAAAGCGGAACCTCCATTCTTCTCTATGATATAACCCGCCAGCTTGACATAGAGAACCGCAGACGCGAGTTCACCGCAAACGTCTCGCACGAGCTCAAGACCCCTCTTCATGTAATATCGGGCAGCGCCGAGCTTCTCAAGTCCGGCATCGTCAAGGAAGAGGACAAACAGCAGTTTCTGGAGCAGATATACAACGAATGCCAGCACATGAGAAGCCTTATCGAAGACATCATAAGGCTCTCAAAGATAGAGGAACGCGAGGGAGAGGTCTCCAAGGACATAGTTGACTCCCACGAGCTTGCTCTGACCATAAAGGACAGCCTCTCGCAGCTGGCAAAGGAAAAGAACATCACGCTCACGGTGCAAGGCGGCCATACGAAGCTCTTGGCAAGCAGCTCAATGCTCTACAGTGCAATATTCAACCTCGTCGACAACGCAATCAAATACTCCGACAACGGCGGCAGCGTAACCATCACTACAGAGGAGGACGAATCCTTCTCCTACATAAAGGTCGCCGACACCGGCATTGGAATCGCGGAGGAGTATCAGGACAGAATCTTCGAGAGGTTCTTCCGCGTGGACAAATCGAGAAGCAAGGCCAACGGCGGCACAGGACTTGGTCTTGCAATCGTAAAGCACGCCTGCATCGCAAACGGCGGCGACATCCTAGTGGACTCCAAACCCGGCCAGGGCACCGTCTTCACCCTAAGGTTCCCACGCTGCACGGAAGCCTGATCGCTGGCTTGATCACTGATTCGATTTAGGCCGATGCTAGACCGATGCCATTGAAAGGCCGATGTCCTTGAAGTTCCCTTAGGAAAGGGGTACGCCCAGCTTTCCAAGAAGTTCCAAGGCCTCGTCCCAGTTCGCTACGCGTGGAAATGGAGACTCCTGGTTCTTGTTCTCCTTGCTTGCAAAGAGGATTGCCTTGGTTCCAACCTTAGAGACCACATCGCAGTTGAAGACAAGGTCATCGAACATAATGTCAACCTTCTCCTCTTTGCAGGCCTGCCCTTTGTCCACCGTGCATATAAGCTTGTCGTAATCTATGCCGCAGTTTGCAAGCTCAAGCCTTGAGGTGTAGTAGCAGTCCTTGTAAAGCATGTTCGTGCGGCTTGTGATTATCACGACTCTGTTGCCGGCCTTCCTGAGTCTTGCAACGGCCTGTGCCGCTCCTTTCTTTGCAGGTGTATCTGGAACGTAGTCGTCGAAGAACCTGTGGGCGAAATCCAAGGAGTCCATCCCCCACTCCTTTGGTGTGTTCTCGTAGGAGATGTCGTTCTCTATAAGATATTCCAACGGTTTGTTGGTGAGTTTTGCAACAAGGGGTTGGAAGTACTCAAAGGTGTCCACAAGGGTGTCGTCTATGTCTATGCCAATCGTGAAGGTCTTGCCAGAAGATTTAAAGGAGGATTCGAGTGCGGAACTTGCATTATCCATTGGCATCACTCCTTTCCAAGGTATTCGCAGGACTTCCTGTAGTCATAAAAGACCCTGTCTCTGTCCATGGTAAGGTACTGTCCGTTTTCATAGAGGATCCTTCCATCCACCATGGTCATGCACACATCGCTTTCCTGCGCCGAATATGTGACAAGCGCAAGCGTATCGTAGTCAGGCACAAGATGCGGAGCGTCAAGGTTGATTGCTATGATGTCGGCCTTCTTGCCCACTTCGAGAGACCCCGTGTCAGGACGGCCCTGGAGGATGCTTCCGTTGACCGTGGCCATTTTGATTGTAGTCTCCGGTTTCATTATGGTGGGGTCTCCCGTGTATCCGTTGTGGATTATGGACGCAAGATGAAGCTCCTCGAACATATTGAGGTTGTTGTTGCTGGCGCTGCCGTCCGTTCCAAGAGCTACGTTCAGGCCCTTCTCCACCATTCGTGGAATTGGGGCGAAACCACTTCCAAGCTTCATGTTGCTTGAAGGATTGTGGACGACGCTCACGACCTTCTCTTTCATGATGTCCATATCCTCCTCAGTAACCCACACACAGTGTGCGGCATAGCAAGGAACGTTGAAGAAACCCATGTCGTAGAACCACCTTGCAGGGGTCTTGCCTCGCCTTTGGATGCACTCCTCCTGCTCCTTCTTGGTTTCAGAGAGGTGGATATGAAGCCTTCCTCCAAGCTGAGGAAGCTCCTCTGCAAAACCTTGGGCTATGTTGTCAGCAATCGTGTATTCAGCATGGATGCTCCAATCCACATGAAGGCGGTCGTCATAGAGACCATTGCACCGTTCTCGGAATTCTATCGCTTCATTTCGTTTGAAAAACGTTTTATAGTCTTCGTTTTCGCCCATAAGGACACGTGTAAGATTTGCCTTTATCCCACTTTCACCAATGCAATGGCAGATATCCTGAGGGAAAAGGTACATATCGCAGAAGCTCGTCGTACCACATGCGAGCATCTCAAGAATTGCCATCTCCATACCTGCAAGGCAGTCCTGTGGCCTAAGCCTATCCTCTATGGGCCACATCTTGTGAAGCCAATCCATGAGAGGAAGATCGCTTCCAATCCCCCTAAGGAGGTTCATTGCCGTATGGCCGTGGCAGTTGTTAAGCCCTGGCATGAGAAGCCTGTCGCACATATCCTTCTCTTCGTCGTAGGTTTTATGAGGCCTCTCAGTGCCAATGTAGTCTATAGTGTCTCCTTCCACTCCAAGGAAGGCCTTTTCAAGGACGTTGAATCGTCCGTCTTTTGTTTCGATTATCTTTGCATTCTTGAAAAGAATGGACATATCATTCCCCCTTTGCTTCAATGAAAGAAGTCACAACGGCTTCTAGATAGTCGCTGAATGACGCTGCAGTCCTTGCTGCCACCACATCAACTTCGTCCACTTCATCGACTTCTTCCATATCGCATATATCGCAGTCTGCTTCCCTTGTTGGATTGGCCTCTTCATCCACACCTGTTGCCATGTTCGTCACAAGCGCAAGTCCAAACAGCTTCATGCCGCAATGCGCAGCGGTCAAGGCCTCGGTAACCGTTGACATTCCAACGATGTCTGCACCCAATATTTGCGCAGCCCTTATCTCGCTTGCAGTCTCGAACTGAGGGCCGGGAAAGAACATATAGACACCTTCGTGGACCCTTAGCCCCGCATTTATTGCAAGCTCCAAAGCCTTGGTCCTCAAGCTTTTAGAGTATATGTCCTTGACGCTGAAGAACCTAGGCCCCAGTTCTGGCACATTGGGCCCTCTCATTGGGCTTCCTCCGTAGAGCTTTATGTGGTCCTTTATGACAACGGCATCACCGGGCTTCATTCTTGGATTGCACGAACCTGCGGCATTTGTGAGGACAAGCGTCTTAACTCCCAAGACATGAAGCACATGAACCGGGATGTTGAGCTCCTCCATGGAATAACCTTCATAGAAATGCATACGACCGTTCATGCAAATGATGTCTTTGCCTTTTGCGCCACCTATGCAGCCAACGACGAGTTCCCCCTTATGGGAAAGGTTGGTAGTCGTTGGAAAACCTGGAATGTCTCCATATGGAATGGAAATCGTATTTTCCAAGCGCTCTGCAAATGGAGCGCAGCCGGTGCCAAGGACGACAGCAAGGCTCGGAATCTTCTTCCCTGCCCTGATGATGCACTCCTTTATATATAGAGCCGCCTTTTCATAGAAATCATATGTGTAGCCTTGAACCATGAAGCCTTTCCTTTCGCCTTACCACAAATGTTCAGTTCATTGGAATGACGTATGGTTTACCCACACACTTTGCCATGTGGTATATCTTTGCGGCATCCTCCACGTATGAAGCCCGCACGTATGCAAGCTCCAATGTAGGTGCAACAGCTACAGTTCCGTGATTGGCCAACAAACATCCACCTCTATCGCCAATGTCTCTTGCAGTGTTTATTCCAAGCTGTTGAGAACCGGTTGGAGCATACTCTGCAAGTGGTATGTCACCACCAAGCCACGGTTGCATTTCAATGAGGATAAGTGGAATCGTCTCTCTGTTCACGGCGAATGCCGTTGCATATGGAGAATGCGTATGCACTATTGCGCCAACATCGGTCTTGGCCTTGTAGAGCTCTGCATGAAGCCTCCATTCAGACGAAGGCCTGCCGTCTTCAGGACAAGCAAGGATTTCGCCCTCGACCGTCATGATGACAATGCGGTCGGCTGTCATAGTGAGATAGCTTTCGCTGCTGGGGGTTATGGCAAAGGCATCGCTGCGGTCGGGAAGCCTTATGCTTATGTTTCCGCTTGTGGCGGATACCAACCTGTCGTTGTACATGAGGAGGGAGTACTCGACGATCTTCTCCCTGATCTCCTTGTATGCATCTACATATCCATTGTTTGTATGTTCCATGAAAGCCAGTATAGCATATAATGTACACAAGTGGTTAGCTAGGAGAGGTTGGTTGATGTACGAGACACGGGAAGACAAGGATCTGGCGTTCATGCTCCAATACGAGAACATTGCATGGTATGATGACGGCCAGGTACGAATCCTTGACCGCAGAGTCTATCCTGCAAAGACTCATTTCGTAGTCTGCCACTCCCATGTCGAAGTCATGCAGGCCATAAGGGACATGGTCACACAGAGTGCAGGACCATACACCGCCGCACCAATGGGAATGGCTCTTGCTGCTTGGGAGTGCAGAAACATGGAGATCAAGCAGCAGGTCGCCTACTTGAAAGAAGCCTCAAACTGCATCTCCAACGCAAGGCCAACGACAAGAAAACGAATGGAACAGCTCACGCAAAGCTGTGTGGAAGTTGCAGAAAAAGCCCTAGCGGAAGGTTTTCGTGCAGACATAGCCATAAGGGATTTCACAATCCGTGCGAACAACATGAGATACTCAAAGATAGCCGCAGCTGCCAAATACCTTGTGGATATGTTCCCAAAGAACGGAACGGTCATGACGCAGTGTTTTGCAGAGACAATCGTTGGAATGATGCTTCGCGAATGCAGAAGACGAAGCAACGACATACGCCTCTTTTGCCCCGAGACACGCCCGTACTTCCAAGGCGCAAGGCTCACAGCCACCGTCTGCCACGAAATGGGCTTTGACACCACAGTGATAACAGACAACATGCCGGCCTTCGTAATGGAACGCGAAAAAGTGGACGTCTTCACCTGTGCCGCCGACGCCATCACCATGGACGGCTACGTCTTCAACAAAGTGGGCACCAGCCAGATAGCCATATGCGCCAAGCACTTCGGCATCCCAGTCTTCGTCTCCGGCACGCCCGATGCAGGCCATCCAACACACGCCACGGTCACAATCGAGATGCGTGACCCACGATTTTCTCTTGAAGCCATGGGGATCCGCACCGTCCTCAAGACCGATGCCTCAGAGAACCCAATCAAGGGCTACTATCCCGCGTTCGACATGACCCCGCCGCACCTGATATCAGGCATCGTCACAGAAAAAGGAATCCTGTCCCCATATGACCTCGCCTCATACTTCACGCTGGGCGGAAGCGGCGAGTACTCATACAAAGACAGGATTTGATTCCAATGTCATAAACAGAACAAGTCGAAGTCATTTGCCCAATACAAAACCCTAGGCGCAGTTGTTGACTCTGAATCCGAGGCGCAAGCGCGGGACAGTACTCTTTGTACGGCCCAAGCGCAGCAACAAAGGAGTCAGAGCCAAGAACAAGCCTAATTAGCAGTTGCCGTGTTTTTTGTGATGATTCTTGGCATTGAGCTTAGCCTTCGCCTCACGCTCCAGCTCCTGCTCTCTTTCCCTTTCCTTCTTGTTCATCTTGTGCTGTATAGGCTCGCTGGTCTGTGCAGCATGTGAAGTCTCTTCTTCATGATGCTTAGACATATCGTCCTCCTAAATGGAGCTCTTAAAGCTCCTTTTCAAAGCACAACTAATATAACCACGCCTGTAGAAAAAGTAAAATTTTTTTCACCAAGCTCACCAGACTCACAAGCTCACCATGCCCACCACACCCACCATCACGACGAAAAACTCACAATTTTCCAAAAAGTGAGAATGGAATCTGCAGGAAACACGTATATAGATAAGTGGAGGCTGAAAAATGATATGTTTCGATGAAATAATTGGAATTGAGGAGGGCGAAGAAAGAAACGACTGGAATGTAAAAGTGGATAAGAACGGTCGTTTCTATCACGTAACCCAAAGAGCTGCGAACAGGGAGTTCATATTCGACAAGGAACTTGGGCAGTACAGACACAATCTTCTGTGCAGGATATGTTCAAGGTTGAATGTCAAAATCATCTTCTCCGTCACGATGAGCAACCACACACATGATGTGCTGGTCGCCAAAAGATGGAAGGAAATCGCCCAAGTGTTGAGACTTGTGAATACATCGGTAAGTCGCAAACTGAAAAGAAAATATCCCAACAAGTACAGAAATGGCAGGAAAGTCTTCGAGTCCCGTCCGCATTATAGGGTCATAAAGAACATCGTAGACCTTACAACGGTTGGAAAGTATGACTACGACAATGTCAAAAGCGTACAGGACAAAGGAGAGTTCGTTCCATACAGCTGTTTTTGGATGTTCGAAAAGGGGCTGACAACGAAGCCATATGACAAGAACATCTATCCACGCCTGTTTGGAATCACAGAGAGGGAACTGTGTGAGTTCTACAAGGACAACGACAGCAAAGCGGTGTACAAAGCTGCAAAAGAAATGTTCGGAAACTGGACGAAAAAAGACAACGACAATCTTTTCAAAGTGGATCCTTCGCTACCTTGGCAAGACGAAAGGTAATGTATGGATTGTGAGGGTTTTGTAGTGATGGTGAGCGTGGTGGGTTTCGTGGGTGTGGTGAGCATGTGAGCTTGGTGAGCGAGGTGAAAACGGCAAACCTCAACGGCATCGGTCTAGAAAACGATGTGAAGAGAGCGGGCCGGGGCTACCATTCCAATGCGGAATGCCTTATCATGCAGACAAATATAGGCAAATGGAGGCGATGATGAGTGCGGTGATCAAGTGGGTTTTGGTGGGTTCGTTCGTGCTGCAGAAGGCGTATGACATGTTGGTGCGGTATCTGGATGACTCGCAGAAGGACAAGAAGCTTCCGGACAACGTGCGGGATGTGTACAGCGACGAGGAGTATGCCAAGTTCCGTGCGTACAAGAAGGACTGCAGCAGAACATCGCTCGCACGGGCCATAATCACGGCGCTCATGCTGCTTGCATTCCTCGTGTTCGATGTCTACGCAAGGGTGTTCGCATGGGCGGAAATCGTTGCACCAAACAGCATGTACGTCCAATATCTCATTACCATCGTTGTATTTGCACTTGTGAGCCTACCAATAGACATCCCGTTCGACTACTATGAGACGTTCGTCATAGAAGAACGCTACGGCATGAACAAGACAACGAAGAGGACGTTCTGGGCCGATGTCATCAAATCCACAATCGTGAATGCAACTCTCAACTTTGGGCTTCTTGCAATGATTGCGTTCCTGTTCAGCCACTACGGAAACGCTGCAATCCTTTGGGCAAGCATTGCGGCGATTGCATTCGTGCTCATATTCAACATACTTTCCGTTCCGTTCATGCGGATCTTCAACAAGTTCACGCCGCTTGAAGAAGGTGAACTTAGGACTAAGCTCCAAGCATTGTGCGATTCCTATGGTGTCAAAGTGAAGAAGATCGTGGTAAAGGATGCAAGTCGCAGGACGACCAAGGCCAATGCTTTCTGCACAGGAATCAAAAGAAAGACGATTTCCCTGGACGACAACCTTGTGAACGGCTTCACGACCGATGAAATCGTGGCTGTCTTTGCGCACGAATTCGCCCATGCACGCTTCAAGCACATTCTCAAGTCGCTGCCGTTCGCACTTGCAACCGTTGTACTCACGATAGCCGGCATTGGCATTGTCCTCAACTTCCCTGCACTCTTCACCGCATTTGGGTTCACCGAGGTCAACTACTACTTTGCAAGCTATGTACTTTCACTCTTGATATGGCCTCTTTCGCTTGGTCTTGGCACGGTATCCAACTATCTTTCCCGCAAGCACGAATACGAGGCCGATGCCTTTGCCGCCCGCCAAGGATACGGCGAAGCCTTGGTCTCTGCTTTGAAGAAGCTCACCAAGGAGTCTTTGTCTCAGGTAAATCCACACCCTTGGATTGTGGCCACCGAGTACTCGCACCCAACCCTCTCACAGCGCATCGCCGCAGTGGAGAGGATTGAAGAGAACCTGCAAGGATAATGATCAAACAGACGCATCAACTCCGTTGACAGCGCCAGGGCTTCCTCCTGCCATGAAACCACGGCTGTGTCCATGGACATCGTCTGCAATCCAGAACGAATAGAGGCTTCCTCCTTCAAGACTGAACTTGAGTTTGATTTCCCCCAGATTTGGAAGTCTATCGTTGTCTTTCCAAGTAATCATGGTTTTCGTCTTGTCTCCGGAGAAAGAATTGCAGTCATCCATGGAATAACCAGAAACAATATGTCCTTTTCCATCCAAGACTTCGACTCTTATTGAACCATTTGCATTCACGAAGAGGAAACTTCCTTTGTATGCCATACGACGCGTCAAAACAAAGCCGTGTCCATCAAGAGAGGCAAAGCCATCCCTTCTCATGCGACCAAGTCCAACACTCCCTCCTGCATATTTGTGGAAACCGAACCTTGGCGATTTTCCGGAGAAGAATGTGGTGAAAAACCATAGTTCATCGCCAACGATTTGACAGATCCCGTTGGCAGGATGGACATATCCATAGTCCCATCGTCCTTTGATTCTTGAGGACTCTATGAAATTGTCATGGGTTGGTCTATCCCAATGAAAACCATCCCGGGAAAAAGCTATCTTGACATCGTTTATCTTTGGAAGTCCGGTCTTTCCCGCAATGTTGTTTGGAGGTCCCATGAAGATGCTGAAGGCTCCTAGCATGATGCTTTCATATGGAGTGGCATCAAGATTGTAGAGTTGGGTATAATATCCCATTTCAGGGTCAGGCTTGTCAAAAATATCGGTTCTATTCCAGAATACGACATCGTTTGGAGTCCAATTCGAACCTTTGAAGAAATCGGATGTTTCGTAGTATCCCCGTACTCTGACACGACTGTCAAGCTTGGAGAAAGTCCTTAGACTGAACACCCACTTCCTTCTGAACGGATTGTAGAAGAACGTAGTGTTGTCACCTCCGTATCCGGAGCAGCAGACCTCTTCCCAATGGATTCCATCTCCTGACTTGAAGAGTCTAAGGCTCTCCTTTGGCCTTACAGAATTAGGGTCATCATGAGCATGTTTAGGTTTCTGCGGATAATATCTTATGTCCTGAGGAAACTCTCTGTAGAAGACGGACATCTTGAACCTTTCACTAGGATCCTTTGCATTGTAGTCAATCCATACGGACGCACCATCCCTCATGAACCCTCGTCTATGAGGAATAACGCTACCTTCCTTTAGGACAGTATCATCTGTCAATTCTTCGAGTCTGGTCCAATTTTTTCCGTCTTTGCTTTGAGCATAGCCCACCCCGTCCATGAAGCCAGCGGAATACCACATCTTGAAGCATTTGTCTTTATCATCGTAGAAAACACCGTCGCTGAAAGGACAGGCACAAGGACAATATCCATCGTTGAGCTCCATAGCGGTCTTTGGTTCAAACACTGGAGACTCATCGAATACAGGTCTATGGAAGGTCCTGGATAGATTAGTCTCCTCGATTAGGAAATCGTCAACGAAAAGCTGTCGACCTGTCGTTATATCAACGACATCTGGAATATGTTCCAGATACTGAGCCTTCAGAGGTTGGTCAAGAGTGGTTTCCTCAATTCTTGGAGGCCATGAGTCTGGCAGTTCAAGTCCATTGTACAATCTGCTCATTTGAGTTCTATTCCTCCAGTGGCTACAAGTCTACCGTTTGAACCATCGAAAAGTACATATTTATTGCTGTCGAACCCAATGCTGATTCTTCTGTCGACTTCAAAGTCTATATCTCCAAAGACCATGCAGTTCAGTACTGAACCATTGATGTCTATACAAACCTGTGTCTCCATACCGGAAGGTAACGAAGAAACGACGACTCCTGAGATGCAATGGTGCTCATTGAAGCCTTCTTCATCATTTTCATCGTATATGCTCACAAGTTCAGGGCGAATACCCAAAATGAAGGAATCGCATCGTTTCAAAGCTTCCTCACAGAAAACGTTCCTTGGAAGAAAAGAGCAGGAAAAGACTTCACTTGAAAGGCTATCCGTATGGCCATGCATTTCCAGAAGGTTTATCGCAGGACTGCCTATGAAGTTTGCAACGAAAGTATTGCAAGGGAATCTGTATAGATCCAAAGGTTTGCAGTATTGCTGCAGAACGGCTTGCTTCATCAGACACACCTTGGTCGAAAGAGCCATAGCCTCCAACTGATCATGCGTGACATAGACGAACGTCGCTCCCGTTGACTTATGGAGCTTTTTGAGTTCAGTTCGCATATCGACCCTAAGCTTGGCATCCAAATTGGAAAGAGGCTCGTCCATTAGCAAAATCCTTGGTTCCGTGGCCAAAGTTCTGGCAATGGCAACCCTTTGCTGCTGTCCTCCTGAAAGTTCAGATGGGTATCTATCACGGAACTCTTCGATACGCATGGTGTGGAGCATCTCCTCCACCTTCCTTTCAATGCGAGCCTTATCCCATTTCTTGTTTTCAAGACCAAAGGAAATGTTCTGTCTCACAGTCATATGCGGCCATAGCGCATAGTTCTGAAAAAGGAAACCAATACCCCTTTTGTCGGCCGATATGTCTATCCCCTTTTCCTTGGAGTAGACGCATCTACCATCAATGAAAATCTCTCCGGAAGTCGGGTTCTCCAGCCCAGCAATCATTCGCAAGGTCGTGGTCTTTCCACAACCGGAAGGACCTAAAAGAGAAACGAAATCCCCATCTTCTATCTTGAGATCCAAATCATCCACTGCGACGGAATCAGCGAATTTCTTCGTCAAATGGCTAAGGATTATCTCCGGCATCAGCTGTTTCCTCCTATTCCTTTGTCTATGGAAGCCCCTGTAAGTTTGTTCGTTAAAAAATTCACAAGAAGGACAATGACCACTATCACCAGATTTATTGCATTGGAATACTGGTCCCAACCCTTCTCATTGTATTGGTAAAGCAATGTGGTGAGTATCTTATTCGAAGGCGTTATCAACAAAACGAACAACGAAAGCTCTCTCATACACGAAATGAAAGGAAGCAGATAGCCCGATACTATCGAGGACTTCTGTATTGGGATGAGCACCTTCGTCATTCTCTTGAACCAGCCAATGCCCATCACCTGCGCAGACTCCTCTATCTCACTGCTTATCTGCATCATGGAATTGATTCCACTTCTCGAAGCCATTGGCAGGTATTTGACGGTTCCAAGTATTACAAGAAGCAGGAATGTTCCATAAAGCGCAGGAATTGGTCCGTGAGGAACCGCGAACATGGAAAGGTATATTGCACTGAAAGCCATGGAAGGTATCAGATAAGGAAGGAAAGACAAAGCATTCACTACGTTTGAAAGCCTTCCACCTCTGGCCTTGACTACGGCGTATCCAATCAGGAAACCTATGGTTCCAGCGCCAAGGGAACAACACAAAGCAAGCTTAAGGCTGTTCAGCATGGAAGTCCAGAAATCCTTGTTTGTAAAAATTCCGTCCAAAGCGAAAACGTCTGAGGGGTCGGCCTTGCCAACCCAGAAGCGAACGGTGAAGTTGTCAAGGCTGTAGACGCCAGGTTTGTATATGAAAGACTGCACTACAAAGCTCAGAAGCGGAACCACAGTGATGAGAAGCACAAAGAAAACAGCAAGAACGGATACAAGATTACGACTTCTCAACTTGAAGAACGATGGCTGAGAACTTTTGCCGGTCACGGTCGTATATGATTTTCTGCTACCGATTATCTTCTGGTTTATTGTCAGAATGGCAACGCTTATCACAATCATAAGAAGCGCTATTACATAACCTGCTCCGGGACTCGTACCGTTGAGACATCGGTATAGCTGAGTGGTAAGCACGTTGTATCTTACAGGAAGACCAAGAAAGGATGGCACTGCAAAGGAGCTTATGGATCCGCTGAATATCAGAATGAATGCAGAAAGCACAGAAGGAAGAATCATTGGAGCCGTTATCCTTGTGGCCATCCTCCATTTGTTCGTTTCAAGGATAAGAGCAGCCTCTTCAAGGCTTGCATTCATGTTCCTTAGGACACCGCCAATCAGAATGTATGCAAAAGGCGCATAATGGAGTCCCTGCACGATTATTATTGGAAAGGCTCCGTATGCGAACCAATCTGGGAAGACTATTCCCGTCAACGACGAGACAATGCCAAGCCCACCTCCAACCTTTTCGTTCTTGAAGAAGTTGAGCCATGCAACTGCAAGCGTCCATGACGGCATTATATATGGAAACATAAAGACGGAGGATATCAACCCCTTCCATCTTATGTTCGTTCTAGACACAAGCCAAGCAAAAACACCTCCAAGGACGATTGCAACAAGACAAGACCCAAGGGAAGTGGCAAGAGAATTCAAAAGTGGTTTGAAGAAAGTATTCTTATTGGAGCTTTCCAGCAGTACGTATCTCCAATGGTAGGTCGTAAAGGATCCAACCTTTGCTCCGGGAATCCTCATTCTTTCCGCAGAATGCACCGTCAAGGTGTCGGATATGATACTCACGAGGGGAAAGACAACAAGGAATACAAGAAAACAGACAGCCAGAACAAGAATCAAGTTCTGGGGTTTTCTGATAAAATGATGGAAGCCAGCAAGCAATCTTTTCATCTAAAACAAGTACCAAACAATCGTTCAAATTTCAAATGACAACAATTCAGCTGCGGTCTCCTCGAAAGAAGACCGCAGCAAACGAAACCAAATCAATATGCAATCTGGTTTATGAAATCCTCTACAGCTGCGCGGGTGGAAGCTGCAAGCTGAGCGTTTTCCTTAAGAAGATACTTGTCCCAATAAGAGAGCTCGAAGTCCTTGTCTGCACAATGGATGTTGACGTTTGCGCTGTAGTGACCAACCCTACCGTTCCAAGCGGCCCAACCTTCTTCAGACATGACGAATTCAATGTAGAGTTTGGCTGCATATGGATGCTGACAGTAGCTTGTAATCTGCGAGTATAGAGGATAATAGAAACCACCAAATGGAGTCATATCCTCAGCAGTGGCAAGTGCAAGATTCTTCTCTGCGGCAGAGAAGAATTTGGAGAATGTGAAAAGGCCGATTGGAACCCGGCTCTGACCCTTTGCACCAACGGCCTCCGCAATCTTCGTATCGGACTTGCCCATTATCATTCCATTCTCATAGAGACCCTTTATCCACTCGTATCCAGCATTTTCAGTCGTAAGAACGATGTCCTTGCCATAGTATTCCTTGTAGGCCTTTGCAAGTTCATCTGCATACTCATCCGTTACACACATTGCAAGGAAGTTCATGCCAACTGTCTCCGTTGTTGGATCCTTGAACTGGAAAAGCCCTGCATACTCAGGATCTGTAAGCTGCCATACGTTGTAGTAGACCTTCTGGTCGCCGGTTGTTTCGTTGTTGTAGATGAAAGCCTTTGTGCAGAACTCATGGACCAAAGGATTGAGGTTGGACTCATCCACGACTTCAGCTATTCTGCTGGAAACCCAGTTGTAGACGTATCCGGAATCGATGAGCTGCATCTGAAGGCTTGCACCATCCTGACTGAATATGACATCCGCACCGGTTGTGACGTTGGCCTCAGCTTCACCTACGACCTTGCTTATCAATGCAGTGTCTCCAAGATGCGTGAACTCAACTTCGATTCCATATTTCTCAGCAAAAGCCTCGCAGGCCTTCCTGTGGATGTCGGTGGAAGCATAGACAACCAACTTACCTTCAGCCTTGGCCTTTTCGACAAGTTCATCATATCCTATGTCGTCTATTACCAATGAAGTCTGGTCTTTTGGCTCCGCGACAGACTCTTTGGCCCCGTTTGCAAATGCAAAAGTCGAAACGACAGCAACAAGAAGAACCATCAAAAGCATTCTCTTCTTCATTTTACTTCTCCTTTTTCAATTCTATTATCTTGTTCCAGACAGTTTCTGGAACATTGATTCCATTTGTTTCAGCGTTTTTTCGCAGTGTTGTGGCAATTTCACCTGGGTATCTTACATATCCGTTCTCACTTACCGGCAAAGCACTGTTGATGCTTTCCTTTATCTCGGCAATCAACCTTGAATTGAATTCGTTCTTTTCGCTATCGACCTTGATTGCAATGAATATCTGGGAAAGACCAGTTTCCTCTGAGATTCCCTTACCTATCGAAGAGACATTGTTCCCTTCTGCGGACACTGCAGCTACAGCATCCAGCAGAATCGAAAGAGAACTTCCTTTCCAGTAACCAGCAGGAAGCACTCTCCATGTTTTCTCTATTTCAGCAGCGTTTGTGGTCAGATTCCCTTTTGAGTCATATCCACCTGGAACACACAGTGGAACACCTTCTATTCTAGCCTCTTCGATTTTTCCATATGAAAATTGAGACATGGATGTATCGACCATCAGGTGCTTTCCATCATTTGGAGATGGAACTGAGACTATCAATGGATTGTTACCAATATTTCTTTCCACTGCGCCCCAAGCAGGCATATTGGGCATTGTATTCGTCCAGCAAATTCCAATATTCCCTTTGTCAGCAATCATTAGGCCGTAATAGCCACCTCTCATCCAATGGTTCGCATTCCTAAGTGAAACAACACCAACGCCATATTGATCTGCAAGTTCGCAGACTCTGTTGCTACAGAAATATGCACTTGATGTGCCAAGTCCGAAACCTGCATCGTATTTCTCCAACGCTCCATAGGAGGCGAAAAGCTTTGGGAGGACTGAAGGTTTTATTATCCCTTTGTCTATATAGTCCACCAGCCTTGGAAATCTTATGATACTGTGGCTAAGGATTCCATCCGCAGCATTGGTAGCGAAAATGTCAGCGGTAAGACTGCTTTCGTCTTCAGAGAAACCTTTTCCAACAAGTATATCGCGTATGGTTTCCTTGATGCATTCGATTGAAACATTAAGCGTTTTTGACATTTGCCACCTTTTTCCATTCAAGAGGAAAACCAATGTCCATTCCTGTCCGGTAGCTGAACTTCAAATCCTCTTTCAAGTTTTGTGGAAGCGCTTCCACATATGTGATTATACCACTCTTCTGTGAGTTGTCAACTAAAAAATGGAAGCGCTTCCAAAACAAGGATTCAGTACTCGTTCAGAATTTCCACAACACTCTTCCACCTGCGACCTTGGGCTACGAGCTCATCCTTTGGACAAGCTCTGGTTGGATTGTAAAGGATGATGTCTCTTGTCTTGTCATCATTTTGAGAAGTCTATCTGCACACATTTCCGCAAGCTGATAGCATTTGTTGTCAACACTCGTCAGCTCAGTCTCCATCGCCGTTGCAAATTCAAGGTTGTTGTAACCCGTTACTGCAACGCTTGAAGGAATGGAAACCCCGTTTTTCTTCAATTCCTTCAAGGCTCCGGCGGCGGTCATATCCTCACCAAATACAATGGCATCGAATTCAGTACCGTTTGAAAGGAGTCTTTCGATGAGCTCTGCCCCGCCATCAAGCCCATACTCGCACGTCTGCAAATTGGAAACCAATCCGGCTTGTGCCATAGCATGTAAATAACCGTCCTTCTTTTCCTCTGCACTTGAAGTGAAAAGATCCTGGGCATAAAGTATATGCTTTCTTCCTTTGCTCACCAAATGCTCGACAGCAAGGCCTACTCCACGGAAATCATCTACAGAAATCGAAACCACTCCATCCAGATTCATCTTTCCATTTGCGAGGACTGTTGGTATGGAATGCAGAATATCAACCAAATCCCTCTCTGTCTCAATGCAGTCAAACACAGAGCCGACAAGGACGATTCCATCTATAGACCTCGCTGCAATTGAATGCAAGTAACTTCTTATTGACTGAAGTGAACTTCCAGTATTGCACAATAGGACATCGTACCCCTTGGCTCTGAATTCTTGCTCTAGCACGTATGAAGTGTGTGCATAATGGCCAACCCTTATATCAACCATGACTATTGCAACGGTCTTCATGCTACTGACAGCAAGTCCTCGAGCTATGGCGTTTGGTACATAACCTTGCCTTTTCATGACAGCTTCGACTCTTTCCTTCGTCTCCGCTGAGCATTTTCCACCATTGAGGACCCTTGATACGGTAGAGATTGCAACTCCAGCCTCTGCAGCTATTTCATAGATGGTCATAAGTCGATGTTATTTAATTTGAAAGAACAATGCAAGACAACTCTTCCTTCCAAGCAAAAAGTTGAATGAGACAATGTACGCAAGATAATGAGCAAGATAGTACGCAAGATGTTGAGTTTTGGACGAGTCCATCATATACTGTGAATATGGAAAGATACGAACCTCCCTTCACTATCACGAACAAGATTCTGAACCAGGTCTCATCAATATCAGAGAAGGTTGGAAGGATTGGAGTATACAAGGATTTTGATTCAAAACCTTTTTTGAGAAGGAACAACAGGATAAAGTCCGTCCACTCGTCCTTGAAGATAGAAGCCAATTCACTGTCTGAGTCCATGGTGAGAGCTGTCCTTGAAGGACGCTATGTCGTTGGACCTGAAAAGGAGATATTGGAAGTCGAAAATGCATTTGCGGCATACAAGGAGCTCACCAGCATTGACCCGTTCGAACTTACAGAACTCAAACGTGTACATGGAATCATGACCAAGGGACTTATATCCGAGTCCGGAGAGTTCCGGAAAGGAGGAGAAGGTATCTTCAAAGGCGATAGATGCATCTTCATAGCACCGCCTGCGGAAATGGTTCCAACGCTTATGCAGCAGCTATTCGATTGGATGAAAGCAAACAAGGATTCGATTCATCCTCTGATAATGTCATGCGTATTCCATTATGAGTTCGTATTCGTTCATCCTTTCAGCGATGGCAATGGAAGGATGGTGAGGCTATGGCAGAATGTACTTCTATCGAAATGGCAACCGTTGTTCCAATACATGCCAATCGAAAGTCAGATAGAAAGATTTCAAGACGGATACTACGATGCAATATCACAATGCAATGCCTCTGGGAACTCCACCTTTTTCGTGGAATTCATGCTGTCTTTGATAGATACAACTTTGCAGATTGCAATCGACCAGCACAAAGCGGACTCGGGCCTTACACCTCAACTTGATGAACTTCTTACTGTCATGGAATACGATACTCCCTATACAGCGACCGCTCTTCTTTCCAAGTTGGGGTTGAAATCAAAGGAAGCACTAAGACGAAACTATATTGGTCCAGCGATTGAAGACGGATATATCCAAATGACCATAGAGGACAAACCAACCAGTCGGAACCAAAGGTACATAAAGAGGTGACAATGAAACGCAGGACATTAAGATTGATGCTCTTTCTATTCACAGCAATTGCAGCAGCTACTTTGGTTGGGTGCTCAAAGCCCGAGCTGACGATAGTCCATATAAGCGACATGCACTACTTTTCTCAGCCGTTGATTGAAAATGAGGACTTCATGTGGAAGGTCACAATGGAGAGTGACGGCAAGGACACTGCGCAGTCCGCGCTCATCGCACAAGCTTTCGTGGATGATATGCTAAAGCTCAAGCCTGATGCCGTCGTGATAACTGGAGACCTTACTCTGAACGGAGAAGAAACAAGCCATGAAGAGCTGAGGGATCTGCTGGGAAAGCTCAAGAACATCGGCATTGGAGTGTATGTGATGACAGGCAACCATGACGTGAACATGACGGCGTACCGATACACAAGCGATGGTGTGGAGGAAGTCCCTTCGTTTGGAAGCCAGCAGTTCGAGGACCATTGGTGGGATTTCGGCTACGGAGATGCGCTCTCGCAGGACAGATGGTCCAATTCGTATATCGCAGAGCTCAACGAAAAGACGTGGCTTTTGTCGGTGGACAGCAACACGGGAAGCAAAGGGACGATACGGAAATCCACCTTGGACTGGATAGACGAGAACTTGGCAAAGGCCAAGCAGGAAGGAATCAGGGTGATTTCCGCAACACACCAGAACCTTTTCGTGCACAATGAGAACTTCGTTTGGGGATATCAGCTCAACAACGCGGCGGCTCTCATAGAACTATATGAGAAGTATGATGTTGAAGTGAACCTTTCAGGACATCTTCACGTCCAGACAATAGTGGAAAGCAATGGCATTGCAGACATTGCCGTGTCTTCACTTGTGGATACGCCATTGCAGTATGGAGTTCTGACGGTTTCTGGAGACAAACTCTCGTATAGAACCCAAGAGATTTCAAACGCACCGTTAAAAGCCAAAGCGCGGGAAGTCTTCGATGAATGTACAAGAAACAAGGTCAAGGACGAACTTTTGGACGTTTCAGACCCAGATGACGCCCAAAAGATGATGGACGTAGCCGTGCAGCTAAACAGGGAATACTTTCTTGGTAAGTTCTCGAAGGTTGATGAAGATGCACTCGCTCTTTGGAAACAGAACGACAGTTTCTTTGCCAAGTACTTGGTATCAATCTATGAGGAAAAGGGAGCCAAGAAGGACAATCGAAAGTGGAAGAATTGAACGCATACCTATACTAGGACAACGCAGTTCTCTTCGTATTTTTCAAAGACCTTGTCTGCCGTCAAGAATTTGAAACCAGATGCTTTCGCCTGACTTAAAAGGATTCTATCAAAGGGGTCTTTATGGACATCTTTCAACGTTGAAATGAAAAAGACATCACTTGCGGTCACGTTTAGAATCTCGTAGCCTGCCATATTGCAAAAGCCAAACAAAGTTCTTGCATTCGCAATGATACTTGGATGCAACATGTGTTTGATTTGAAGTTCCCAAAGAGATGCAACGCTGCAGAACACTTCATTTTCAGGGTTCGAAAGTAACCTGCGAGCAGTCTTTGGAAGCTTTGGGTTGTCATCCAAAGCCCAGAGAAGTATATGGGAATCCAAAAGAATCCGCATCTTTAGACTCCAAACTGTTTCAATACTTCTTCATTGCAGAAGTCGATGTCATCTGTATTTCCAAGAAAGCCCTTTGCCAAACCAATGCGAAGATTACCTCCTGTTTCAACCAAATTCTTCAAAAACCTACTCACCAATATCTCAAGATCGCTTCCATTCTCCTCGCAGACTGCATAGGCTGCCATTGCGAGCTTTCCATCTACATAGATGGGGCGTGAATTATATGCAGGCATACTCTCCGAGACACAGTCACAGGAACAAACTCCAGTTTCTCCTTCCTTTTTTGTTCTCGCATCAAAAGGCTTCCTTGCGTTCTCTGGTATAAGCCAGGTTTTTCCCGCCAAAACGGCTCCCTCTACCCTTCCCTCTGAACAAAGAAGAGAAGCACGACGCTGAGAGACACCCCACTTGCAAGCTATTTCCGCTGTTGTAAGATACTTCATATCAATATTATATTCCTATACAAGAATAGAATCAAGCTATCTATTCCTGTACAAGAATAAAACATCTATTTAAAACGCTTGATTTTATATATTCGAACAGGTATCCTTTCCAAGGAAGGAAACACCAATGGAGACCGATTTCATAGAAATAACGAAAGAAAACATAGACCATGAACACCTTTGTTGCATAATCCGCTCAAAAACCGTCAATCCGGGAGTCGAAGCTAAACGACAATGGCTCAAGGAAAGGTTGGACGAAGGCCACGTTCTCCGCAAGCTGAACTCCAAGGACTGCGTGTTCATAGAGTACGCTCCTTTGGAGAAGGCATGGGTTCCAATCGTAGGCGAGAACTATATGTACATCTACTGTCTTTGGGTCCAAGGGACTCCAAAGGGGCATGGATATGGGCGGCAGCTGATGCAGCATTGCATAGACGATGCAAGACGACAGGGCAAGTCGGGGGTCTGCATGCTTGGAGCTGACAAACAGAAATCATGGCTCAGCGACCAGAACTTTGCAAAGAAATTTGGCTTTGCTGCAGTAGACAGAACATCAAATGGCTACGAACTCCTTGCTTTGTCGTTCGATGGAACGCTTCCCAAATTCACTGATGGTGCTCGCACATGCAAGACGAACACCACTGGGCTTGTAGTTTACTACGACCATCAATGTCCATTCACTTTCCAGAGGGTCGAATCGCTGAAGACATACTGCAAAGAACACGGCATACAGGCATCGTTCGTACTTGTGGATTCTCTGGAAGAGGCAAAGGCCCTTCCCTGCGTCTTCAACAACTGGGCGGTGTTCTACGATGGGAACTTCGTAACTGTGAACCAAATCGATGGCACAATGCTGGAGAAAATCGTTGCAAAGGCAAGAAAATAGACCAAAGAGCTACCTTCAAAACCATAGAAAAAACCCGCCATGGTCTACACACGTGGACCACAGCGGGGAAAAATCATGGTTTTGGCCCACCAAATCTCACCGCTACTCTGGTTTGTACTCCAATATATCGCCAGGTTGGCAGTCAAGAGCCTTGCAGATTGCATCCAAAGTGGAGAACCTCACTGCACTTATCTTGCCGGTCTTTATCTTGGAGAGGTTGACGTTGGAGACCCCAACCTTCTCCGACAGTTCGTTGAGGGAGACCTTTCTGTCTGCCATCACCCTATCAAGTCTAAGGATTATTGCCATAAACGTCTCCTTTCCTACAGAGTCTCGTCCACCTGCTCCTGCAGTTTGACACCGTATTCGAAGACGAAGGACAAAGCGTAGACGATGATGACTGAAAGTATACTGCCAAGAGCCTCTTCGTTGACCTCGCAATTGAGAAGGCCTGTCAGAACAGCTTCCACGATTTCGCCAATGACCAAGGCAAGCAGCATGTACAACGAAATCATTCTAAGGTGATGCACATTGGACAGTGTGAACGGAGTTTCTCCATTCTTCATACCAAAGAGTATGCACTCGAGCTCACGCAGAAGGAATCCAAGAAACACAAGACCTGTAGCTGCAATGGAAATTGCGGTTATGGCCTGGGCAAGAGAATAGTTGCCCAATGCCACTGGAGCATAGACCGATACATGTACATTGTCACCTCTATAGATAAGTCCTGAAGTATCCTTTGTGCAAATCATGAAAACCAACGATGCAAGAAGCAGGCCGCATCCAACCCATGCCATAATCTTCAATACCCTTGAAAAGCCATATCCAATCCTTGAAAACTTAATCATCTTTTCCATTTTTTCATCTCCTATGTGTGATGATTGAGTTATAGCTGTTTCATACAACGTTTGTCAATAGTTTTTTAATGTTTGTCGATAATTTTTAAATGTTTAAAACAAGCCGATTCTCTCATAAAACAAAAGACGCAGGAGGCGGTCAATGCCCCTTGCGTCTTTCCCTTTTCTTCTGTTGCTTGAGCTCGAACAGCAGTTTCTCATTCAAGAGCCTCTCAGAACGAATACTTGATTTCCGTTCGCTCTTTGCCTGCTCTTGCTGGATTTTCAAGGCCTGCTGCGATTTTGTACCAACACCTTGGCTTCGCATCACCTTCTTCGCAATCCTCAAAGCACGCTTTGGATTCAGAGAATCCTCTCTTGCAACAGCTGTCACAGCAGGACCGAACTTCAAATCGTAGTAGTGGTCAACCACGAATTGAAGGATTTGTGCATCGGATGGCTCGGCCCCGAAAACGAATCTCGCAACGGAGAGCCTATCGCCTTCGATACGCTCGAACACACCCACCCAAAACGGCTCCTCAAAGAAAACCGTACACATTCCTGTCACTTTACCCATGACACCCTCCTATACCGATGTCGATGAGCAAGGAACGGACGACCTGGAGGGAGGGTTACTTACCTTCCTTCTTAACCACAAAGACCAAGAAGGAAGACGGCCGGGCTACCTACCGGCTCTAGCCCACATTGAGAACTCGCCCCCAAGAGGTGGACATTGCGTTTTTATCCTTGCAAACTTTCCATGAAATGTACCAAAAATCTCGAAATCCATAGTTTTTGTGCATCAAGATGCACAAAATACTGTAAAAAGGAAAATTTTGGTACATTTTCCAGTGCAATCACTAACACATATAAGCAAGTTAATCAATCACAGCATCCGTTGCAGTGTAGCCTTCCAGTGAACCGGCCTTGGTCTGGATGCATATGTATGTGATTGGAGAATTGGAAGCTGCAAAGAACTGTCTCTTGGCAACTGGTGATATGCGAAGCCAATCGCCTGCAACAAGTTCAACGGCCTCTCCGTCCACAACGACTTTTCCTGAGCCGGAAACAACTCCATAAATCTCCTCGTTGTTCCTGTGGAAATGAACGAACGGTACACAGGCTCCAGCAGGAAGTGTGTTTATGCTTACTTCTGCTCCAGTAAGCGCCAATGCATCATGAAGCTCCACCCTAGCCTCTTCTCCAACGTGTGTCTTTGCAAAATTCTTCATGTTTATGTCCTCCTACGAAGAGGAACTTTCAAAGTCCCTCAGAAAACTTAATTGTAACCATATTGGTTACATCAAACACTTATATCAAAACCTAATTGTAATGTCAATGGTTACAACAAAGGAAAACGAACAAAGACATCGGTCTAAGAAAGAATGCTACATCTTGGATTCGAGGATTGCTTGGAAATCCTTTTCGATATCGGCCAGTGTCGTTGTGGAGAGCGAGGTTTCGAAGGCCTTTTGTGCGGCTTCCAGCTTGGGGTCGAGGACGGTGTGGATGTTGCGGCCCACGGGACACATGGAGTTGGGGTTTTCGTGGAAGTGGAACAGCTCGCTTTCAGGAGTACACTCTACGGCCTTGTAGATGTCAAGAAGCGTTATGTTGGAAAGCGGACGCGCGATTGCAACACCTCCAGTTCCCCGTGCAACATCGATGAGACCTGCTGCCTTTAGCTGTTGCAGAAGTTTTCGCACGACTACGGGGTTCGTGCCTATGCTGCCGGCCATGAGATCGCTTGTGACCTTCATATCACGAGAAAAGACATCTACAAGTGCGAACATGTGGACTGCCATTGTAAAGCGGCTGGATATCTGCACGGCCTTTGCCTCCGGTTTGGTTAACCCCTGTCAATGATAGCACGAATACTGTTGTAATGTACATGATTACAACGGGTTTTAAGTTTTAAGTTTTAAGTTTGAAATGCGCGCATCAGGGCGTATCACGGCGGACTACGGCGCATCAAAGCGTATCAAGGCGTATTAAGGCGCATCAGGACGCATAAAACCAGAACCAAGGCCACTCCAAAAATGCAAAGCCCCAAAAACAAAAAGGGCCGCTTTCGCAGCCCCTTTGAAAAATCAAAAACTTGGGAGAAACCAAGAAACTCACTTCTTCTTGTAATGCACATGCAAAAGCTCGTGCTCGCGGCCCTTGAGGAGCCTGTCGTACAGAGCCTGGACCGATGCATTGGACTCGGAGTGGCGGATGCTCAGCATCCTATCGGTGTCGTAGAGGCCCTTGCCGCGGGTCTTGCGGACATCGGCATGGACGAACGGCTGACCACCGCCTGCGACGCAGCCGCCAGGACAGGCCATGATCTCGATGATATCGAACTTCTCACCGTTCTTGAGCATACCCAAGAGCTTTTCAGCGTTTGCAAGGCCGCTTGCCACACCAATGCGGAGTCCCACGCCATCCTCTGTAGTAAGTTCGAAGATCTTAAGACCCTCGTTGCCACGCTCACCTACATTGGAGAGCTTCATGAGTGCAGAGCGGGACTTGTCCTTGACTACGTTTCTGAGAACGGCTTCCGTGACACCACCTGTGACACCAAAGATGACGGCGGCACCGGACGCGTTGTCGTAAGGATGGTCCACAGGCTCAGGGTCTATCTCGTTGAGCAGTATGCCGGCTTCCTTGAGCATGTGCGTGAGCTCATCTGTGGTTATGACGGCATCCACATTGCGAGAACCGTCCTTTCCAAGGAACTCTTCACGCTGGGCTTCGAACTTCTTGGCGGTACAAGGCATGACTGCCACATGGAAGAGCTTCTTGCCACGTTCCTGGCGCTCCTCCTTGATTACGGATGCGAACATCTCCATTGGAGAGCGGCATGTAGAGACATTCTCCATAAGCTCAGGATGCTTCTTCTCGCAGTACTGGATCCATGCAGGGCAGCATGAGGTTATGATTGGAAGCCTCTTCCCTTCCTTGAGTCTTTCAAGGAACTCCTTGGACTCCTCAAGAACGGTTATGTCAGCGCCAAACGAAGTATCGAAGACCTCATCGAAGCCCATCTTCCTCAAAGCTGCGAATATGAGACCGGAAACGTCTTTTCCTTCAGGTATTCCAGCGACATTGCCAAGAGCGACCCTCACTGCAGGTGCAACCTGAACGACCGTCTTCACAGAGGGATTGGAGATTGCATCCCATACCTTCTGGATTTCACTGCGGGCGGTGATGGCACCTGTTGGACATGCGACGGCGCACTGGCCGCAGCCTACGCACATAGTCTCAGAAAGAGGCTTTCCAAAGGCTGTTGAGATAAGCATCTTGGAACCGCGGAACGCAAAGTCTATCGCACCAACGTTCTGCACTTCGTGGCAGGTCCTTACGCAGTCGCCGCAAAGGATGCATTTGCCGGAATCGAAGACGATGGAAGCGGACGAATTGGTGACCTTGTTGTCATCGGCCCTGTTTGGGAAGCGGACGCCCTCAATATTGAAGCGAACCGCAAGGTCCTGGAGTTTGCAGGACTTGTTGTTGGCGCATGTCGTGCAGTCGCGGCAGTGGTTTGCAAGAAGAAGTTCAAGAATGTTCTTCCTGTATTTCCTAAGACGCGCGGTGTTGGTCTTTATGCTCATGCCAGCCCTTGGAGGCGTGGAGCATGCGGTGTAGAGGTTGCCCCTCTCATCCTCGACCATGCACATGCGGCAGGCACCATATATGGAGAGATCCGTGTGGTAGCAGAACGTAGGCAGCTTGACTCCGGTCTTCCTTATGACCTGAAGCATGTTCTTTTCGCCATCGATGGCTACGGGTACTCCATCTACATACATGTACTCGGTGTTCTTCATACTCAGGCCTCCTTGATTGCATTGAACTTACAGGTCGCTATACAGGAACCGCAGCGTATGCACTTGGTCAGATCTATGTTGAAAGGCTCCTTTATCTTGCCGCTTATGGCGCCGACTGGACACTTTCTTGAGCAGGCGGAGCAGCCTTTGCATGTCAGTGGATCTATGTATATTCTCTTGAGTTTCTGGCACTGGCCCGCAGGACACTTCTTCTGATAGACGTGAGCTTCGTACTCGTCCCTGAAGTTCTTTATGGTACTCACGACAGGGTTTGGTGCGGACTTTCCAAGACCGCACAATGCAGTGTTGGAGATCGTATCGCTGAGCTCTTCAAGAAGCTCTATGTCCCCTTCGTTTCCATTGCCTTCGACTATGCGTTCAAGGATTTCAAGCATCCTCTTCGTTCCTTCGCGGCATGGAACGCACTTTCCGCAGGACTCGTTCTGGGTGAAGTGCATGAAGAACCTTGCAACCTCAACCATACATGTGTGGCTGTCCATTACGACAAGGCCGCCGGATCCAATCATGGCCCCAATCTTCTTGAGGGTATCGAAATCAAGAGGGAGATCCAAATGGTCCTTGGTAAGACATGCACCGGACGGGCCTCCGATCTGAACGGCCTTGAACTCACCGTCACCACGCATACCACCGCCTATGTCGAATATTATCTTCCTAAGCGTGGTACCCATAGGGACTTCTATGAGACCAGTGTTTGTGATGTTTCCGGTAAGGGCGAACGCCTTGGTTCCAGGGCTTGTGGGGGTTCCAATGGAAAGATACCACTTTGCGCCCTTGCTTATGATCTGAGAAACGGTGGCGAACGTCTCAACGTTGTTGAGGACCGTTGGGCTGTCGAAAAGGCCATGCTCCGTCGTCCTTGGAGGCTTGACCCTTGGGAAGCCTCTCTTTCCCTCGATGGAGGCCGTAAGTGCAGAGCCCTCGCCGCATACGAACGCACCTGCGCCCTTTGCGATGTGGATTCTGAACGAAAAGCCTGAACCCATGATATCGTCGCCAAGAAGACCAAGCTCCTCGGCCTGGGCTATGGCGTTCGTAAGTCTTCTGACGGCCAAAGGATATTCCGCTCTCACATAGATATAGCCTTCCTGTGCGCCAACTGCGACGCCTGCTATCATCATTCCTTCAAGCATCCTGTGTGGGTCGCCTTCCATGATGGACCTGTCCATGAACGCACCTGGGTCTCCCTCGTCGCCGTTGCACACGACATATTTGTGCTCACCCTTGGCTCGACGCACCTGCTCCCATTTCCTACCGGTTGGGAATCCACCGCCTCCACGGCCACGGAGCATGGACAAGGAGACCTCGGACACAATGTCATCGGGCTGCATATCGAAGAGGGCCTTCTCAAGCGCCTCGTAGCCGCCGATTGCGATGTATTCGTTTATGCTGTCTGCATCTATCTTGCCGCAATGCTCAAGGACGACACGCGTCTGCTGCTTGTAGAACGGGATATCCTCCTGCTTGCGGTAGACCTCGTCGCCAATCCTATAGGCCAACCGGTCCACGCACTCGCCGTTCTTGATCGTCTTCTCGACGATCTCATTGCAATCGTCGACCTTGACCTTGGTATACAACCACCCCTGAGGCTCGATTCTCACAAGGGGGCCCATCTCACAGAAGCCATGGCAACCGCTCTTTTTAAGGCCGATGCTGTTGTCATGAGGCTCTTTTTCAAGGGATACTTCCACATTCAGGCCATTGTTCTCCATTTGGGCCTTGAGATTTTCGTATATCTTGAGGGAACCGCCAGCAACACATCCGGTACCACCGCAGACGATGATCTTGCTCGTCTGGGAGGCATAGGCCTTAGTCATGGTCTCCCTTAGCTTCTGGAGATCCTTTCTGCTCTTTATAGCCTTTGTTTTCATGGCGTTTGCACTCATCTTGCATCCTCCTTGACCTTGAGGCTGTAGATGACCTCCATGGCTTTGTCTGGCGTCATTGCCGGATGGACCTCGTCGTTCACCGTCATGACAGGGGCGAGTCCGCAGGCACCAAGACAGGAAACCGTCTCGATTGTGAAAAGCTGGTCGTCAGTGGTCTTCTTCTGAGCCGTGACGCCAAGCTCGGACCTGACACGTTCCAGAATTGGAACCGAGCCTCTGACATGGCAGGCGGTTCCGTCGCAGAACTTGATGACGTACTTGCCCTTCTTCTCCAAAGAGAAGTTCTCATAGAAGGTAGCTACGCTGTAGATGCGGGCTTCGCTCATATCAAGCTTTGCAGCCAGATAAGGGAAGACCTCCTCCGGCAGATAATGGTAGTGTTCCTGTATCGTCTGCAGTATTGCAATGATGGAGGACTGCTTTGCGCCGCACTTGGCCAGAGCCTCGTCCACAATCGAATAGTCGAATGCCTCAGGCATGTAGGTCTCCTTTTTTTTAGTAAATGTTCGGGTTGCGCTTCATATTACAATAAAAGAAACTTCAAAAAAAAGCACATTGAGGAAAAAATATAATGTTTTGTTATGAAAAGAACCTAGCTGAAGCCTACAAACCCTCCACTCTATATGGACTACATGCGACCAACACCCTTCAGAAAACTGTTTTTCGCATTCTGCAGAGTGTCATCCGATTCATCGTATGCATCATACGGAGCATTGGGGTCGTGAACCCTCTTCTTGAACGGAGAACACAGTTTTTCCTTATGTGCAAACGCAAACCCAAAGTCGGACGTCCACCCCGTATGACCTGTTATGAACAACGGCTTGAGCCCTCGCTTCTTGAGCTTGGACTCCAAGTCGGCCAAGGATCTTACCGCAAGTTTGTTGTCCTCCGCCAATCCCGATATGAAGCTGTATCCTCCGTCTGCGCCAAACCATAGAGTGTCCCCAGTGAAGAGATACTTGTCGTCTACAAGATAGACCATGTGACCCCAAGTATGGCCAGGAACAAGGAAGCACTCTATCTTTATGCCGCCTATATTAAGTATCTGGCCATCATGGAGAAGAACTTTCTCGTTGTTTATCGTCACCTGTGGAAGTTTATAGAGATGGTACACCACCCTACGGCGAACCTCTCCAGTAAGGTATCTGTTTTCAATCTCACCTATGTACAGCTTGGCATCTCTGAAAAGACCCGGGCTATCGGCCTCAACGGCACCCACATGATCCGTGTCCTGATGGGTTATCAGAATGTCGTGTATACTCTTTGGGTCTATCCCAAGCCAGTCCATCTTCTCGGCAAGCCTATCGTAGTTGTATCCCGCGTCTATCATGATGGTAGTACCATCCTTGCGGTAGAAGAAGATGTTGGCGACCCATTCACGGACGCAGGCTACATGCTCGTCTATCCAACCGGTGTTCAAAGGCTTGAAGATCTCCTTGCCTCTGTACATCCTGCTCATTGCCTTTCTCTGAAATTCAGTCGCCTTCTTTGACATGGAACACTCCTTGGGGACATGTTGGTTAGACACGTCTAACCTATTGCAATATATACGCAAGCCTTCGAATCTGTCAATTGGTAGAAGTTGGTATTCATGATGACAAGGAAAAACAAAAGTACGAAAAACTGAAGTGCTACTTTAATTTTTCAATGAAATTCTGAAGTGGCGCTTTAGTTTTTCGACATTTTCTAGTAATATCAAGCTAGGAGAACGACAATATGCAGTATGGTTACATATCTAGAATCGCAGACATAAACGACAAGATTGCAAGAAAATCGCTATTCCTCTTCGGTCCTAGACAAACAGGGAAATCGGCCTACATCAAAAACCAACTGCAGGAACCAAAGCTCTCATGGACATTGCTTGACAACGAGCTCTACAGGGAGCTTGCAAAGAAGCCTTCTTTGCTACGAAACACATTGAGAGCAAAAGGCATAAATGAAGGAGTCGTCGTCATAGATGAAATACAAAAGCTCCCTTCTCTGCTTGACGAAGTCCACATGCTCATAGAGGAGACAAACATCCATTTTCTCCTCACGGGTTCAAGTGCTCGAAAGCTTAGAAGCAAAGGAGTCAATCTGTTGGGAGGAAGAGCCGGACGCATGAACTTCCATCCTTTGGTGTATCCGGAAATAAAAGACACGAACTACGCTTTGGAAGAGATTTTCAAAACCGGTCTGCTACCGGCTTCGTTCAAAGCCGCCGACTCTGAAGAGTTCTTGTCCGATTACACATCTCTATACGTTAGGGAGGAAATAGAGGCAGAGGGAGCTGTGCGAAGTCTTCCACCATTCTGGGACTTTCTGAGAGTCGCAGCATCTGAAAGTGGAGAAATAACAAACTATCAGAATGTCGCAAACGACATAGGGATAAGCAACGTAAGCGTAAAGGAGTGGTATAGGATTCTAATCGACACCCTCATTGGATTCGAAGTTCCTCCTTACAGAAAAACAGTCAAGAGGAAACCCAATGCAGCAAGCAAGTTCTATCTGTTCGATGTAGGGGTGACGAGGAAGCTACAAGGCCTTGAAAGAATCGAAGACGGAACATCTGAATTTGGAAGATACTTCGAGAACTACATAGCGATGGAAATAAGGAGTTGGTTGGACTACCAAGGCATAGAAGAAGGTCTCAACTACTGGCACACGCTTACAGGACAGGAAGTCGATTTCATAATAAAGGGAGAGGTCGCGGTAGAGGTCAAATCAACTTCAAATGTATCGTCAAAGGACATGAAGGGGTTGAAGGCTCTCATGGAGGAAAATCTAATTTCAAAATACATCATCGTATGCAGGGAACAGCATCCTCAGCTACTGGACAACGGCATCCTTGTTCTGCCATACAAGGAGTTTTTGGAACAATTATGGAAAGGGTCAATCGCTTAGGGCTCAACTGAGAAGTGGGCGTTGAGGGGCGGAGTATGGCACTGATAGACGCTGATGGGCGTTGTGGGACACTGTAGAGCCATTACGATTCAAGCATTGTGAGGACTTCCAACCACCAAGTTGTAGACTTCTTTCAAGGTCTCATCACGTTTAGCCTTCTTGAGTTCGCACTCCCAAACGACTATGACATGCCAACCCTTGGCTTCAAGTTCCTTCCTGTCTCGTACGTCTCTAGCCTTATTACGTTCTATCTTAGCTGACCAGAACTCGCAGTTGCTTTTGGGAAGGACATAGTATTTGCAACCTTCATGACCATGCCAGAAGCAGCCGTTCACGAACACAACGGTCTTGTACTTTGGAAACACAATGTCAGGGTGTCCAGGAAGGCGCTTGTCGTTCTTGCGGTAACGCAGGCCAAGACCAAACAAGTACTTGCGCACAAGGATTTCAGGCTTAGTATCCTTGCCGCGTATGCGGGACATAGTGTAATGTCGCTGCTCCTTGGTCTGGTTGTCCATGACTGCTCCTCAGTGCCATTCTAATGAAAACCACTATGATGAGAAACCTCACCATGGTGGAAAGTCCAAACAAAAACATAATCAAAGGAGCAACTTTCAAAACTCCTCAAGGAATCAACCTATCAATGTTTCTCTCAATTCAAAAAGCCCATGGGCCACGACCTCGAAGGGATGTCCGTTGACACGTGATACGAGCTCCTTTGAAGAACAATCAATTCTGGAAGCCCCCACATGTGCACCAACAATCATTCCGGCCATTGCAGCGACCGTGTCAGTGTCACCACCCATATTGGCGGCCAAACGACAGGCTCTCAGGAGATCTCCGTTGCAACGGTACGCAATGGCAATCGCCGTTGGAGCAGCCTGAACCATTGGAAGACCACTGCCTATGAGTTCATATTGCCGTTTCATGAATTCAAAATCATCCTTGATGGAGCAGGAAAGATTCAGACTGTACTTTATCCTTTCTGAAACTAATGGAGCTGGAATCTCCCTTCCAAGGTGAGAGCCATACTCTGCAGCCCCAAGAACGACCTGAATCACATCACCCAAGCAACCGCCCTCTATGCCATGAGCGACAGCCGCAGCGATTGCACATGCACCAGAGAGAGCCGTAGAGGTGTTGTGGGTTGCCATGCAGACATTTTGGACCTTTCTACATAATGTCTCTGTATCAGATGACTTCACAATCACACCAACGGGTGCCACGCGGGTTCCAGCGCCATTGGTCTCCCCTTGCCTACCAGCTTCCCCAACAGGAACACCTGCCCGAATGGCATCGAAGGCAAGTCTAGTGGAAGGTCCAACGATGGTCTTGCTCTTTGGGTTGTCCAAAGACCATTTTTCAATGCTATGGACTATGTCCAATGGATTGATGTTGCCTGCTGTCCTGATCAATGCCTCTGCAGCAATGAACGCCACAATGGTGTCATCGGTCGTTTCACCAGCCTTGAAGCCTCCACTGATTTCATTCTCAGCGGGGCTTTCAACAAACGAATCTATAACACCGAACCTTTTACGAATATGAGAGGGCGTCCACATCTCTGAAGGCATTCCAAAGGAATCGCCAATGGCGCATCCGTACAACATGCCAAGTATTCTGTCCTCCACTGCACTCAAAGAAACAACAGATCCTTCCATAATCAAATAGCCCCCACATTCAGAACATATCTGACGACGAAAAGACCAGCCGTGAAAACAAGTCCAAAGAACATCACGATATAGTCCTTCGCCTCAGCGTGTTTGTCTATCATGTCAGTCCAAGACTTGTTGGCACCATAACCCCTGTTCGTCATTGAAATGGAAAGATTGTCCGCCATGAGAATCGAATTGGTCACAAGCGGAACCATAATTGGGATATAGGCAATGAGTTGGCGAATACCACCCTTGTCGTTTATACCTGCACCTCGAGCTCTCTGGGCTTGGAAGATCATATCCTTCTTGTTCATCAACGTTGGCACAAAGCTGATTGCGGTGGCCACCACAATGGAAAGCTCATACGGAGCATGAACTCTATTCAGGAAACTCAAAAGGTCATCTATTGGAGTCGTTATGGTGAACGTACACGTAGCCAGAACCATAATGAATATCCTCAACGTGAACGTAAGGCCCTGGTACAGCCCTCCCAACGTCGCAGGCCACTTCCACAACGTAAACAGTACCTGCTTCGACGACTCGTTCTTAAAGGCCGATGCCTGTGCGGTGAACATGCTCATTGCAACTATGAGGATTATGATGACCCTAAGGCCGTTCAAAGTAGCGAACATGCCTTTGAGATTGAGCCTTGCAGGTAGCACAAAAGCCAAAAGCACAGCCGCCAACACAAGATTTGGAAGCGGATGATTGAAAAGGAACACCGCCACAATGACGCAGAGAAAAAGGAAAAGCTTTGTAACTACGTTAAGCCTATGGATATATGATTCGTTCATCTTGAAGCCTCCAAAGTGGAAATCAAAGCATCACCCAATTCCTGTGCAGTCAAGGCCATGGACTCAAGGCCAAGCCTTTCGGACAACTCTGGAATCTGAGGCCTTGCAACGTACGCATCCTTAAGGGCCTTTTCCTGTTTGAACACATCACGGACAGATCCATCGGCCACCATCGAGCCTTTGGCCATGACGATGACCCTGTTTGCATGTGTTGCAACCACATCCATATCATGGGTAATCATTACAATGGTCGTACCATTTGAGTGAAGTTCATCTATGAGCTTCATCATGTTCTGGATGCCGTCCCAGTCCTGACCCGTAGTTGGTTCGTCCACAACCAGTATCCTTGGCTTGAGTACAAGTATGCTGGCTACAGCAACCCTTTGGCGTTCGCCTTTTCCAAGGGAGAACGGATGCTCCTCCAACACCTTTTCTATATCGAGGAGCTTTGCAACCTCGTGAATTCGCTTGGACATCTCCTCTTCCGAGAGCTTCAAAGCCTTGAGGCCGTATTCCATCTCCTTGTAGACACTTGTAGAGAAGATTTGGTTGTCAGGGTTCTGGAATACATAGCCAATCTGCTCTGCAAGCGTATTTGGCTCCTCATTCCGGGTGTCCTTTCCACAAACCAGTATTCTCCCTGACGTTGGCTTGAAGAGGCTGTTGAAATGCTTCGCCAACGTCGTCTTGCCCGCACCATTCTGGCCTATAAGAGCTACATAGTCGCCTTCGTAGATGTCAAAGGTTACACCTTTGAGTGCTTCCTTGGACTTGTCGTACTGGTAGTGGACATCACTGACTTCAATGAGCTTCTCACGTTCGACCTTGGGAGCTTCCACAGGTGAGAATTCAAGCTTTCTTCCATCCAACAGTCTGACGACAAGTGCGTATGCATCGTCCACTGAAAGAGGAATCTCCTCCTTTGCAATGAAGCCTTTCTTGTAGAGCTCCCAGCCAATCTTGCTCACAGGAAGTGGCTTTATGCCGTATTTCTCGACAAGATCAAGCTCTCTGAAAAAATCCTGAGGCTCACCCTGCCACACGACATGGGCATCGCTTAGAACGACTATATTGTCAGCCTTCTCGCTTATCTCCTGGCTTGAATGCTCGACAGCCACCACGGTCTTCTTCTGATCCTTCTGCAACGAGACCATCGTGGAATAGATCTCTTCACGGCCTATTGGATCGAGCTCAGATGTAGGCTCATCCAGAATTATTATGGAAGGATCCATGGCAAGTATTCCAGCTATTGCAAGACGTTGCTTTTCACCTCCAGAAAGCTGGCTTGTCTGCCTTTTTTCGTATCCATCAAGGCGCACCTTGTTCAATGCGCTCTTTATCCTTTCTTTTATCTCATCCCTTGGTACAAGGTAGTTCCTTGGGCCAAAGGCGGTATCCTCGTCAACGGTACGACCGAAGATCTGGGTTTCTGGATCCTGCAGGACAAGACCAATCTCCCTTGCCATCGTCTGTACCCTGTATTTGCTGGAATCCTTGCCTGCGGCTATGATTGTGCCCTTCACGGTTCCCTCTACGAGTTGGGGAATGATTCCATTTGGAAGCATGGCAAGGGTCGTCTTCCCTGCACCAGTGCGTCCCATGATTACAGTGAATTTGCCTTCCTCAATGGAAAGGTTCACATTTTTAAGAACCTCTACATCGCTGTTCTTATATGCAAAGCTGAGGTCTTTGATTTCAATTGCGTTGTTCGCCATGACAATACCTAAAAGCCAATATCAAGGAAGACGGGGGACTCCCCTCGTCTTCCAATAATCGATCAATACTACTTGTTGATGATCTTTGTGTTGCGAAGGGCGTAGTACGCAACAGCTGCGATGATTGCATTGACAAGCGATGCAACGAAAAGCGATGGAGTTGCACCAACATAGAGACCCCAACCACCAAGAGGCAGGAGCCAGAAGCCAAGCACGAAGCTGTTGAGGACTGTCCCTACGATTGCAGCAAGCACGATTCCAATCTTTCCACACTTGACTGCTATGAAACGCACGATACATGCAACAATGGCCATTGAAACGGCGATTGCAAGATGAAGTGGAACAGTGAGCGAGAAACCAGCAACGGCGGCGGAAAGTATGTGCCCAATCGCGATTACGATTGCACCCTCTGGATATCCAAATGCGAAAGCGCAGAAGTATCCGGGAAACGAATCAAGACCAATCGATCCAAGTGGACTTGGAATCTTGATGACGGCACCAACTGCACTCAATGCGATGAAGATAGCTATGATTGCGATCCTTCTTGCAGACCAGCTATTCTTCTTGAGATCACCTTCTGTCTTCTTGATTTCTTCAGACATGGCAAAATCCTCCCTTTTTTTCTACGGAGCAACTCCGTTTATAGACGAATCATCAGAGAGCCTGCGAAAGCACTGCCTCCACTTGAGCTTTCATAGGCGTACTTCTTGCACCAAGACCTTGGCATGTGATTGCAGAGCAAACGGTTGCGAACTCCATGGCCCTGCCAAGTTCCATCCCGTTGAGAAGATACGTATATAGCATTGCACCCATGAACGAATCCCCAGCCCCCGTTGTATCCACAGCCTTCACATTACGGGCGGCGCACTCGTAGCGTCTGTCGTTCTCATCGAATGCGACTGCACCCTTGCTTCCAAGCGTCACCAACAGAGTACCCTTGAAGTACTTCCTTACATAGCCTAGGCATTCATCGAGATCCTCCGTACCGCAGATTTGGTAGAGTCCAGCCCTGCAAGGCGCAAAGAGATCAACATACTTCAGACTTCCAAGAACATCATCCTTACTGGCTCCAAAACCGTTCATCGTGTATAGGTCAACCTGCATGTTGAATCCAGTCTTGAGGCCGGATTCCTTTGCAGTCTTGAGACCTTCGAGCGCAGCACCATAAGGAAGGAGATCGGTGTAATAGACCTTTGCCTTGGAGATGTAGGACTTGTCCACATCCTTTGGATTGTAGGCAAGGAACGAATCGCCCATGTTCAGGAGAATGAACTTCTTTCCTTCGCCGTCCACAACGATATCGGTATGAAGGGATATTCCTCCTTCCTTTCTGAGCACGCATGAAGTGTCCATGCCTTCTGCCTTCAGACTCTTTATTATGTCATCCCCAAGGGTGTCGCTTCCAAGAAGCCCCATGAAGCCCGTAGATGCACCAAGCCTTGCGGCCTGGACCATTACATTGGTCCCGCTTCCGCCTGGAAGATATGTGTTGTTCGTCACCACCGCGAACCCATCCTCGCCAGGGAGCCTGTCCACGTTCATCATGACGTCCATTGCATATGTCGATACGCTTACGATATCCATATTAACCTCCTTAAATCACCTTCTTCTCAAAGTCACTATATGTTTGTAGCGGTCGCCTCGAATGAAGATGCGGCTCCATTCAACGGTCCTGCCGTTTCTGTCATACGAGTGCCGTTCTATACTAAGCAGAGGGTCGTTGCGGTTTATCCCAAGGATCTCAGCCTGTTTGGATGTAGCCGCGACGGCTGTCATGGAGTCCTCTACAGTGGAGATCACCACGTTGCACTTTTCCTCAAGCACACCATACAGAGACATGAACGAATCAAAAACCGATATGTCTCCGTTTGGAATCATGGAAAGAGGTATATAGGAAACGTTTGTTGTGATTGGCTCTCCATCTGCGGTTCTGACTCTATATATCTCGACGTACTCCTCCCATGGTTTTATCTCAAGCGAAGACGTAACCTGATCATCCCCTCTTCCAATCTTGACGTGTATGTCCTTCACATCAGGCTTTATGCCCTGCCTCTTCATAAGCTCGGTAAAGCTCATGAGCTCGGAGCCCTTGGAATTGAGCTTTGACGGGGAGACCTTGGTTCCAACCCCTCTTATGATTGTGAGAAACCCTTCTTCTACAAGCTCTGTCACAGCTTTGCGAACCGTTGTTCTGCTGACCTTGTAGAAATCCTCAAGTTCACTCTCGCATGGTATGTAGTCACCGGGGCTGTACACACCGTCCTTTATCTTCTTCTCTATGTCCTCTTTCACTTTCTTGTACAGTGAATCCATAAAGCTCTCCAATCTTCATGCCATTGTCTTGCAACGTAATGACAGCATGACATCATTATGTCTGTTTCAATCAGAATACACCCTTATTGTGATAATGCAAGTCTTTTTTGAAATTGCAGGCACAATCAGTGCGCCACAGTCCGCCCAGTGCGCCTCTTTCATCAGCAACCCAATCGACAAAACCAAGGATAACCATTAGCCTTATGGCATGAAGATAGTAGTCATAGACGGTCAGGGCGGAAGCATTGGAAGAGCCGTAGTTGAAAGGCTTGCGGCAAAGGGCCTTGGAGACAGCGTAATATGCATTGGAACCAACTCGACGGCAACTGCCAACATGCTAAGGGGTGGAGCAAAGCAGGGAGCCATGGGAGAGAACCCAGTGAAAGTGGCCTGCCGTGATGCAGACTATATCGTTGGACCAATTGGAATAGTCATGGCCGACTCCATGCTTGGGGAGATCACTCCAGAAATGGCGAATGCGGTTGGAGCAAGTCCTGCCCACAAAGTCCTCATACCGGTCAACAAGTGCGTGACGGTTGCAGGTGTCATGGACATGAGCCTCAACGAATACATTGACAAAGCCATAGCCTGCTTGAACTAAAACCGCTTGACCCAAGAAGGCAAAACACACAGAATCATACATGGGTCATGAAGGCCCATAGCGACTAGAAAGTCCGCACTTAAGTTCTTTAAGACAGCCATGAAGGCATCATTTCCAAATCTGGCAGGTTCGTTTTGGAGAACGCTTTGGAAGATGCAATCCTCACGATAGACGATATATCCGTGTCATACGGAAATAAGAATATATTCAATGGTTTCTCGCTCTCCATGAAGAAGGGGGACAAGTTGGTCATAGCCGGCCCCAACGGATGCGGCAAGACGACGCTTCTCAAAAGCATACTTGGAATTCTCAGGCCAACAAGCGGATGCATACACCTTGCACAGAACACACGTACAGCATACTGCAAGCAAGGCTTCACGACAGCGGCCACAACGATATCGGTCTATGAAGTGGTTGGGATGGGGCTGTACAAGCAGAAAGGCAAGGACAGGACCTGCGTGCAGCGTGCAATGATGGAAACCGGCGTGCAGCACCTTGCAGACAGGCCGTTCAATGGCCTTTCAGGGGGAGAGAAGCAGCGTGTTTCGCTTGCAAGATGCCTGTGTCAGGATGCGAATCTCCTGCTGCTGGACGAGCCGTCGTCGTTTCTGGACGCCGCTTCCTGCACGGACTTCATATCGCTCATGAAGGCCCTACCATCCCATATAGCCGCAATCGTGGTGACTCATGACGACAAGCTCATCCAAGGGCTTGGGTGGCCGGTCGTTGAAATGACGGCGCCAAAGGAGACTCCATGGACAGAATAGCAACCCTTCTGACGCTAAGGCCAATCCTATATGGACTCATAGGTATGCTCATAAGCGGCGTCTCCTTCCCGGTTGTGGGCGTGATAGTGGTCCAGAACGGCCTCATACCAATGCGCTACATGCTCATGCACGGCGTAATCCTTGGAGGCATTGCGGCGGTGGCAACAGGCCTTCCAATGCTTGCAACGACGATTCCACTGAACATAACCCTGGTGCTTGTCATGCTAAGGCTCAACCGCAACGGACGGACGCTGTCGACGGCAAGCACTGCAATGATGGTCTGTACGATGGGTTTGGCATCACTTTTTAGCCACATGTTCGATGTTCCGGCCAAGGACACGCTTGAAGTGCTATGGGGTAGCCCGTTTGCGCTCACCACAGAAGACCTCATCCTGCTTGGAATCCTTGGGACAACAGCAATCGCATACGTAGCGATATTCTTTAGACCGATGTCAATGGTTCTGTTCGACAAGGATGTAGCCTCATCCATGGGAGTGCCTGTAAAGCTACACAGTACGGCAATGGTCCTAATGACAGCTTTGGTCGTATCGGTTGCAATGAAGGTTCTAGGGGCTCTGCTGATAGATGCGCTTCTCGTACTTCCCGTAGTTGGAGCATCCAAGAACGCAAGAAGCCTCAAGGGACTCTTCATTGGAAGCGCAATCACGGGATTTGGAATGTCTGTCATAGGGTATCTTGCCTCACTGCTTTGGAACCTTCCTGTCAGCGGAGTCCTTGCAGTCCTTGCAACCGCAGTATATGCAGCGGATTCGCTCATATCACATATAACACGAGAGAAAAGGAGTATGAAAAAATGAAGAAGTCAACAGCCTTGTTTTTGGTTTTTACAGTTGTATCGGCGTTATGCTTCGCCCAACCTGTTGCAGAAACGACCAATACACCAAAGTATGTGGCATCCACAAGCTGGGTGGCGGCCATAGCCGAGCTTGCTGGAATCGACGATGTAGTCACCGTAGCACCTGCAAACCTGAAGCACCCGCCTGAGTATGAAATCACCGCAGACGACATGGCAAACGTAGTCAATGCAACGCTTTTCATGCACGCAGGATATGAGAAGATGATGAAGACGATAGGTTCCGCGGCCCAATTGAATTCAGACAGAATCGTTAAGGTCAAGACAACAAATACCCTTGAAAACCTCTCCAACATGGTGGATATGCTGTCGCAGAAGGCAGGTACACAGGAAGAAGCTGCAAAGCGTTTTGGAGAGTTCAAAGAACTCATCGAGAACGCCCGCGAAAGGATTGCAAAGTCCCCAAACAGTAACATTGAAGTCTATGCCAACACGAATCAGGCCGAATTCGCAAAGGATTTGGGACTTAACGTAGTCTCCACCTTTGGAGCGGGTGCGCTCACAGCCGCACAGATAGAAGAGGCGCATTCAAAAGCCTACTCCCTTGTGATAGACAATCTCCACAGCCCTGTGGCCTCCCCTATTTCACAAGTGAGTCCAAACAGCATCATCCTCACATGGAGGAACTTTCCAGACCACACTGGAGGAGATGCCCTCTACAATGTGGTGAAGGAGAACCTTGAGATGCTGTGGGAGACGGGGCTTTTCTGAGTTCAGAAGTCGAACCTTATAATACGCATCTTCATGAACTTGTCACCTATCCTTGCAATAAGCCTGAAAAGACCGCTTACAGAGGGGTCTTTGAGGTCGTTGTATCCAAGCATGAAGTTGCGGCTGGATACCTTGGCCTCTTTGCTCCAAGACGAAAGCTCTGTCTGGACATCCTCTACGGAGAAGTATGCGCCAACGTCCTTGATCTTTGCATCCTTCACCCATGTCTTGAGCATAAGCTTCACGGCGGTGCGGTTTGCAGCATCGAACGCGAGTCTGCCACCTGGAAATGCCTTTGCCATTGCAGATACCAGATTCTGGACTTGGGAGTAGAGGAAGTAATAGAACACACCTGATGCAAAGAACACGGCACCGCCGCTTGCATCGATGGCCTGAAACCATGAAGTGTCGTTCAAATCACAGGCTATGTTGGTCTCTCGTGCTCCTGGAGGAATAAGCTGGTTGCGGACCTCAATGACATCGGGATAGTCTATGTTGTATATCCTGCACGTACCGTTGTCACAGTGACGACCGGTGTCGTCCAAGCCGCATCCAAGGTTGACCACGGCTGCGTTCGGATGTGTCTTGAGGTAGTCCTTGACCTCCCAAGCCAGATTGTACTGGCGCACAGCGACCTCAAGGAAACCGAACCGTTGCATGGTCTTTTTGGATTTGCTCTCCAAGGAAGAGAAGTCGTAGTCAATCCGGGTCATGAGCTTTGCAGCATTTTCGTCCTTGAAAAGGAAGGGATAGAGCTGGGAGCATATCATCCTGCCGTACATTGGTATGACAAGCGTTTCCTGAACAGTGTTTCTTTCAATGTGGTATTTGCGTTCCATGTAATGGCCTCTTTAGCATTCTGCATGTGTTAGATTACTCTAACCAGTCTTTTTTGAAAAGCCCCATTCAGCTACTCCAACGACATTGCTCCAATGTGTCGTTCTATTTGTTTGCGACTCCATTGAGACCAAGCACTATGATGCGACTAAGTTGTTCGCAAAGTTTGCGGATGGGTACTGGCTTGCCGTCTCGCAGCCAGCTCTGATAGCAGGTGGTGATTCCCGCAAGCGTGTAGTCCACAACCAAGGACAATGTGGAATCGTCCATCGCAAGCCTGGACTTGAACTCGGCCATCATGCGGCTCTTCACAGAGGCGATGAACTTGTTGAGAAGATCGGCATTGCCCTTTATGAAAAGATACCGCAGGTATGAAAAAGCCTTGTTCTCCGTAATCGTCTCCAGGACATAGAGCATCTGATCCGGGTCCGTGAAGATATTGTAGGCATCTATGTCGTAAACGAGGTCCGCAACCAAAAGCACAGCCTCGTTCTCCAACTCATCCACAAGCTCATACACCCCGGCATAGTGGGAATAGAACGTCTTTCTGTCAATCTCGGCCAGGGATGATATCTCCTTTATGGAAATGGAATTCACATCCTTTGTCCTTAGAAGTTCGAAGAACGCCCTTCGAATCGCCTTCTTGGTCTTCACTATACGTAGATCCACTTTCGCTCCTCGTTTTCTCCACGGCATCGGACTATATGTTGCATATCCCCCACAAGTGAATCCAAACGTCCGATACCAAGTTTTTTCGTATAACTATAATCCCAATTATAATCCACATATGTTGAATAAGTAAAGTTTTGGAAACAATTTTAAAAAACAACAACAAGGAGAAACAACCATGGACCTATTCGATAAATGCAAGGCTTTCACGAAGCCTAACGAGTATAGAGAGAAAGGGATATACCCATACTTCCACTGCCTTGAAAGCAGACAGGCCAAGGAAGTCGTCATGGAAGGAAAACGCAGGATAATGCTGGGGTCGAACAACTATCTGGGACTCACGACATGCAAGGAAGTGTTGGAGGCGGCGGAAAAAGCCCTCTCAAAATATGGCACAGGATGTTCCGGTTCCAGATTCATGAATGGGACACTCGACCTGCACGTAGAACTCGAAAGTGAGCTTGCCGATTTTCTAGGAACGGAGGAGGCCATCACATTCCCTACGGGGTTTCAGACGAATTTGGGGATCATTAGCTCAATGGTTGGACGCAACGACTACGTGATATGCGACAGGGAGAACCACGCAAGCATATACGACGGCTGCAGGCTCAGCTACGGAACCATGCTACGCTACCACCACAGCGACATGGATGAACTTGAAAGAATGCTGCAGAAAGTTCCAGAAACAAGCGGATGCCTCATCGTCACGGACGGCGTCTTCTCCATGAAAGGCGACATATGCAAACTGCCAGAGATCGTCTCGCTTGCGCGAAAATACGGTGCTCGCATCATGGTGGACGACTCGCACGCCCTAGGGGTCATAGGCGAAGGCGGACGCGGCACAGCAAGCCACTTTGGACTTGAAGACGAAGTCGATATCATCATGGGCACGTTCAGCAAATCGTTCGCAAGCCTTGGGGGCTTCATGGCAGGCAGCCGCATCGCAGTGGACTACGCACGCCACACGTCAAGGCCGTTCATCTTCTCCGCAAGCATGCCGCCGACCAACACGGCAAGTGCACTGGCCGCCCTACGACACCTTAAAGCACAGCCCGATATCGTTGAAAGGCTCAAATCCATAGCCGATTATACAAGAACCACGTTCCGCAGCCACGGCATAGAGATAGTCGACTCCCCTACACCAATCATTCCAATCATGACAAGAACAGCCGACTACACATTGGAGCTTGCAAAGAACCTGTACGACAACGGAGTCTACGTCAACCCGGTCCTCCCTCCTGGAGTCCCTGAAGGCGAATGCCTCTTGCGCGTCTCCCTCATGGCAACGGTGACGCAAGACCTTGTGGACGAAGCGGCGGAGATAATAGCGGGGGAAATCAAAAGGATTGGACAAGGAGTCAGATAGCATTTGCATTAGGAATTTTTTCCGTTTCGTCGAAAATTCCTAACAGGACTTGCTTTTCATTCATCGTTTAGCCGTTTGAGGATTCTCTCTCTGTCATTGATGAACATTGAAGTTATCTGATAGCTGTCCGTGTCTTCATATTCGCAGGCATGGATTCTTCCATCGTCGAAACTAAGGATTTCGGCCTTGGGAAGTGCCAATAGTATGGGTGAATGTGTTGCAATTATGAACTGAGACCCTTGCTTGGAGTATCGCATGATTTCACAAAGCAAAGCCATTTGACGGGAAGGAGACAGTGCCGCCTCAGGCTCATCGAGAAAGAAGACGCTGTCCCTGTTCAGATTGTCCTGCAGTACAGCAAGAAAGCTTTCGCCATGCGACTTTTTGTGGTATTCATGAGAGCATCCCGGATCTGCATATTCCTTCTCTGCCGTAGCTACGTTGTAGAAGCTTTCAGCCCTCAGGAAATAACCCCATTTGGCCTTCACAGGTCCACGAGAGAGCCTAATGGCATCATGCAACTCAGAATGGGAGTCAAACGTCGAGAAATGGTAGTTCCTCGTACCTCCCTCTGGATTGAAACCATAGGATACGGCCATAGCCTCAAGCAAAGTTGATTTTCCGCTTCCATTCTCTCCCACGAAGAAAGTCACAGGAGACTTGAAACGCAGCGACTTCAACCCTTTCAAAGCCTCTATGTCACGAAGGTAGCTCCCCTCCGCTATTCGACTCCAGTCAATCAAAAGTTCATTGATAAGCATGTTAATATACTAGCACATCACAGAAACTTAGACATCAATGATACCCCCAAAAAAAACAACACATTGCATTGTAATTATTTGTAAAACACGAATGGAGTTACACCAATGAAAACATCACAAACATCTACAATAAAACATCATTTAATTCATAACTCGGAGACTCAAAATCCTTAACCATTTGGAAACATGAAATATCCTTTCGTTTTGCAATGGACAATAATAGTCTTCTTCTTTCTTCGGGAATATTTATTCCAAGGTATATAGCTTTGGGCTTTGCATTTGTTACAATACCAAAATCTGATGAATCAAAAGAAGTCTCATAAAATATTCTCCATTCTTTTTCGTACTCCCAAGCCTGTGATTTGAGACAAAGAGTTTTGAGGGGCAAAAGTGCATCAGCAGCTGGCATATGACCACCAAGGTTCATATAATCACAAACTTTCTGTCGGATCGAATCAAAGAAAACAGAACTGATATTGTATTTACTTTTTGTATAAACAACAGGATAAATCGAACAAAAACGACTAAAAGCATTAAGAATACGTCCTGTACTTTCACGTCCTCTTAAGCAAGTCAACAAATCCTTTGAATGGTATTCAAGCAAAAATCCCTTATGCCCATCTGCATAATGCCCCCACATTAATTCCGATTTTTTGTTTTCTGAAAAACATGCCAACCAAAACTCATTCATTCGATGTTCCACTGCATTCATAAAACCTTTAACCAAATCGTTCCATCCATTTTCAACTATTGTAGTCAGCAATTCTCTTAAACATGAACAATAAGACTGTATCATTCCGGAATCAGATTTGGTTATTTTGTTTTGCTTGAATGCATCTAGGACATTTGTATCCTTCCAGATAAATTCAATAACAGGGTCTCTAAAACCCTGATTATATTTGTCGATAAAATCAATCAAGACATCGGGATCCGTCTCCGCTTTTATAAATCGGTTAATATCATCTTTCCGTACATATGGTTGACACTCAAAAGCATCGTTAAAAACCTTTGGCTTACTTCCAAAAACCAAGTCGTTTTCAAAAGCTTCGATAGAGTTATCACTTCCTGAACGATACCGAAAGAGACTTTCAGGAATGCCCTTGTCAACTACTTCGATTAATGAAGCTAGAAAAGAATCAAGACTCTTGGAATCGCTGAAGGCGTCCAACTCAAAAGAAAACAGTTTTTCCGCAAATTCCTCACGAACATCAACACTTACCATGTAATTATTCTAGGCTAGAAACGATGAAAAATAAGTTAAGGTCTGGAAAAGATAAGAGAAAATTCAGAAAACCACATAGCTGAGGACTCAATGAAAACCTACACCAAGAGTACAAGCTTAAAATCTCTTTTGTTTTCCAGCCTCCAATTCTTCCAGTTTTTCCGTTACAAGCCTTGCAACCTCAGTCATCAAAGGAACAACAACAGAGTTTCCGAACTGTTTATATGCAGATGTATCACTTACAACAATCTTGTAATCATCTGGGTATCCTTGAAGTCTTGCACATTCTCTAGGGGTAAGTCTTCTTGGAGGCTTCCCTTCTCCTTGGTTTATGAGAATTTCAGAACCATCCTTGTAATACCTTGCGCTCAGAGTCCTAGAAACACCGTTGAGATCCGGCATTCCATATCCAAAACCATTGCCAGCTGCTTTGTGCTTTGCCGCATAATCCTGAAGATACTTCCAAAGCTTAGGCGTCAGTGTATACTTCTCTTCTGGAGTCTTATCAAGTATGTCAATAAGTTTTGGTTTCTCATCTGGAATTTTGTAGTCAAACTCGAAATCGACATCCCCATATCTTCTCTTGTCAAATCCAATAATCAGTATTCTTTCTCTGTGTTGGGGGACAAAGTCCTGTCCATCCAATATTTTGGACGTTACAGAGTAATCCAAGTCCTTCAACGAACTTTCGATGACTTCCCATGTATGTCCATGGTCATGGCTTTTGAGATTCTTTACATTTTCAAGTATGAAGGCCTTTGGTCGTTTTGCTTCAAGTATTTTGCAAATATTGAAGAACAATGTTCCTTGAGTCTTGTCTTCAAATCCTGTTGCTCGCCCCATACTGTTCTTCTTCGATACACCAGCAATTGAAAACGGCTGACAAGGGAAGCCTGCAACAAGAATATCATGGTCTGGAATGTCTTTCGGATCAATTGCAGTTATATCCCCATTTGGAATCACCCCAAAGTTGGCAAAATACGTTTCTTGACATTTTTTGTCCCATTCAGAGGAGAATACACAACGGCCACCATTCTTCTCAAACGCAATTCTCATCCCTCCGATTCCTGCAAACAAATCTATGAAATCGAAAGACCGTTCCGAACTCGCTGAAACAACAGGCCCAATTAATTTGTTTATATAGGAGATAACCGCATCATTGAATAACTGTTGAGTTGAAATTCCATAGACCGCAGCCTGTTCTTGGACTTGCATGTAGAGGTCATCCGATATTGTATAATGAATCTGCTTGGACATATAGTACCTCTGGGACGGTATTCGTACCGAATCAGTCCCAGTATACAAAGAAGAGAAAGGATATACAACCGTTAAGCATCTATTTGTCGATAATTGACAAGTTCACTCGCTCTGAAATCTCATATAAACAGAACAAATCATTGAAATTTGACCTGAACTGATTCCTTGCTTTCGATTCCCTACATGCAGGGTCGAAGAAAACACTGCCATGTGAAAGTGCCTGAAGAAGCATAATCGCTGAAGTCCTTTCGCATAGAAGAATCTCTGGATTGAAGTCAATCATATCAGAACATAGTCTTTTCTTGTATCTCACATAACAAGCCTGATTGTGCTTCGTATTCCAATGCCCTATAAGACGAGGAAATGACCATGAGGCAAGGACAATGTCCGCTTGGATAAGCCCAACATATCCATCTTCCTTTTGAATCTTACCTGTCGGAGCATCGAACCCATCTACGACAACAACCCTATTTCCATTTGGTGTTCTAGAGGTATACTTTCCAGTAAAGTACTTTCGTCCATCCGAAGTCAAATGTCCAAACCTTCTGACAAATTCATCGTTGCCAAGCTCATGATACAACCCTCCATCCGGCTGAGGTGTCATAAGGGTTGCAACACTTCCGCTCAAACTTTTCAACTCCCATCCTTTGTAGTCAGGGAAAGGACTTCCATTCGGAGTAATTCCAAAGAAAGCTTCAAGAGTGTAGCCTCCTGCATTCCTACTCGAATATGGTTTTATTGAACCATCAGAATACATACGTACAAGTTGATGCGGATTTTCCATCCATGCCTCATGCAGTAAGGATATAAGCTCATCCCTACTGCTTCCTTTTCCCGTCTCGACCACTCCCAGGATGCCATCATAAGGCAACAACTGCAGTTCTTTTGCAAGTTGCGAGTCAGGAACAGCAAGATATGCATATACTTTCTTGTTACATGGAGCCAAGACAAGAATTCTTCCATCGGCGGCCCCCGTTCTCTCACTCTTTGGAATCGGTTGGAAATACCCTGATGGCGCAGTTCTGCATCCTTTCAAGAATCCTGACAATCTAACCTCAGGGTATTTGGGATACATTATGAGTTGAGCTCCTTTTGCAGGCTCAACGTTTCCATTATCGCCAATCCACCAAAAGTCAAGAGGTGCTTTGTAGACAGGCTTCTTTAGCCCCTGTTCAATAACGATTTCTCCGAATGGGATGTCTTGTATGACATCGAATGAACCTCCAAGATAAACTTGGTTCTTTGAGTTATCGTTCTCGGCGAGTTTCTTGAAAAAGAATCTGTTGATTCCATTTTTGAGCAGATATTCCTTTAAAGAAGCCAACGTAAACATGAACAAATGATATCATGTGGAAATCCAGTTTACAATCTTGTAAACAAACCAAACTTGACAAAAAACATCACTCAAATCTCTTGTAACTTTTAATTAAATTTTGCAGGAGGAGAAATCACATCCAACATTTTAGAAATATCATCTATGGATGTAGGTTCAAGAATACCTATGGGTTTGATATCTTTATATGACAAGATAACAGGTTTCTTCTGTTTGCTTTTAAAGCTTTCAGGGTTATCAGAAAAATTCAAACAATCAAGTTTCAAAGCTTTGCCAAAATCAGACAACCCATACCTTGTCTCGTTCGTATTTGAAAACTGCTCAAACAAACCATAGTTATAGAGGACGGAAACCATTGTATTGCATTTAACAACAGATTCAAGAGGGAACTACCCAACGAATAACAATTCGTCTACAGTACAAATGAGTAAGAACTTAGATAATTTAAAGTATAATTGTTCGTTTAAATCGGTAAGTAAGAAACATCTAGTAAGAGAAGAATAAAAATCAACCTTAGTGTCATCGTCTATCTCATCTATAAGGTGAATCAACTTTTTTGTGAATTCCTTGTATTTTTTGTTCGAATCATTGAATTTTGAAGCCAGTTTTACCTGCTCGGAGTAATCGTGGAACGTTCCAAACAGAAATCTCTTCATCTTATCCCAAAACAACAAGGTTGGGATATTGAATATCAAATTCCTAACATCAACCAAAGACTTTGCCCCGGCAACGGGATCGGAACAAACTATCATACCAATAAGATCCCAAAAGGAATCTCCTGCGTAGTCCCTTAAATCCTTATTTTTCAGAATACTTTCCATTGCTTCAACTTGCCTATTTAACATTTCAACCTCATTGCTCCATACATCTTGCCCTATTGTAACATACAGGAAAAAACAGAATGATGTTCTTTGAGAGAAGTAAGTAGAGACCCTATACTCATACATGGATTCCAACAGGAATTCTGGGAAAATTCAAATAGGTTACTCTTGCTCGAATGAAAGGAGATTTTCAACGAAGAGACCTAAAGCCCTCGCCAGCAGCAACAAGGTTCTATCCCTGCAGTCTTCAAGATTCTTTTTGCAGGAAGCTATATTCTGAAGAGTGGTCGAAGAGAACCCTCCTTTCCTCGAAAGCTTGTATACCGAGTATCCCTCCTCGCATATAAAATCTATAAATGTTATACTGGAAACCTGTCGCTATACCGATAGGTTTTCGATGCTATGAATCTACCAATTCAACATTGATATCAATTTCTCATCTATTCAGAACCACCACGCTCTCCGTATGGGCCGTCTGAGGATAGAAATCGAACAGTTTGATGGAATTTGGGTGGTAGCCAAGTTCAATAAGCCTAAGCACATCTCTGTGAAGAGTTGGAGTATAGCAGGAGACGTAGATGATGCGGGAAGGGTTCCATGAAGCAATCATAGTAGGGACCTCCTTGGCAAGACCCACACGAGAAGGGTCTACAATCACTGTGTCCACACCCCGTCTTTGAGGATTCCATTTCTCTACAGGAGATGTGAAGAACGATGTCTTTGAAAGATGCCTTTTGGCAAGGTCAAGACAATGCTTGTTCATCTCCACCGCAGTAACTTCGTACTTGTCCTCAAGGTAGGCGCTGAACGTACCAACGCCACTGTAGAGATCCATCACCCTACTACCTTGGACGTTCGCCATCACATAGTCGATCAAAAGCGGAAGCAGTCTCAAATTGGACTGGAAGAACACGGAATTTGAAACGGGAAGCCTGTGGCCGTTTATCGTAATCCACCCAATTCCGTTGCCGTACAGAACCCCCGCGTCGGTGGTGATGCACGGAAGCTCCATATCCTTGAGCTCCCATGCATTAAGACGCGGCGGTTCCTTTATAAACCCATTGAGAGCACCGTCTGCAATTATGCAACTCTCTATGCAAACGGTTGAGTTGGATCTCTCTGCGCAGAATCCAAGTCTTGCCTTGCCGTTGTTTATACGATACTGAAAGCGAGCGCGACTGCGGTAATGGAACTCATTTGGGCATTTCACCGTCTCAAGGAACTCCAAACCCCCGCAGTCTGAAAACAGCTTTCGCTGAAGCTCTTCCTTTGCCCTGACCTGGGCCTCGTACTCAAGCTCAATCCAAGGACAGCCACCGCATTCGCGGCTGTACGGACAAGGAGAAACTCGCCTGTAGACGCTTCTCTCTACAATATCCAAAGGCACAGCGGTGCAGTAGTCCTTCTTCTCCTCCGTTATGCGGACCCGCGCCACTTCTCCGGGGAACAAACCATCGAGGAAAACAACTCTGCCATCATCAAGGCGGCCTACGGTGCGGCCGCCCTGAACGAACTCACCTGCCTTGACAATCATGAAAGTGCACTCACCTCTTCTGGGTCATCTCTTCAAGCTGTTTGACGTAGGAGGCGATTATGTCCATACCCTCTTGCCAGAACGCAGGATCCTCAAGGTCTATGCCGGCTGTGAGAGCCACATCCTTGGCTGGAAGCTGACCTGTGAGGGACAGCAGCTCATTGTACTTCTCATAGAAAGGTCTCTCGCCACCACACTTTGAAGTTTCACTGGAAGCTTCACCTACATTGGAAGCCGAACCCGAACCACAGCAACATCCACACTTCGAAGCCTCTCTTGAAGACAAAGCCCCACCGGCACCGGAAGCTGAAGAAGCTCCAGCTCCCTCGCTTCTATGATAAAGCCCAAGGGCGAACAGCTGTCCAAACGCATACGGATAGTTGTAGAAAGAGAAGCCCGTGCTGTAGTAGTGGCCCTTGACCGCCCACATGTATGGATGAAGCAGGTTCTCGTCAAGACCATCGCCGTACGTCTTCTTCTGACAGTCGATCATTATCTCGCACAGCTCGTCAGGCATGAGCTCGCCGTCCTTGCGGCGCTCAAAGAGCTCACGTTCGAAATAGAAACGGCAAAGGATGTCAACGCACACCTGGCAAGCACCCTGTACGAACTGCTCAATGATTGCAAGCTTCTCGTCGCCTGACGCCTGCTCCACAGCGCCCTTGAACACTATGAACTCACTGAAGATCGAAGCTGTCTCGGCAAGCGTCATTGGATATGAAGCAAGCATGGAAGGTTTCGTGCTCACAATGTGGTCGTGCCATGCGTGCCCAAGCTCATGGGCGAATGTGGAGACACCATCGTATGTGCCGTCGAAGTTGGCGAACACCCGGCTCTCCTTGATCTTTGGCATGTATATGTCATACGCACCGCCGGTCTTTCCTGCACGAGGAAGAGGATCTATCCAACCATGGGAGAACGCATGAGAGGCGAACTCTCCCATAGCGGGGTTGAACAGTCCATACTGCTTGACCACAAAATCGCGGGCCTCTTCCAAGGAATAGGACATATTGGCGTCGCCGACAGGGGCGAACAGGTCATAGAACGCAAGCTTGTCCACACCAATGAGCTTGGCCTTTGTCTTGAGATAGGAACGGAACATGGGAAGGTTCCTTTCCAACGTACCAATGAGGGCGTCCAGAATCTTCTGGTTTATACGAGCCCCATGCATGGACCTCTCGATTGGACTGTTCCAATGACGGCGCTTCTCAAGCGAAAGGCAAGTACCCTTCACCCCGTTGAGAGCGTATGCGAACGAAATCTCATGCTCCTTCCAAACCTTGAGCTCCGCCTCGTATGCCTTGCGTCTGGTCTCGCGGTCTGCACTTGTGGCAAGGGCGCGAAGCTGTATTACGGTCAAATCCTCGCCGTCCAATGAAGCGCTTACACTGGAGGAAACAGCCTCCTGAAGCCTATCGTAGCTGTCGGATCCGCTTCTCATGAGGTCTGCGGCAAGCTCCTCCATCTCCTTTGGCATCTGATGCTTCGCCTCTTCGGCAACCTCACCAAGAACAAACGCATACTCTGGATGCTCAGCACAGTACGAATCCACCTCAGAGCCATGCGAAGCTACATATTCCGTGAAAAGCGTACTGCACACAGCATTGTCCATTGAAAGCTCCTCTACCTTGTTGAGGGCGTTCACTGCGGCCTTGTCGGTCGTGTTGGTGGACACCTGGCAATATGCATACGAAGAAAGCGTCTCAGAAAGGTCTCCTATCTCGTTCATTGCATCGATCAGGCTGGCAAGCGAAGCCCCATGTCCAGAACCTCCGCAGCCACAGCCGCACGAACAACCACCCTCAAGGCTCTTTCTGAACGAATCCAAAAGCCCTTTGAGCTTTGCAAGATCCGCATCGAACTCCGGCGAATCCACTGCCGGATATATTGGGGTCAAATCCCATCTCTTCTCTTCCATGAAATCCTCCACTCGCCACGAAGTCCAATATCAACAAAGACCGATGTCTCTGAATCCCTCACCACGCAGCATACACATCGAAACCGATATAAAATCAAACATCAAGCCCAAACTCGGCTATCTTGTTTATGAGGGTACGCCTCGTTATCCCAAGCTCGTCCGCCGCCTTGGTGCGGTTCCCCTCCCAACGACGCAGAGCCCTCTCGATGGCCTGTTTCTCAATATCCTTCAACGAAACAGCCTCATCTCCAAGCATCAGGCCACCATCAAAGCCCCCACTTCCACCCAACGAAGGCTCAAGTTCATTGGCCCTCAGATCCAACTCATCCTCGCCGATTATACTGCCATCTGTGAATATGGCGGCCCTCTCCAGTATGTTTTCAAGCTCCCTTATGTTTCCATGGAACCCGTATTCCTTGAGCTTCTCCATGGCCTCAGGAGTGAGCCCCGTGAACTGACGCCCCATGCGGACATTGAGCTTTCGAAGTATCCACGAAACCAAAAGAGGTATGTCCTCCTTGCGTTCCCTTAGAGGTGGAACATGTATGCGCACCACATTGAGCCTGTAGAACAGATCCTCCCTGAACGACCCTTCGCGCACCATGTCCTCGAGGTTGCGGTTTGTGGCGCACACTATGCGTGCGTTTATCGGAATTGGCTGAGTGCCGCCAAGCCTTGTTATCGTGCGCTCCTGAAGAACACGCAGAATCTTGACCTGCAGCGAAGACGGCATCTCCCCTATCTCGTCCAGAAACAGTGTGCCGCCGCTTGCAAGCTCGAACATGCCGGTCTTACGCGACACAGCGCCGGTGAAAGCCCCCTTTTCATAGCCAAAGAGCTCGCTTTCAAGAAGGTTCTCAGGCACACCTCCAATGTTTATGGCAACGAACGGCCCTTCAGACAAAGGACTCTGCTCGTGGATGGTACGCGCTATCACTTCCTTTCCAGTACCGCTTTCGCCAGTAACAAGGACACTTGAATTCGTCAAAGCAATCCTTGAAATCATGCTCTTTATGCGCTGGATCTGAACGCTCTCGCCAATGAAGGCATGGTCCTGAGGAAGGCGCTCCTCCGTCTCCTGGATGTTTCTGAAGTTCTGGGCCTCCACAAGCCTCTTAAGCTTTATGACGACTTCCTCAGGGTTGAAAGGCTTCACCATGTAGTCCTGAGCGCCATGCTTGAGGGCCTCTACGGCATCTGATATCTCACCATGGGCGCTGACCATCACTATTGGCATTCTGAACCCTTCCTGCCGTATCCAACGTATGAGTTCAAGACCGTCCATGCCCGGCATACGAAGGTCTATGAGGCATCCGTCGAACGGCTTCTGGCTGAGCAGTCTCTGGGCCGAATATGCATTCTCGGCACCCTCGCCCTCAATGCCATCGGTCTTGAGGTATCGGACCATCAGGTCCCTTATGTTGGTCTCGTCGTCCACGATGAGAATGTTCATGCATGCACCTCGTTTTGTTTCAAGCATGGGAGCACGACTTCCGCCACCGTGCCGCCACCGTCCCTGTCGTATAGCTTGAGCGTGCCGCCAACGGCATCCACGAACTCACGCGAAATGGAAAGCCCAATGCCCGACCCATATATCTTGGTGGTGAAGAACGGGTCGAATATCTTGTCCTTCGTCTCCTTGGGAAGGCCGTCCCCGCGGTCCATCACCTTGACCACCACGGTGTCCCTTCGCCCCCTGCGGATCTCCACGCACACCTGAGGGTCCCGCTCCTTCGTGCTCTCCGTTGCGTTCTTTATAAGGTTTTCGAAGACCGATCTCGCCCTGTCCTCGTCAAAATACACGTAAACTCCATTTCCAAGCCCGATATTGTCGCCAACGGCAACCTCTATGGGCGTCGCGAACAATCCTGCTATGTTGGATATGAACCCAACGAGCTCTATATCCACAGGATTCCCGACTGGGTTCTTGAGGAAGTCGCTTACCTTGTTGGTGAGGTTCGTAAGACGCTGTATCTCGCTGTCCATCACTCTAAGGTCATCGTGGTATTCAGGAGGAAGAAGCTTCTTCAAAAGCGCACTTTGGATGGTCATTGCACTGAGCGGATTCTTTATCTCATGCGTAAGCGTGCGCGCCGCAGCTCCAAGCTTCGCAAGCCCCTCGTTCTTCTGAAGCTCTATGCGATAGCGCCTGTTGGTGCTGTACATATTGAGAATGAGTGCAAAAAACAACGTGATGAGTACGATTGAAGCTATCGTTATGATGTTGACCCATCTTACACTGGAGTAGTACGAACTGCCATCGAAGCGCACATAGATTATCTCAGGGAAATCATATGGAATCTTGACCGTCCCGTCCTGGGATATGCTTATGCTTCCAGTCTCCAAAGCCACGTTCAGACGAGAGAGTCTGAAATACTCTATCTCCTTCGTTTCGTCGTCCATGAGATAGATGCCCAACGTGGAGTCCTGGTTGCGTTGACGCGCCCTTACAAGCTTTGACAAAGGGATCGTGGACGGGGCATCTCCAAGCTTGGTGTACACCTGCCCGTTGGAGGAATAGATCCCAATGCCGGACACGCCCTCGTCCTGCATGGCCGCCATGGCCTTGGATGTGCCGTCGGCAAGTGCAAGGTATATCGAGTTGAACGATGTCTCGGATTCGAACTTCATCTCAAGGGTAAGCTTTTCAAGGAAGCTCCCATGAAGGACGAACACCAACGACATGAGCATTATATAGACTATGGCAAGACCTGCAAGCACGAACGGACGCTCCTTCCCTTCAAGGATCTTCCATTTGCGTTTTATCGTCTGCTGCGTCTTCTCGAACGGTATGCCCTTCATATGTTGGATTATATCCATAAACCTTTTGAGTCTCAACCAAATCCGGATGTGTTTCGTGCGCCCAGCAAGCCCAGTGTGCCCAGCAAGCCCAGAGAATCCCTTGAACAAAACAAACCGTTGCACTAATCTTAAAGCACAATGATAAAAAAACATATTGAAGACCAGCTTCTTGCAGAACACCTGAGCAGGATAGCTGAAGATGGCAGGCAGGTAATGTTGCTCGCTGATGGCCAGATCCGTCTTACAGGCTTAGGCGGAACCACTATGGTGAACCAGATGCGCGCAAACCACGGCCTTGGTATATTGGAGACTCTCGTTTTGGGTCAGGCCTACATAGCCGCAGGACTTATGGCGTCGTCTGTGAAAGGAAACGACAGGATTCAGCTCTCAGTAGAGTGCGGAGGCCCAATAGGCGGCGTATACGTGGAATCCTGGGCGTGCGGAGCCGTAAGAGGCTACCTCAAGAACAATCCAATACACATAGACAAACCTCTTGAAAGCGCAGACCTATCCCTTCTCTACGGGCCTGGTTTCATAAGCGTGTCCAAGATACTGGAAGGCTCCAAGACCCCATTCACAGGACAGACCATGATGCAGTACGGAGACCTTGCAAAGGACCTTGCCCTCTACTACAACGAAAGCGAACAGACACCAACCATGTTCTCACTTGGCATACACTTCGACAAGGAAGGTCGTGTGATGGGAGCCGGAGGGCTGTTCCTTCAGGCAATGCCTGGATGCGACGAGAAGATACTGGACGAACTCCAGGCAAAGAGCGCAGGCATTCCATCAATAGCCAAAGCACTTGCAAACGGCCAGACCGTTCAGGACTACTGCACAAACGTCTTTGCTGACTACGGCATACAGAACCTTGCAAGCGAACCCGTGGCGTTCTCATGCCCTTGCAACAGGGAGAACTTTGCAACGTTCCTTTCAAGGCTTCCATTGGAGGAGAAGAAGGCCATACTCCAAGCTGGTAAGTTCCCTTTGGAGCTCCAATGCTTCAACTGCGGTACGACATACGGCTTCGACGAAGAGGAAGTGAAGCGCATCTTCGACTCCACTGAAAAGTAACACGAAAACAACCCGGCAACACAGGAGACATATATGATTTTCTTTGCATCGGCATCGGCCAACCAGAACGACATCGTAGAGAGAGAGGCCATAGAAGCGGGAGCGACCGACACCAACGTAAGCTCAGGCGGCGTGGAGTTCTCCGCAGACCTCGAAACGGCATACCGTTTCAGCATGTGGACAAGAAGTGCAACAAGGCTTCTGGTGCTCATCCACCGCTACGACAAGCTGGAATCCACGGACGAACTCTACGAGCATTCCAAGACCCTTCCATGGGAGAACTGGCTCAGCCCTGAAAAGACGTTCGCCATAACGGAGACCGTATCGGACTGCCGCTGGATACGAAACAGCCATTTCGCATCACTAAGGCTCAAGGATGCAATCGTCGAAAGATGCAGGGACAACTACAACGGGGAGCGTCCATCCGTCGACAGGGACAATCCGGACATAGTCTTCCACCTCCACGTGAACCGCAACCTCGTAAGCTGGTACGTGGACTTTGCAGGACGCGACCTCTCGCATCGCGGATACAGGACATCCCAGACGCAGGCCGTCATGGGCGAGTTCATGGCCGCATCCCTTCTCTACCGCAGCGACTGGTACAAGAAGCTCAGGGCATCGTTCGAGGACGAAAGCGTGGAGGCTCCAACCCTACTTGACCCATTCTGCGGCAGCGGCACGATATGCATAGAAGCCGCACTCATGGCCTCCAACACCGCACCGGGACTACTCAAGGCCGATACCTTTGCGTTCACAAAACTCCCAATACACAAGCCAGAACTCTGGGAGAAGGTCAAAACGGAAGCCCTGAATGCACAGAAAGAGTGCAGATGCAGAATCATAGGTTGGGATATAGACCCTCGTGCAGTTGAAATCTCAAACTCCAACGCATTTGCGGCGGACGTGACGGACATGGTCGAATTCGAAGTCAGGGACTTCACCAAGACAACACGCGAAGACGTCCCGTCACAGACCGGCTACATCGTGACCGACCCACCTTACGGCGTAAGGCTCGACAGCGGATCGGCCGCAATAAGAAGGCTCTACACTAAAATGGGAGAGGTGATATGCCAGGTGTTCTCCGGTTGGTCCATAGCAATCCTATGCGGCAACAGCGAACTCTTGAGCTTCATAGACCTCAAACCGAACAGAACCAACACCCTCTACAACGGAGGCATAGAATGCCAGGCGGCGCACTACTACATATTCAGCGAGGAGGAGCGCCAGAACATGTTGGAGAAGGCCAAGGAAAGGAAGGCCCAGCGCCTTGCGCAACCTCTCTCACCTGGCGCGCAGATGGCTGCGAACCGTCTCAAGAAGAACCTTGCCACCATTGGCGAAGAGATGAAGAAGCAGGGAGTCACCTCGTATCGACTCTACGATGCGGACATGCCCGAATACAGCGCAGCCATAGACGTATATGAAGGCAAATGGATAAACCTTCAGGAGTATGCGGCACCAAGCTCCATAGATCCGGAGGACGCACAGAGAAGGCTCGAAGAGCTCATCCTTGCAACCGAGAGGGTCACGGGCATAGACTACGAGAACATATACGTCAAGCGCAGGGAGATCCAGAAGGGCGCGAACCAGTATATGAGACGCAGCTCAAGCTCCCACTACATGATAGCCAACGAGAACGGACACAAGTTCTTCGTGAACTTTGCAGACTACCTCGATACGGGAATATTCCTTGACCACAGGCCGGTAAGAAAGATGATAGAGGGCATGAGCCGAGACAAGAGGTTCCTCAACCTCTTCTGCTACACCGCAACGGCTACGGTGTACGCCGCTGCAGGCGGTGCGCTGTCCACTGTAAGCGTGGACACGAACGCCAACTACCTCGACTGGGCAATGCGCAACATGCAGGCCAACGGTTTCAATACGATGAACCACTTCTTCTACAGGGACGACTGCCTTGCCTTCCTTAGGGAGAACAGGGACGTGTTCGACCTCATCTTCTGCGACCCTCCAACGTTCTCAAACAGCAAGGGACGTGGAAGCTTCGATGTCCAGCGCGACCACGGATACCTGATCCGCTGCTGCATGAAGCACCTTGCAAACGGCGGCACGCTCATATTCTCAACCAACTACACCCGCTTCAAGATGTTCGGCGAGATATACGAAGACTTCATCGTGGAGGACATCACGGACAGCACGATTGGCGACGACTTCAAGCGCAACAGCAAGATCCACCAGTGCTACCTGATCCGCCACAGAACAGAGCAGGCCCAGTACATAGAGCCAACCAAGAAGACGGTCCTTATAAGAAAGGCGGTCAGAAAGTCCTGACCGCCCAAAAGTCCAAACCCTTATTTGCATGATTACTCAATTTTTGCCATTGGAACCATCCAGTTGCTATAGGAATCGAAAACTATCATGAGGAGTTTCTGATACAATCAAACAAAAGACTACTCTTTCAGAAAATGCCCCAAGAAAGGACTCTTTTTTAACGCAACACTGCAACACAATTACGAAGTTTCCAATTCAAACACTCACTTTTCTTTTTTCTGCTCGTCAAGACCTTCGAAAAGCGCCTGCATAGTAGGGTTTCCTTTCACAAGTTTCCGGACAGTGAGGTCCTCAGCCTTTTCGTTTGCAATCCTGAGATTTTTGTTAGAACCTAAAAGGTTTTTCTTTACCATCTCAAGCCTCTTTATCGCATTGTCTATCTCTTTGATAGCATCGTTATACTTTTCGTTTGCAATTCTGTAATTCCTATCGAAATCCTGCTTGAAGCTGTTCAAATTGCTTTCAAAATTTGAAACATCAATATTCTGGGCCTTTATGATATCAAGCTCGCGTCTGTAACCTAAAGACTTCAGTGACGCATTCCGAATCAATGTAATCAAGGGAATGAAAAACTGAGGTCTTATAACATACATTTTCGGATATTTGTGGGAGACATCTACGATTCCCCCATTGTAAAGATCATTTTCGGGCTCAAGCATTGATACCAATACAGCGTACTCACACCTCTTCTGTATTCTATCCTTGTCGAGTTTGGCAAAGAAATCCTCGTTCTTATGTTTTTTGTCGGTGTCGTCCGCCTCGTTCTTCATTTCAAACATAATGGAGACAAGTTCAAGTCCTCCATCGAAATCTTTGAAAATGAAGTCTCCTTTGGAACCGCTACTTGCATCATTGTCCTTCTCAAAATATGCATTTGGGAAAGCCGCAGGCCTTATTTTGTCGAATTCGTTGTGACAGTAGAGCTCAAGGCTCTCTCCGATAGCTTTTGTTGAAAGACTTTTCTTGAAATCCCTAAGGCGGTCAATTTCCTCCTGATACATTCTACTTTGGACATCGAATCCATCCTTTTGGTTCTTAAGGGCAAGTTCATGCATAGCATTTGACGTCCTGATTTCACTCTGAAGTTCAGAGATTGCAACATTTTTCTCTTCAATAATACCTCTCAAGGTTTCCTGAGCCTGTGAAACCGCAAGACTTTTTCGAATCTCAAGAGAGTCCATTTGCGCTTTGAGCGAAGCTATTTCCTCATCCTTGGCCTTTAGTGCCTGCATAACAGCGATTGATTTCTCGGAGTCCTTAGTCTTCAACTCTGCAGTCAGTACAGAAATCGTTTCATTACGCTTTGAAATCTCACTGCGGAAAGAGGTTTCCAATTCTGCCCTTGCAGTTGAAACAGCGGCTGCACACTCTCTGTCTTTGGATTCAAGCCTTGCCTTAACTTCCCTCTCGAATTCATCATTGCGAACCTGTTGAACGATTGCGAGATAGTCGTTCTCATCCACAGTAAACGTAGTCTTACAATTTGGGCATACCAACTCTGCCATAAAAATGTTCCTTTCCAAAGGAAACCCTACCTTTGGCTCATAAATCAAATAGTACACTTGAAGTCGTGTTTCAATGCACATCCAGCTACTCAATATCAATACAATTCTTTTCTTTAATTGAAAATAATTCCTCCAATTTCAGCAAAATCACATTGTATCCTGCGGTCGATGC
>CAVBWZ010000005.1:145308-155397 GCA_963599445.1 Bacteroidaceae bacterium
GATGCGAAGCGTACAATCTCAGACCCCTATCTAGGAAGTTAAAAACAGACGCGAGAAAAAACTTTAGAACAGGGAGATATTTGTTAGAAAGGCGTTATACTCGATATGAAGTCATCCAACACAACTTTTGTGTTTTGTGTCAATCTTACATGTCCAAACGTATCCCCGATGGTTTTGTAAAGCTCCCTGAGATTTTCATCAAGAGAAATGGCCGTGTTTTGCCCTGTATGAAACAGAAGCTCCAGTTTATTGTCATTAACAATTAACATCTCATGCCATGCAAAGGCTGGCACATTCTCGTCTACAATACAAGCATCTTGCGGTACTTCAACGTATACAATAAACAATTTGGCACCCCTACTGTTCAAATCAACATCATATACATCACCTGAGAATACTACATATTGATCAGGAAAAGCGAGAGATTGATACGACAAATCAGGAAACGTATCATCTTCATAGTAACTCTTTTTGATAAAACAAGCCGTTATGTCATCTTCTGTAAAGCTTGATAATATCTGGCCTTTCGTCCTTCTATTCCAAATAAGACTTCCATCAATCGTATTAGACAAAAGCTTTGAAATAAGATTATCTAGGAAGAGTTCATTCTTTGTCATCTTTGAATACGAAGCATAGACGAGAGAGGAGATAGTCGTATCTAGGAACGAAGCAATACTATCAACCGTATCTATTGAAGGATTTGAAGTATTATCCTCTGAAAATGTCTTTGCAATGTACCCCGTACTTTTGCCAATAGCCGCATCAAGGTCTGACATCTTTTTGCCATGCTCCGCCAGTTTAAAACGGATATTCGAGGCAAGTCTCACTTTGTCATATTTCATAGAATCCCTCCTGACGGTTAAAGAATAATCAAACAAAATTCAAAAGTCAAGATAATAATCTATAAATTGATAATTTTCCATTATGCGAAAATTCTACAAATTCTTATTTCATATCAAAAGCAATGTATTCTCCTTCTTGAGGCTGCCTACAAAACGACTCCATTCTACGCTGAATAACTTTGACATACTGCTTGTGCATCGTGTTAACTTTGCTTTTTACGAGTTGGGCGATACGTAAGGCGTCTTTGGTCTGAGCTACACAGAAGCCTCTACTCCCCTTCACTTTTTCAAGTAGATTGGAAAAGTCTCTAGAACAAAGAGAGTTCTTTATATCTTCCAAGCCTTCTCTGTTGTATCTACCTATCAGGGGAGATACCATATGGTAATTTGGAGAATGTTCCGAACGAGTGTACGCTTTAACAAAACAACCTTCTTTGAGGTTATCGCATATTGCAATGTAACCAAAAGTTCCTATGTTTATCAGAATTACATCTTCTAAATAGCAGCCAGAAGCTACAACACGCCTCAAATGGCTCATTCCAAACCGATTGAAGCAATCGGATATCCAAAGAAAGTCATACCCGTTGAAAACAAGTTTCCTTTTCAGAAGTTTTTCTACACCAATGGAAATATCCTTTTTCTGCAAGTAGCTCTTTGATTGGCATTCACTTGATTTGCCGCTTGTTTCCGACTTATCCTGCTGAAGTTTTTTGAACTTTCTCTTTGCATTGGATTTCTTTAGGACGTTCCGACTTTTTGTAATAGAAACCACGCCTCTACCTTTTGCCTGAGAGTATGTAGGAATGGTTTCACAGATTCCTTTGCTCATCAATTTCTCCTATTGGATTCAATCATCTGAGACTTTCAATTCGCAAACAATCAATAAACAACCAATGTCAGTTTGAAAAACTATATGCTTGGAATTGATTGGATTGCTTTCTTCAGCGCATGGTCTATGTCATCCTGATATCCCCAACCCAAACAATATCTTCCTTCGCACACAAGAATAGACTGCGCCGTCTTTGAATCATAGAACACAAGTGTCACCGTTGAAAAAAGACTGTTGGTCTAACTTTCACCCAAAAGGACCAAATCTGCATCGTCGCTTGAATCAGTCACAGTATATCCTTTGGAAACCAATTCTCTTCTTAACCTTTCGACATTCTTCAGGGATCCAAGCTTAATGGTTTCCGAAGAAGAACTGAACATCACGATATTCCCAACAGGAACACCGACACCACTATGAGATACGGTAGTAGAACTACAATCCAGAGAGATGAACACTTTCTTCCCTTTTAGCTCCTCGCTAGAATAGGAACCTGTTCTTGTAGACGCACAAGAGACCAAAAGTAAACACAGTAAAAAAGAAGCTATAATCCTTTTCATTTCAAATCCCAACAACTTCTTAGAATACCATATACGAATTCAATGTACCACTGCCATTTTTTAAATCATTCTAATTTCACATAGTCTCTGAATTATCAATCCATGCAAGGCATTACATAATGTACCTTCGCATCGTGTTACGCATGCAGATATAGAAGCAGATACTCATTTCGCGTCTTGGGTATTCTTGGTAACCTTTTAAATGAAAGCCACTGCCTTTTCTTAATTAGGAAAATTGACAAATAACCGCCGTGCAAAGTTTCAAAACAGGAATTAAGAAAAGTTGGCAATTAAGAATAGTTTTAATTATTCCTTTCAGAAACAGCAGAACCATACTATAATCATAATGTACAATCAAATAGAGGGAGATGCCATTTTGCCTGACAATCCTAAAGAAATCGCCATTGTTGAGGAAAGTACAATCCGCAACAAGATATACGAAGTCCGTGGCATGAAGGTCATGTTGGACTTCGAACTCGCAGAAATCTACGGATACACGACAAAAGCTTTCAACCAACAAGTCAAGAACAATGAGGCAAAATTTGATGAGGACTTTAGATTCAAACTGACACGAGAAGAAGTAGAAGAACTATCGAGGTCAAAAAATTTGACCTCGATACAAACAGAAGGAAGAAAAGGTGGACGAGCGTATCTTCCATGGGCTTTCACCGAGTCTGGAATATACATGCTCATGACAATTCTCAAAGGAGACCTTGCAACAAAACAGAGCAAAGCCTTAATCCGAACCTTCCGAGCAATGAAGGACTACATAGTGGAGAACCAAGGCCTTATAGGACAGCAGGAATATCTGAGACTTTCCATGCAGGTGACGGACAGCGTCAAGGAGAACATCAGGATGCGTCGAGACCTGGAAGACCTTACAGATGACATGAGAGGTGTCCTAGATAAACTCAGCGATGTCGTTCTGAAGTCCGAGCTCTCACCAATATTGCTCGAGATGGGAAAGCCTGAAGACAAGAGGGAGTACCTTTTCCTCAACGGACAGCCGATGAAGGCGATCGATGCATACATGACGATATATGGAATGGCCAAAAAGACAATCCACGTTGTAGACGACTACGTCAATCCCAAAACCCTTCACCTGCTTCAAGGCGCGAAGGGCGGCGTTGCAATTACACTTATAACCGACAACAAAGGGAACTATCTGAAGGAAAGCGACATTGTGGACTTCCAAAGCGAATTCCCTCAGAACCCCCTTTCAATACTGCAATCGAAGAACATATCTCATGACAGATTCATCGTACTGGATTATGGAACGGAGGACGAAAAGGATTTCCATTGCGGAGCCTCCTCCAAGGATGCAGGATATAGGGCAACGGCAATCATTGAGTTCAAGGACGGCCAAATCAAAACAGCACTCAGCCAGCTGTTGGCTACAATGCTGTCGAATCCTAGGCTCGTACTAAAATAATCATTTTCTTCTTTTCCTCGCATTTTGGACTTTTATGAAGAAAATTTTCTTCATAAACCTGCATTTTACCGTTTACTGAAGAAACTCAGCAGTACGGCTATTCACCCAAAGAACAGGAGATATGCCAACCTTCGGCTTTCTCACGAATACTCATGAAACGACGATACAAACCATCGTGAGCCACAAGCTCATCATGCGTTCCGCTTTCCACAATCCTTCCGTCATCCACGACAAGGATCTGGTCTGCATTCTGGATTGTCGCAAGCCTATGGGCTATGGTGATTATGGTCTTGCCTTTGGTGAGCTCAGAGATGGCACCTTGTATGAGATGCTCGTTCTCCGGGTCTATGCTGGCGGTGGCTTCGTCAAGGATGATGATTGGTGCATCCTTGAGGATTGCACGGGCAATGGATATGCGCTGCTTCTCACCGCCGGAAAGCGTCCCGCCACCCTCGCCCACCACGGTGTCATAGCCGTTTGGAAGCGCCATGATGAAATCGTGGCAACGGGCCTTTTTGGCAGCTTCAATCATTTGGGATTCAGTGGCATCGGGCTTGCCAAAGCAAATGTTGGCACGTATCGTGTCGTTGAAAAGGTATACGTTCTGGAACACCATGGAGATGTTTGAAAGAAGGCTGTCGCAGGTGAATTCCCTGAGGTCGTGGCCTCCTATGCTAATGCTGCCGCGTTGCGGGTCATAGAAGCGGGCAATCAAGCTGCATATCGTGGTCTTGCCGGAACCAGACGGCCCTACGATTGCGGTCGTGGTCCTTTCAGGGATCCTGAAGCTCACATCCTGCAGGACCTTCCTTGAATCGTAGCCAAAATCCACATCCTTGAACTCTATGTCGTAATGGTCCAGTTTCACGTCCTTGCCGTTGGAATCTATGAAATGCTCGCCTTTTAGGGCATCAAGCTGGTTCATGGCATCGTCTATGACACCCAACGTGTGAGCGCTGTCGCTTATAGGTTCAAGACTTGCGAAGATGCTGAACGAATAGAAGATGAATACGAGTGTCTTGGTCAGATCCATTTGACCGGAAACACACATGGCCGCCGCTGCGAATGCAAGTCCTACGGAACCGCATTTGAGCGCCAACAGATGCAAGGCGTTCGCCGGTACATAGCCCCATTCTATCTTTATGTGTATCCTCTTGCTGTCGCGGACGGCCTTTGTGACGGCATCCATCGAGGCTCCGCCCTTTCCAAACGACTTCACGACGGATAGCCCTCGTGCATACTCTATCACGGCGCCGGTCATATCCTTGTTGGCCTTGGCCTCCACAGGAGAGTTGATACGGCTGTAGTGGGATATTACAAGCATGAACCCAAGCGACGCTGCAGCGGCGACAAGTGCAATCAAAGCCGCAACAGGACTCACGATAAGCAGGCATACGAAGATAACCAAGAAGTTGAGGTAGCCACCCACGAAGTTGTCTATCATCCTTATACCCATGTTCTCAAGGGTGGACAGCCCTGTGGTTATGGAGCTCAGGATGTTGCCGGTGCTGACTTGTTGGAAGTATCCAAGAGAGACACGCTTCATGGCATCGCCTACCGCCAAACGGTCGCGGGCTGTAAGCTGATATCCTATGGGCTCCTGAAGTCTTGCCCTGAAATAGTCGAAAAGGAACCTGAAGAATACAAGCACAACCTGTATGACAAGGCACTTCCATATCCATGAAGCATCGAATATAGCCCCTGAACGCACGCTTTCGAACAGCAGACCAATCACATAGGCTGCAAGCGCAACGGGCATGGCAGTGAATATGTGAGAGAAGAATGTCATCACGAAACCAAGGTAGAGCTTGCCTTTGAACTCACCGCACCAGTTGATTATCCTCTTTACAGTCCTGAACATGGCTCACTCCTCCTTTTCCGCTTTAACATCCGCTTTAACATCGGTTGACGACACAGCCCAATCCTTGGCTCCAATGTGGGCCTGCCACATGTCGTTGTACAAAGGACAGGTTCCAAGGAGCTCATCCTGAGTACCCTGTGCAACGATGCGTCCTTCCTTGAGCACCACAATATTGTCGGCTCCCTTTATGGTGGACAATCTATGGGCTATGACGAGCAGCGTCTTGCCCTTGGTGAGGGCGGCTATGCTCTGCTGTATCTTGTCTTCGTTTTCAGGGTCGGTGAAAGCGGTGGCCTCGTCAAGAATCACGATTGGAGCGTTCTTGAGCATCATCCTTGCAATTGCAATGCGCTGCTTCTCCCCTCCAGAGAGTCGCTTTCCAGCCTCACCGGCAGGCGTATTGTAACCCTGCGGAAGCTTTGCAATGAACTCCTCGCACTGGGCCGCCTTGGCAGCAGCCTTGACTTCTTCATCCGTTGCACTTGGATTTCCAAGCCTTATGTTCTCAAGAAGAGAGCAGTTGAACAGGAAGTTGTCCTGGGTCACGAAGCTCACATACTCAGACAACTGGCTCAAAGGCATGTCCTTGATGTTCACGCCGCCAATCTCAATGCTTCCCTGCGTAACGTCCCAGAACCGAGCGATGAGCTTTGCGACAGTGGATTTTCCACCACCGGAAGGTCCAACCAAAGCAGTGAACCCACCCTTTGGCAACGTAAGGTCAACACCATGAAGGACTTCGTCCTTGGAATCACCAGTGTATGAGAAATGCACGCCTCTGAGCACGACATTCGTATCCTCGACCACAACCCTGTGGCTTGGCTCGGGAAGTTCAGGCATCTCAAGGAACTGCTCAAGGTTCTCCACTGTGAACTTCACCTGCCTCATGTTCTCGGAGAACACCTCAAGCTTTGCAAGGGAGCCAACCATCGAGATGGAAAGCATGACGGCAAAGGCGGCTTGGGCAGCCGTTATGGAACCGCTGTTTGCAAGTACAAGCGCAACAGGAAGGGTTCCAATCAAGGTTGAAGGGAACAAGGCAAAGCTCAGCTTCATGGTCGCAAAGGTTGAGGCCAGCCACTTGACTACGAACGTTCTGAAATCAGTTATGGCTCCTGCATACTTCTCATAGGAGACCCCTGCCCTTCCAAACGCCTTTATGACCTCTATACCTTCTACGTATTCGACTATCACGCTGTTCATGTACGATGCGCTGTGGTCATACTTGTCAAAGTTCTTCCCGCTTATCTTGAAAGTAAGCCCCATGCACACGAACGACAAAGGGAACGTCACGAGGGAAGCCAGAGCAAGACGCCAGTCTATTGCAGCCAAGGCGACTATGCTCACGATTGGAAGTACCACGTGCCCGCATCCTTCCGGAATCATATGGGCCAACGGCGGCTCAAGGTTCTCTATCTTGTCCACCATCATCCCCTTTATCTCGCCTATCGAGTGGTTCTCCACCTCTCCAAGCGGAGCATGGAGGAAACGGTCTGCAAGGCGCAGTCTAAGGCCCTCCAGCACGCTGTATGCCATACTGTGCGATGTGGCCGTCGAAAGGCTGAAGAACGCAATCTTGACGACATATGCAAGAAGCGAGTACAGACACCACTTTGCTATGGCGTCAACGGTCGCACCACCCTGAATGAAAAGGCAAACCACCTCGTACATGCAATAGAAAGGCACAAGTCCGACCAAGACCGATACCACAGACAACGCCACGGACAAATACATCTTCCTCCTCTCCCCTTGGGAATAGGCGAAGAGCGATTTCATCCAGCTTTTCTTCTCTGTCTCCATGTTTTCCATCCCTTGGTTAGTCACCTCTAACCGCAACGCAGTCTAGCACTTTTCCAAAACAAAGAAAAGGGAGGAACTTTCAAAACTATGCTTTGTGTGGATTGGACAGAGCAAACAAAAGGGACCGCCATGGTCAAACGACCAAACGGCGGTCCCGTTCCAAAGAAATGAATCTTCTAGTGCATTGGCAAACAGGAAACTATTTCGTCTCCTCGCAAGGCTCCTTCTGGGCTTCCTTAGCTTCCTTTGCCTTCTTGGCCTTCTCCTGAGCATCCCTCAGGTCGTTCATGACCCTTATGATGGAGAACAGGACAAGTGCTGTAAGCAGGAACTGGATGATTGCCTGAAGAAGCGATCCATAGCGGATTGCCACCTCCGCAGTTGTGTCAGTCGCGGCCTTGAGAACGATCCTCAGGTCAGTGAAGTCCATGTCGCCAATGATGAAGCCCAAAAGCGGATTGAGTATGTCGTTGACGAATGAGTTCACGACATTGGTGAACATTCCGCCAACGATGATTCCAACGGCCATGTCAATGACGCTTCCGCGTGATATGAAGGTCTTGAACTCCTCGATGAAACCCTTCTTTTCCTTGTCTGCCATACTATGCCTTCCTTAGAATCTTTTCAGAATCAGAACTCGAACGAAAGGTATGCCTTTGCGTTCACGGCATTTCCCTTGGCAGCCTCTGGGTACAGCGAGTAGCAATCAGCCACTTCGAGGCCAAGACCAACGACGTTGCCAAGTCTGATGCGTGCGCCAAGTTGTGCCACGACACCTGCGGTGTAGCTCTTGAGAGCTGTAAACGGTGCAGCAACCTCTCCGCCAACACCAAGGTAGAAGTCCGCCCATGATGAGGCATAGTCTGCAACGAGCATGACGTCCAAAGTACCCTTGAAGTTTGCAGCGCTTATGTTCTTGAGATCCTTGAAGGTGTCCAAGCCGGTATATGCCGTAAACTGAGCCTTTGCACCAAAACCGAACGAACCGGTTCTTCCAAACAGGAACGTGTATCCCAGGGATGCGCCGACAAGATGGTTGTCCTTGTCGAATGGAATCTTGTTTCCATACACGACACCAAGGTCTATGCGGGACCTTGCAGGATAGACTGCAGGAGCTGCCTTTGCAGGAGTCTCTTCAGCTGGAGCCTCGGCAACAACCTCTTCCTGTACAGCAGGTTCCTCAGCGGAAACCTCTGGCTGGACATCATCGGACTTGTTCTCTGGAGCCGCCTCGGCAGGCTCTGCTGACTCGGAAGCAGGCTCAGCAACTGGTTCTGCAATTGGCTCAACGTTTTCCGCAGGAGCCTCTGCTGGCTCTGAAGTCTCTGAAGCCTCAACGACATCGGCCAGGACGGTCTCTTCCTCGACTGCAGCGGAGACGGTATGGCTGCTTGCGCTCCAGTTCGCACCGTCGTATGACTGCTGGAGGTACAGCGTGTGCTCGACCGATACATCAATGTCGTATGAAGCGCTGAGGACGTCCGCTTCGACTACGGTCCACTTGCCTTCCTCTTCGCCATCGAGCTGATAGCGGAAATACTTCACGTCAGGGTCGTTCTGGGACCAGGACCATGTCACTGTGGCGTCCAAGGCGAATGCGCCTGCAACCACAACAAGAAGCAAAGCAATAAGAATAGATGCTCTCTTCATAAGAATATCCTCCTAAAAAGGGCGGCAGTGGACGAATCCACGCCATCGTTTTATTTTTCCCACAGGATTTCAGGATAGAAACCCTGCTTGGTCTTCTCTGCCAGATTGAGCCTTACGGTCTCTCTGTCTTCCCGGTACGTCATTCCAAACCACTTGTCGTGTGAGGAAAGCACTCTAAGGCTTCCAAGCCCCTTGGATACGATCTCTCCTGCACAGTTTGGAAGAAGGGCCTCCGCCTTTGGCTCCGCAGCGTTCTTCTCCATGAACTTTGCAAAGTACTGGGACATGTACTCGAACACCTCTGGGGTGAAGCCAAAGAAGTTCATCGAGACCTGCTCTTCACCTGTCAAATATACATCGCCTTCAGGCAAATGGGAAACTATCCTGTCACCTTCGTACTCTATCTTGGTGTTCTCACGCATTCCAAGGAGGTATCCGTCCTTGACCTGGCACACTCCACGGGAGACGCTTCCGGCAGGGCTCATGGTATTCTTGAGAAGATATCCAACCATTGCATGCTCAGTGCTGTCGTTGTCAAGTTTGGAAAGGTATCCGCCAAGAGTCCCATAGGCCTCGCGTCCATAGTAGTCGTCGCAGTTTATCACCGTAAAAGGAGTCTTCATGACGTCCTTTGCGCAAAGCACTGCATGGACCGTACCCCAAGGCTTGGTCCTGTCCTTGGAAAGGGCGATCTGCTCAGGTGTCAGAAGGCTGTCGTGCGTTTGGAAAACGTATTCTGCGTCAATGTTCCTTGCAATCCTGTCGAACAGCCTCTCCCTGAAGTCCTTCTCTATGTCAGGGCGTATGATGAACACGACCTTTCCGTATCCGCTTCTATGCGCATCGTAGACGCTGTAGTCTATGAGCGTCTCGCCATGTGCACCAACCGAGTCCAACTGCTTGACTCCGCCATAGCGTGATCCCATCCCTGCAGCAAGTACCAGCAATGAAGGTTTCATGTACCAATTTCTCCTTTTATCCTGCAATTTCCTCTATTATCACAGAAAGGAACTCCAACTGCAACACATGCTTAAACACATGTCGTCGCCTGAAGTAACACGCAAAACCCCACTTCTGCACAGTGTTGGTGGCAATCCTCAAATGAAGTCATGAATTGG
>CAVBWZ010000006.1:0-150790 GCA_963599445.1 Bacteroidaceae bacterium
TACCTATCTACATTGCAGACCATAAAGATTGTTGAGAAGATTGTCCCTGCGGGAGAAACGGAAAAGACCAAGAAATCCATATACCGGATATGCGACAACTTTTTTCAGTTCTGGTACAGATTCCTATTCAGAAACAAAAGCCATTATGAAATCATCGGAGCAAAAGCCTCTGCGGATGAAATAATGGATGTGGACACCATATCGACATATATGGGTTCAATCTTTGAACGTATATGTTGCGAATACATGCTACGAATGGCCAAGACTTCACAGTTGCCAATAGTCCCGTATCATATAGGCCGATGGTGGGGAGCAAATCCATCTACAAAGAAACAAGACGATGTTGACATACTTGTTCTTGGAAAGAATAGAGAGGAGGCAATATTCTGCGAATGCAAGTATAGGAATGTTTTGTTCGACAAGTCCGAATTCGATGATTTGGTCACAGCCTCTAAAGCCTTCTCTGAAGCCAAAACGAAGTTCTACTATCTTTTTTCAAAGAGCGGATTCTCCCAATTGGTACGAGAAGAAGCAGAAAGAAGAGAAGATGTAAAACTCATAGGGTTGGACGATTTGTTTGCTTTTTGAGACAACCATTGCTTGGTGAAATCGGAACTTTAAAGCGTTTCTTCAATCCACTCGTCTATATTTCGTTTTTCGGTACTGAAGTTGATTCCAAGAAGATGAATTTTCTTTTGAGGCATCTCGTTCTTCCAAGCTTTGTATTGCTCTTGGTATTCCATTTCTTTGATTTGATCTAAGGCAACCTGAGAGGATTTGTCCTTCTTGAATTCAATCACATAGATATGGTTAGAGGTCTTCAATACAGCGTCAATGCGACCCTTGTTTGTTGCAACTTCTGAATTCAAATCAGCACCAACGGCCTTCATCATGCAATGGAACATGGCATGGTAGTCCGCTTCAGACCTTGTTGCTTCAAGGTTGTATGGAACAGATGCGAATATAGATTTGATGACTGTAATGGCTTTTTCTACATTTCCGTTCGTGAAAGCAATCAAGATACGTTCGGGAGAGTAGGAGATATCTGAATCCACTCCTGTATATATGTTCATCAACCTTGATGCAAAGCTGGAGCGAACCTCTGCATTCGGATAATCTGTCATTAGTGAGTATCCATCTTCGGATCCCGTGATTGTGAGATATCCCGATTGTAGAAGCAACGACTTCAGCTGCGGGATACCTACGTTCGTTTTCGCCATGCCTACAACATCAAATGAAGTCAAATCTGTAATGTCCAATGGTTCTTCTAGGCTGGAATCTATATCGAAGTTTACCTTCTTTGAAAGATCCATAAGAAGCTTCATGTTTCCGGTGTCCACCCAATAGTTTTCAAATGAAGTTCCACCTTTGGAGAAGAACATTCCTATTGAAATAGGATTGTAGACAGTCTCACTTCCTATGGCAAACCTATATCCATCATACTGATCCTTGAGCTTCTTCAGGTATTCTTCTCTTCCTATTCCTGTTTTTGATGCTCCCTGCTCAATGTATTCAGCGAAATTGCCTTCCAGTTCCTTCTGAGTATAACCAAACAAGCAGGAATACCTTTCATCCATGCTTATGTCGTTCAGATTGTTCATTGATGAGAACACGCTTACTTTCGCATACTTCGTCACTCCTGTAATGAAGACAAACTGTATATTGTCAGAAGAGGCTTTTATAACCTCGAAGAAACCACGAATCACATCCCTCATGGCCTCAACATAAGGATTGTAGATGTTGCTTGACAGTATTTTGTCGTATTCATCAACCAAAATCACAACTTTGCTGGTTTTTGCGAGTTCTTCAATCAAAGTTGTCATGTTCTGGTAATATTTCTCGTTTTTGTCTATAACCAGTCCGTATTCAGATGCAATTCTACCCAACGTAAAATTTATCCAATCTTCAATCTCTTCAGGATTCTTCGCTTGACATTTTCCAAAGTCAATATGAAATACCGGATAGGTTTTCCAATCATAGTTCAAAGAATCGATTGCCAACCCTCTGAAAAGTTCTCGTTTGCATTTGAACAAGGATTCAAGCGTGCTGATTGTCAAAGTCTTCCCAAAACGTCTAGGACGGGAACAGAAATACATTCCAGGGGCATTCGAAACAAGGTTGTAAAGGTATGCAGTTTTGTCTACATACAATGCTCCTGATTCCCTTAAAGACTCAAAACTGGAAATTGATGTGATAATCCTTTTCATGCCTTAAATCTACCATTATTCGATGTGAAAAGGAAGTGATTAGCTTTTCAACAATGAGAATAATCAAGACTCAAAATCCATTTCTATCAAAACTGTTTGTCTCATTCTCTACAGCAGTTCCTATGCAGACTAATAGAGGAAGTATGAAAAAAGGTATTATCGTACTTTTGATTACGGTGCTGGCTGCAGGAATGGCTTTTGCTGGCATTACAGGTTCAGCTAGCCTCTCCGCAGGGTATGACCTTGATGAGAAGCAGTTCACCATTGATAACAGCAAAACGGGAAAGGGAACTTTCACCTTTGATTTCTCAGCAGAGAGCAACGAGACTGCCGCTGTTGAGAGCGGAATCTACGCAAAGTTCGCTGGTTCCTACTCTGCAAACATGACGGAAGATGGCCTCAAGGGAGAACTCAAGCTTGACGATGCAACAATCCAGGCTGTTGATGGTCTTTGGTCTGTCAACCTCACAAAGGTTGCAAATGGTGTCGAGCTTACATATGCAGGCAATGCTCTTGATATCTATTACAAGAATGGTCTCAACTGGGGCGTAAGCGCTACATCCAAGGCTTTCACAATCGTTGACGGACTTACAGTCAAGGCAAACGCTGGCTATGCAGTTGCAAAGAACGATCTTGCAGATCCTGCAAACTACACATATGGCTTCGATACAAAGACGGCTAAGGCCATTGCTGATGCAAAGAAAGAGGCAGAGCTTTTCGCGAAGTATCCTGATGGCATGTACAAGGATGCAACTCTTAGAGCTGCACAGGAAGACATCATAGCTGCACAGGAAAATGTTGAAGCAAAGAAAGAAGCTTTTGCAAAGAATCCATCAGCTGCAAACAAGAAGGCTATTGAAGATGCTGTGAAATATGTCGCATATTACGAAGCAGCCCTTGAGGAAGCAGAAGCAGAAGCTCTTGCTGCTTTCCAAGCTAAGACGATTGCTGATGGCGAAGATTGGTATACTGCCAAAAAGTCATATAAGTATTCAGAGAATTGGATTGTAAAGAAGTCAACGGAGACATTCGATTCTGCTAAGGATGGAGTTCGTTTGATTGATGATGAAATCACTCTCCCTGTTAAATCAACGTCATACTATATCGTCTATGATTCAACAACCACTAAGTATACTCCTGTAGAGGCTAAAGATTATGCCCCAGAGAAAGGAAAAACAGTTGTTGCGACAGTGACATCGAAAGATGCAGGTAGTAAGGTTTATTTCGTAGGAACCAACGTAGAGACAATAGTCTATAAGGACAACGAAGCTCATTATGAGTTCGCAAGTGTTCCTGGCACAGCAACAGTCAATGGCGGAGTGGAGATTGCCTATGCAGTTGACAAGATCAGCGCAAGCGTTGCAGCAAACGTTGCATACGAGACCATTGCAAAGGAAACCAGCTATGACTTTACAGTCAAGGGTGGCTACGATTTCGTGAACGCAACAGTCAAGTACAACAGCGACAAGGTTCTTGATGCAGAAGCTTCCGTGAAGTTTGATGCATTCGTTGGAATGCCTCTTTCTGCCAAGATTGGTGTCGCAGACATCCTTGCAGCTGATGAAGGTCGTGTATATTCCGGAGAAGTCGCAGCAGCAGTTGCAGATGCTTCCCTCAAGGGAACTGTTGCAGTCAAGTCTGTTGCAGACCCTGGCCGCAGCAAGTGGGCATTTGGACTTGAAGCTGGCTATGCAATCGAAGTTGCTTCCTTCAAGTTCTCTGCTAACGTATGGCAGGAAAGCGGTTTTGGTGCTGACCACGAATACGCAGCTGCAAAGCTCGCTGTTGCACCAACATTCGAAGTTTCCAACACAACACTCATCAACAATGCTTCCCTATCCCTCAAGTGGGCAGGTGCTCAGTTCGGTGGAGCAGAGACAAACGCTGCAAAGGGTGCTGTCACGGCAACCATTGGAATCACGTTCTAATCACAGAACCATTACGATTCAAACCACAGGCCACTTCTCACGAGGTGGCCTGTTTTGTCATCTCAAGCATGTTTCATTCGAATGAACTTGCTTTTTCACTCTCCGTTCATTACACTGTATATTAGTTTAAATAATTTAATCTAATATTAAGAGGTTTGGAAATGGTGATAATGAACGTTAAACTTGATAATTTATTGTGCTTCAACAATTTCTCTATCAATTTCAGCTATCCGAAGAAAATCGTTAATTCTCCTCTTGATTGCGAAAACCTGACAGGATACCCAAATTTCCGATACAAACGTGTAAACATTCTCATGGGAGCAAATGCGACAGGCAAGACGGCTTTTGGAAAGGTTTTGGAATCCATATTTCATTTTGTCAGATTATATCCTGCCTATGCATTGGAAGATTTGATCTCAGATGTATCGGCAACTGCCTCTTTTGAGTTGGATTGTGTTGTCAATGATTCTCTGATACGTTTAAGAGGAACCTCGAATGGCTTCAGGAGCTGTAATTTGGCCGCAAAAATCGTCCCGATTGGCAAACGGGATTCCTATGAGTCTTGCATCGAAAAGCTCAACCAAAAGCAATTCTCGAACGATACGGATGAAATCTCAGAACTCTTTGACTCTTATGGTCTGTTGTTTACATCTGTTTTGACTCCGGACATGACTGTTTCATCATTTGATTCAGAACAAAGGAATCTGTTTCTCAAAGTTCTCAGAAGTGTGGTCAGGACTATGGATCCTTCCATTGAAGATGTGATTGAATCCAAGGATCTTGCCAATTCGTGCATAATCAAACGTGGAAGAGATGAAATCATAATTCAAAATGGAAAGCTTCTGGCTAGAGATAAGCTTTCTACCGGTACAGCTGACGGGATATCCATTGCATCGGCTCTTGCAATGCTTATGCTTCATAAATACGGCTTGTACTACATAGATGAAAAATTCTCATTCGTCCAATCTGACATAGAAAAACGAATACTATCCCTCATGATTTACAATCTCCAAGAAGATAGTCAGCTTTTTTTCACTACCCACAACACTGATATCCTTGAAATGTCCCTCCCTCGTCATTCCTACACATTTCTAAGGAGATGCAAAGACAAAAACCATACAATAGGCTCGATTTCCGCCTCCGAGATAATAAAGAACAACAGACTTAGTCTTAGAGCTGCAGTTGAAAACGATGTCTTTGAATCTCTTCCTGATGATACGTTGCTTGATGATTTGGGGTGATTATGGATGTTAGATACTTTGTAGAAGGTCAATGCGAAGAGAAATTGTTCAACGAGCTTAAACGATATGGACTTATACTTCCAGGGAAAGTAACGGTTTTCAATGCACTCCAAAGTAGGATTACCTCAAGGGTTACAACCTTCAAATCTGGGAGTATCATTGTATTCGTCTTTGATACAGACAAAGGATTCAATGATGTTCTTATGAATAACATAAAAGCAATACTGACACATGTTAGTTCATCAAAGGTTATATGTCTTCCTCAAGTTGAAAACCTTGAAGATGAACTTACCAAAGCTTGTTCAAAAATAGCTGGTGTAAGAGAGATAACAAAGAGCAAATCCACAAAAGATTTCAAATCAGATTTCATTTCCTGCAACAATTTGTATGAAAGGTTATTGGATTGCGGATTCGATTTGAGCCGAATATGGATATCCGAACTACCAAGTACTTTCAAAGCAATAAAACCGTTTGTATTACCAAAAAACATAAAAGCTTTACGATAGTAAAAAACAGGTCGCCCCTTTCGAAGCGACCTGAACGTCATTTTCCAATTGGATTGGGATTAGAAGCCAATTATGCAGTATGCACCGACTGTTCCAAGCTTCTCAGCACCAAGGTCGTTGCTATTGATTGCGTTGCTTGTGCAGTAGTGTCCACCATAGTACATTGCATAAGCGTTGCTCAAGCCATAGTTGAGACCAAACGTTGCACCTTCAACGATTGCAGAAGTTTCAACATATGCACCAAGACCAATTGCCTTTGTACTGTCGATTGCAAAGTTTGCACCTGCTGTGAAGATTTCAGCATCATACTTTCCGTATGCATTGACATTCCAGGATTCGTCCTTGAGGTTCATACCAAAGGAAGCACCTGCAACGATTGCATCCTGTGCGTACTCTGCAGAAACGCTGAGTCCAATTCCTGCGTCAGACTTATCAACGAGGTTTTCTGCTCCAAGGGAAACTGTAACTGGAACTTCAAATGCATTGAGGTCAGCTTCCGCTGTAGCTTCAAGATAGAGCTCATTGTAATCTTCGAGTTTCTCGCCCTTGAAGATATAAGCTGTTGTGCTAATGAAGTCATAAGATGCTGCAACTGCTGCATCGAATGCGAACTTCATCTCATCTTCGCCGACACCTTCGAAACCAAAGTCTGCTGCGACGCTCGCTGCTACATCTTCAACTTCGAATGCAGCCTTTGCACTTGCTCCAATGTTTGCCTTTGCACCAGCCTTCTGGCTAGCTTCTGCAGCGACCTGAACCTTGACCATTTCATCAGCAAAAGCGAATTCCTTTGTCTGAATCGTTGCGGAGAAAGCCGTTCCAGCTGTTTCCTTCTCTGCTGGAGTCTCAATGTGATTGAAACCGAAGCTTGCAGTATAACCATCGTAGTTGACCGTTACACCAGGAGCCTTTGCATAAGAGACCTTGTAAGAGGCTGGCTGCCAAGTCTTTCTGATTTCATATCCAAATGAATCTTTAACTGGTTTTGTTTTTACATAGTAAGAAGATGTCTTTGCATAATCGTATGCAGAGGACTGTGCTCCTAAAATGCTGACAGACCAATTTTCACCTGCAATCAAAGCTTTTTTGATGCTAAAAACAAGACCAAGACCATAGCCATCTTTTCTAGAATCCCAAAGGAAAAGGCCATCAGCAAGAGAAGCTGCATCAGCTGTTGAGTCAGCAATAAGATTTGCAGCGGCTTCGACTTCTACATGAACAGGATTTTCTCCTGCAATCTTGACGGACTCTGAGTCAATCTTGAATGTGAATGAAACATCAGTTCCATTTGCAAGACCATAGTTCTTCTGATCAAGATCAGCATTGAACTGGACATATGCATCGCCGCTGAAATCAGCAAAAGCCATTCCTGCAGCCAGCACCGTAATCAAAAGTACGATAATACCTTTTTTCATACTTCCTCTATTAGGTCAGCTGGATTTGCATCATAAATTTCTGCTTTGCAAGGAAGAGAGTTCTTTTATTGTTTAGGTAAAAGTATTGTCTTTTAATATTCTTTGTATTACCTTACTGACAAGGAGTCGATTATGTGCACTGTTTCATTCAAAGTTGACGAAAACGTAAAGGAGGAGTCCCAGAAACTGTTCGAGCAGCTTGGACTGAGTTTTTCAGGAGCCTTGAACATCTATCTCAAAGCATGCATCTTGAATGGTGGCATTCCATTTGAGTTGAAGTTGCCTTCGTACAATGAGAAGATCCTTGAAAGGTTGAAAGAGGCAGAGGATCCAAACAACTTGAGTCCTGCATACAAGACCACTAAGGATTTGATAGAGGCTTTGAATGATTGAAGGTTCAAAAGCCTTTGCATATAGAGCATTGGTTTTTTCCTTTAGAGAAAAAAGTTTCATGCTTCAATAATGGCATCATTCAGATAGTACCAAGAGGATCGTCCTCCTTCATTTGACTTTCTAAGTAGTCCTTTCTCAACTAGATGCGACAAGTCTCTCGTGGCGGTAGCCGATTGGCATTTTGTAAGCTTGCACCATTTCTCAGCAGTGAGTTTTCCATAGAAACTGCCGGATGCCAATTTGTAAAGCACGGAGATTTCTCTTGAATTGTACTCGGAGGGGTCCAATGAGGCCATGAACTGGGAAAGGGCAATCTTCCTTTTGCATGTTTTCTCTGCATCAAGCAAGGAGTCGGATACTAGTTTGATATACCATGTTACGAATGCAGATACATCCATCGATGATGAGTGCTGAACATCGTAGAGTTGTCTATAGTATTCCTTCTTGTCCTTAAGTATCGCAGACGAGACACTGCAATACTTAAGACTTGAACCATTTTGAGCCATTATCGCATCAGCCAACAGTCTTGAGACTCGACCATTGCCATCTTCGAATGGGTGAATGGAAACGAACCATACTGATGCAACTGCGCTCCTCACAACAATGGGAAGGCTTTCTTGTGAATCATGAATCCATTCCACGAGAGCAGCCATGCTTTCTTGAATTCTATCTGCAGGCACGCCTTCATAGAGTACATCCTGTTTCATTGATCCTGATACGTTCATTATGTAAACAGGGCCGTTTCTATACTCTCCTATGGCATTGGGTCTATATGCAGGGGCAACTCCCTCGAAAAGGAGTTTGTGCCAATTCAGGATAGTTTTTTCTGTAATATTCTCTTCGTTTGTCTGTACTAATAGAGACAATTCTGCCAGCATCTGAGCGAGTCTATCCTGTTTGGAGGTAGTGACATTTTCTATAGCCAAGGCCTTTGCCACTGACGAATACACGGAATCGTATGAAACAGACACTCCTTCTATCTCATTTGATGATACAACGTCATTTGAGAGTGTTTGGGCATAGATGACCTTGCGTTGGTCTGGAGAAATCAAACTGAATGCTTGGTCTGTCAGACCTTTCTGATAGAGATACCTCTCATAATCTTTTTGCAGAGTGTTCATTTCAATCTTAAAGTCAGGCCAATTTGGGTTCTCCCATATGTAAGACACAGCCACTTCCTTTTTCCAATCGTTTTTTATTGGAATATGTTAATTAAAACAATTCAAATCATTTTTGATTGGAATAGGCCGTCTCGTCAATATTCTCATCATTTTTTGATTGCCTCATTCACTACATTAACTAAAGATTCTCCAATAATGCTTTTTACTAAAGTTTAGCAAAATATATATAGAATAATAGGTCGAAAAACTACGCTTTGGGACGTACTAGCGACATGTTTGATTTGGTTTTTGTTTTGTACTTAGAAACGTTTCATAATGGAGATTTCTAATAGAAAGAAACAGACCGCCTCGAATGAGACGGCCTGTTCTTGTTTGATATGATGTGTCTTTCGATTAGAAAGCAATCTTTGCAGATGCTGTGATAGCACCGAGTGCCTTGACGTTTTCTCCAACCTTTGCGAAGTCTGCACCCTTCCATGTGAGAGCGAGTGTTGCGTTCTCGACAATCTTGGATGTGGAAACGCTGACTTCTGGAGCGAGCTTTGTGAGAGCTGGGTCAGCATCGATTGCGATGGCAGACTTGAGCTGAGCATAAGCTGTGAAGACATCGTGTGTGTATGTGACCTTTGCTGTGAGTCCAACTTCCTTTGCATAGATTGCATAGGATGCGTTGAGGTGGAATGAAACTGGAGCGACTGTTGCTGTTGCATCTGCACCAACTTCAATCTCTCTGCCGTCAGCAAGAACGTTCACTGCATCGACATAGCCGTTGACTGCGACAGTTACGTCTTCGCCAAATGTGTAGCCTGCGCCAACCTGTGCATCGAGGTAGGGCTTAACGTCTGCATCACGGTCTGCTGCGAGCGTGTAGAGGTAGAGGTTTGCATATACGAAATCGTAGGATGCGTTTGCTGCTGCTTCAACGTCAACCTTGGAATCCTTGACTGCAAGTTCGCCAGCGACATCTGCAGAGAGCTTGTCTGCTGCATAAGCTGCCTTTGCTGCAAAGTAGAACTCCTTTGAAGCTTCTGTCATGAAAGCATGAGCGGCTGCCTGAGCGGTGAGGCCTTCAGCAAGGTCGAATGACTTTGTCTGAATGTGAGCGAGAACCTTGTATGTCTCTGTCTCAGCATTTCCGGAGAAACCAAAACCCGCACCATAACCAGCATAGGAAACCGTGAAACCAGGAGCGAGCTTGCTGTCTGTGTAGACAACATCGTTCTCTGGATCATCATTGTCATCAAGGTGATAGTCAGCTGCATAGTCGTATGCGCCACCAGCATTGAGGATGCCAATCGTGATGTCATTGATGTGGATGTTGGCCTTTGTGATGTTGAACTTAACAGTTGCGGCAACATCGTCGGAATCCTTAAGACCTGACTCAACGTTCTTCTTTGTTACAGAGTAGACAGCTGAGGCTTCTGCTGCAATCTCTGCCCAGATGTCTGTCTGATGATCAGCAACTTCTGCAGAAGATGAATCGAAAGTGAAAGAGAACTTGTAGGTTCCGTTGGTCTTGTTTGCAAAACCATAGTCCTTGGAATCGAGGTCATAACCAAGATTGATAGCTGCTGAGCCTGTCAAGCCAGCAAAAGCCATTCCAGCAGCCAGCACCGTAATCAAAAGTACGATAATACCTTTTTTCATACTTCCTCTATTTATGTACTGGAAAAGGAAATAGGGGAGGAGTGTGAAAAGTAAATCGTTTAGTAAACAATGAGCGATTTTATAATGGAAAAACAGGCCAAATATGTAGGCTCAAGGGTATAGGTCTGTCTTTGGCGTGGTATGCCAAGTTGTACGCCGGTGGTATACCAAGTAGTGTGCCAAGAGGTGTGAATTCGGTCGTCTCCGTTGCGCTCCCTTATCCCGGGCGGCCCAAATGCAGCCTGGCGGCCTGCCCCGTGATGTCGAACCCAGGACCATAGGGGAATTGGGGAAAGACCCTTCAATGGATACCATACCATGTACGGAACTCCAGTTCGCCCCAGCCCTACGGAAAAAGGTTTGTATTTGTTCGCCGCTTGGCTATGCCGTTCGACTATGCAGCTTGACGATGAAGCTTGGCGTTGCCTTTTGGCGATGCACCCAATCAAATCGCGGATTTTTTAGCTCAGTCTCTTATTTCGGCCTCTTCAATCCCTGGATTGGCGGACCATAGAAGGATGCGATACCGACGGTTCATTCTCCAATTCGGCTGTCAAGGAACCACAAAATGTGTCGAACTCAGATTCGATCTGGTGATTGCTTCCTTATATATCAAAGAAGGGTGCTTTGCAAGTTGCCTTCTCAGTTGCCGCCACAGTTTCCTTCCTGCTTCACCTTGGCGCTTTGACTACAAATGTTTGCTTTTTGTTTGACAACTCCGCAAAACCGTGTGATATTGCAAATATGAGCAGGCTTGAGATTGTGATTCTTGTCGTTCTCTCGCTTTTGTCCGCTCTACCCATTGGCGCCCAGAGCGGAGACACCATAGTGGTCGCTGCAACCGTCCCGCAGCAGGCCCCATCCTTTACGCTGTCCTCCTCATCGCAGCCTTCTTCGTGCAATACGGTCTCCTTCGAAGGGGATTCCTTCATGCGCCTGGATCAGTCCTCCATAGCCCGATGTCTCTGCACCTACGTCATAGATGTCCACATCTCTTCGTTTTCAGGTGTTGTCTCCATATGTGATGTAGATGTCGAAGATGGTGTTCGTTTCATCTCAACTGGTTGGGGGCTTAGGTTCTATGTGGACTACTGCGGCTATGGCGACTCCAAATCGTTGGCATCATGGACGCTCCATGCAAAGTCCAACGATACCCGTGGAACTGTTACAATGTCGATTGCAAGCATTTGAATTCTATAGTGTAGATAGATGCGACAGTGCCTTTTGGCGTTGTATGGCTTTGTGGGGCCTTATGATCCACAAGCGCCACCTCAGCCACAAAAGCCACGCAAATACACAAACCTATTCCTTTGGATCGTCCTTTATGAGCTTTGCAGAATCGAACGGCGTCATGGTCTTGAGCATGACGTAGATTATCCGCGAAAGCTTGCGCGCAGTTGCGATTATGGCCTTGCCAGATGACTTGTCGTCCTTGAGCTGGTGGTACTGTTTCATCAAGCCTAGGTCCGCGGTCTTCCCTGGCATCCTCACCATAGCGACCACACATTGCACCAAGGCGGTTCTAAGCTCCTGAGGGCCTCGCTTCGTGATCTTTCCGTAGTAGACGGTTTCGTTCGAGGTCTGCACCCATGGAACCAGACCGCAGTAGGCGGAGAAGTTCTTGTACGACTCAAAGCGGTCTATGTCGTCTATGTATGCGTATATGGTGCAGGCATTTACAATCCCAATGCCGGGTATTGTCATAAGAAGGTTTATGCTTTCGTTGTCAATGGTTATGCGCCGCAGCCTGCGTTCAAGTACGTGGGTCTGGCTTTCGACGACATCCAAGGTTTCGAAGATTATCTCAATGATTTCCTTGACCTTCACAGGAAGCCTTGCAAGGAGCTTCGTGCGGCTGCTTTTGCTTTGGAACTGCGCAGGTTGGGTTATGTATCCATATGCAAGCATGACCGCATGCGCCTGGTTCTTGAGCGCAACGGCATCCTGAACCATGAGGGCACGGCTTTTGAGAACCCGTCTCAGGCTTTCCGATTCAGGCGTGCACAGGTGGCTCTTTGGCAGTATGTCGCGGGCAAGGAACTCGGCCAGGGTCTTGGCATCGTTCTTATCGGTCTTCTTCGTGCTCAGGTTGACGACCTTGAAGCGTAGGGTGTTTACCACCGTGACCTCAAAGCCCTTGGCTTCCATGATGTCTCTGAAAAAGCGTGCGTTGGCGGTGCTTTCTATGGCTATTGATACGACGGCTCCATCATGCCTGCGGGACAGCACTTTCATCTTGTCTGCAAAGGAATTGTAGCCTTCCTTGTCCATAGAGAACTTCGTACCGGCTTCAAAGCTGTCGCCTTCCTCGTTTAGCACGCATATCGTGAACTGCGTCTTGTGAAGGTCAACGCCTACATAGAGCTTGTCCTGCACTTGCATTCAGCGTTTCCAGAACGTCCTTGAGAACAGAACGTACACTGTGAAGAGCTCGAGCCTTCCTGCCAGCATGAGGAAGCTGAACACCCATTTGGCCCATGAAGGGAATATTGCAAAGCTTCCAGTAGGACCGGTCTTTCCAAATCCTATTCCAATGTTTCCAAGTGTAAGCAACGTTGACGATAGGCAGGTCTCTATGTCTGTACCCGTAAGGGCTATTATGACGGATCCAAGCAGCCACGTTATTATGTACACGGCACAGAACGATACAATGGATGTAAGTGTGTCGCTGTGCATTATCTCGTCGCCGTTCTTGACCTTGTATACGGCGCTTGGGTGTATGCGGCGTCTTATCATGTTGGTCCCCATCTTGCATACGGAGGACACTCTAATGACCTTTATACCACCGCCGGTCGAGCCTGCGCAACCTCCGACGAACATCGTCAATACTATCAGCATGACTGAAAAAGTGGGCCACAATAGGTAGTCCGTGGTCGAGAATCCCGTTGTCGTGAGGATGGACGCCACGTTGAAGGACGTGTACCGGAAGGATCTGAGTAGGGTAGGGTAGACGTGCCTTGCCGTGAGCTGGATGGCTCCAAGCGCCGCGCATGAGAACCAGATGGCAAGATACCAGTGGAGCTCTCCGTCCTTGAGGGCTTGGCGGATCTTGCCCGTGAAGGCCTTGTAGTACAACGAGAAGTTGATGCCACCGGCCAACATGAATACGGTCACGATGGCGTCTACATATGCACTGTCATATGCACCAATTGAGGCGTTCTTCACACTGAATCCAGCAGCCGATATCGTTGAAAACGTTATGGTTACGGCATCGTATAGGCCAAGCCCGCCAGCGAGCAGAAGGATTGTCTGCACTGCCGATATCCCTACGTATATCAACCAAAGGACCCCTGCGGTGCTTCTCGTCTTTGGTGTCAGTTTGCCCTTTACAGGGCCCACGGATTCCGCTCCAAGAAGAAGGAAGCTTCCGGCTCCTATCTGCGTTCCAGCCCCTATTGCAGGAAGCAGCGCAACGAAGAGGACCACGATCCCCATTCCTCCCAGCCAGTTGGTCATGCTTCTCCAAAAGAGGATTCCCTTGCTGCATCCTTCTATGTTGGTCAGTGTTGTGGCTCCGGTTGTGGTGAAGCCACTCATTATTTCAAAGTATGCGCTGCTGTATGAAGTGAAGTCCCCTGACAGTACGAGGGGTATAGCTCCAAAGGCTGTCGCTATCACCCAAGTCAGAGTGACGAAGAGGTATCCGTCCCTTGGCATGAGACCTCTCATATCCTCCTTATGCGTGAGTATGAGCGTTGTTCCGGAGACTGCAACCATGATGGCCTCGGTGATGAGGAAGGCCTTTGTCGTCTGTGCTTCGCCAAAGCGTATGCTCACTGCCAAAGGTATCAGCATGAGCATTCCAACGAACAGCATTATGAGGGCCAGAAGCTTGGCGTCTTTTCCAAAGTGCATACTCAGTTGGCTCCCTTCGTGTTGGCTTTTGTGTTTGCCTTGCTGTCCGACATGGTTTCGTTTGCGCTGTCTGATGCGATGCACGATATGTTGTCAGTCATATCCAGCAGGTTCTGAATCGTTTGGACGTACTTGCGTTCTATTACAAGGACAAGCTTGTCTTTTGGCTGCACCGTGTAGAGGCCTCCTGGAATCGTAGTGGATCCGTTTGGCTTCGTTACACCAGCGATTATGCCCTTGCCCCTCATGTTTATGTCTTTGAGGGCCTTGCCTGCAATGCGGCTTTCAGCTGGAACCTCGTACTCCAATGCCTCTATCTGGCCATCGAACAGCGAATGCATGCTTGATATGTTGCGTCCATGCAGGTATTTCTTGAGGGAATCGACCGTGACATCCTGCGTTGATATGACGCTGTCAATGTCCATGTGGCTCGCCATCCTTATATAGTTGGGGTTCCTCGTGACGAGCGCCATGCTGTTCTTTATTCCAAAGTGCTTGGCGTAGCTTGCGGTTATGATGTTGAGTTCGTCGCTGTCCGTAAGGCACAGTATGAGGTCTCTGCTTGAAAGGTTCTCCTCCTCCACTATGCCTTCGTTTGTTACGTCTGCATTGAGGACCAAAACGTTTGGATATTTGGTAGCCATAGCCTCGCAGGTGTCCTTGTTCTTCTCTATAAGGATGAGATTCCGTTGTTGTGCAGGTGTAAATTTCCTAATTAGGAAGTCTGTCACCTCTCCAGCTCCAACGATTGCAATCTTCCTTGGCTTCTGTCTTCTTCTTCCAACGGTTTGCAGGATCGTCTCTACACTGTCGTCCTTTGCAACGAGGCTGAGCGTGTCGCCCGGCATGACGAGAGTGTCTCCACTTGGAACCATTGCCTCTCCGTTGCGGTTGAGCGCAGCTATGATGAAGTTTGCCTTTATCTCCTGTCGTATCTTCCTCACGGAGCGGTTTGCATACTGCGAGTCCTTCTCTACGTATACGTTGTAGAGGACAAGCGAGGAGGTGTCGAACGAGATTATGTCGCTGTAGATTCCTCTCTCTATATCCTGATATATATGTGACGCCGCCTCTTCGCTTGGGTTCACGATATACGTTATGCCCATAAGGGAGTGCGTGGTACCGTTGGATCCTCCGTAGGAGAGGTTCCTGATGGATGCTATCGTGAGAGGGACCTTGAACTCCGATGCCGCTATTCCGCACGATACCAGGTTTGTTTCGTCGGAACCTGTGAGCGCTATGAAGGCATCGGCGTCTGCAAGGCCAGCCTCCCGCATGTCGTCAAGGTTCGTTCCGCTTCCAGTGATTGCAAGGCAATCGACACGTGACATCGCGTTGTTGACGTCATCCACATCCTCATCGATTATGATGACATCCTTGTTCTCTTCGACCAAGTGCCTGGCAAGCCTTATGCCTCTGCGTCCCGCCCCAAGAATAACGACTTTCATCCTATGTCCATCCCTCCCCACAAAGACCGATATCCTTGAACCTTCGCTTCGATTCGCTTTTTCTCATCTACTGTGAATTCCTTTGCCCGGCCTTCATGGTTTGCCCCAATTCTATCCCAAACGCCATTTGCAATCAACTTGAGCAAGAATTGAGGCTGGTAAAGAATGTTTTTGCCGTTGGCATTGACACTTTTCGATAAAAAGCGTAAGTTAACAGAGCATTCGACGCAGGGTGGAGCAGTTGGCAGCTCGCCAGGCTCATAACCTGGAGGCCGTAGGTTCGAGTCCTACCCCTGCTATAGCAACGTAAAGAGGTCCGTTTTTTCACGGACCTTTCTTGTTCTTCGCAGCCATAACATCGTCAGTTCGAACAATGTCGTACAGTAAGTACTGTCATTGTCCTCCTTCCTTGTTCTGCCTGCGAATAACTTCGAAAGTTTTTTTGATCTTTGGGTTCATCTCTGTTTTGAAAGACCCTTGCAATACGGGGCAGCACATTTGAACGGCTGATGGTTTTCTTCTTTTTTCCGCATTTTTGATTTTTGTGAAGAAAATTTTCTTCATAAACCTGCGTTTTTACAGTTTCGGAAGAAACTCAGTCGTATGGTTCTGCATCGTTGACTCCATGCGACAGATGCTACAAACGCTACAACAGCTACACTCCTACAGTCTCTACACTTGTTACAGAAGCCACAAACCCTACAGAAAGGCTACAGATTCTGGATAAAATCGAAAACAGTGCGTTTCAGTACGTTCAGTCCGTGATGTGCGAGTTGTCCGTGTAGTGCGTGAAGTCTGCAACCTGCAAACTGTTTCGAATAATGAAATTCATTCACTGCAACGGTAAAGGATGTTGTCCAAGCTATATAAGGATATCTCCTCAGTTTGGGAACGAGGATTTTTGGTGTATGGTTGACGAAAGCTTTTATATGTTTTAGCATATAGATATGCCAACGATTTTTAGATGCTTGGATTTGCGAGTTGTTTTGAATTCAAGGGGTAGAGAACATAATCCTCCACATGTATATGCGTATTACAAGGATGATTTGGCTGTGGTGGACATCAAAACTTGCAAAATTGTTTCGGGGTACATTCCAAATTCGCAATTCATTAAAGTCAAGGCTTTTATAGACGAAAACAAAGATGAATTGTTGAAATTGTGGGATGAGGATCCTCAGAACTTTGAGAGGTTCAAATAATGTTGGAAAGAATTGCATCAATAAAATTGAATGACGACATCACAATTGAAGCGGTCTTTTATTCAGGTACTGTCAAAAAATTTGACGTGAAGAATTTGTTTGATAGATGCCCCCAATACAGAGTGTTGGAAAAAGATACAGCTCTTTGGCATGGAGCTAAGCTTCTACCTCAAGGCTCTGGTGTTTACTTTAATGATGAACTGGACTTAACTGCTGAAGAGATTTGGAGTGGAGGTTCATTTGTAAAAAAAGTCATTACAAAAAACAACCTACAATTGGCTTTCTACATTGCAAAGACTCGGGAAGAGATGAAGCTTTCTCAAACTCAGCTTTCAAAGAAGACTGGAATCACTCAGTGTGACATCTCTAGGATAGAAGGAGGTATTGCAAACCCAACAATTGAAACTCTTTCAAGGATTTGTGAGGCCTTGGACCTTGAAATTAAAGTTTGCAAGACTCAAAAGATGAATAATTCTCATCCAACCTCATAAGGATAAAATCGCCGCTATCCACCAAACCATGCTGATTTCTCTTTGGATAAGCTGGTAATGGCAGGGCTGACAGGACGTATTAGGCTTATGTGGCGCTTGTGGCTTACGAGACGGGTGCTTGGGGCGCTTGAAGACTGTTGAATTATGATGGAAGTAGAGCGTTTTAGAGAGTACCTGAGCGTCCTCTCTGCCATGATTTAGACCGTTTTAGAACGGCCAGAGTGTCCAGTTCGTCTGGACCATCAAGAGCGACTGGATGTGCAAGAGTGGCAGAAGTAGCAGCATCCATCCGTTTTGTATGCTAGTGCTCCTGCATGACAACGTATGGAACTCATGAGATGTATGGGCCTTATGGAATGCACGGATTCATCACTAATCTGACCATGCTCACCACACTCACAATGCTCACTTCTCCCACCATCGCTACAAAAACCTACAATTTCAAAGAAGATTCCCAAAACAGTTCAGAATTGTTGCAGAAGGCAGGTCCAGGTATAGAACAATGAAATAATATGTTATAGAATGATAAGTGGCTACCCAAACGGGGCGGTTGGCTTTGCCCTTACCAAATCTTGATATAAGAGGAGGTAAGGAACTTGGAAACTTTGACTATGATTTCGGTCGTTGTCGGGGTTGCCGGTCTTGTGGTCGGTGTGCTTCAGCTTGTTCTGATGCTCATCCAACTTCATAAGGATAAAGAAAATCGCCGCTAGTTTGCTGCTGCCGGCGATTTTCGCAAGAATAAACTGGTAAGGGCGGGCTGACCGCTTCGGGTAGCCTTTCCTCTTCATTTTCAATGATAACTATTGAAACGTGGTGGTGTCAACTCCAGTTGTTTTCTTTTGTTGCTCTTAAAGTGCTGAATTATGCGTTTTTGTAACTCTCTTGCTCTTTTTTAGGTACTTTATTGACATAATGTGTCAAAATGACACGAAAAAGTGACTTTTGATTTGGAATGCTTCAAAATGTCCCAGTTTTATACTCCTCTGAAGATTCGAGTCAATTTGTCTTTTTAAGCATAATTCTATTATAGTAAATGAAATACAAAACTTGGCACAGTAAATGCTATATAGAAAGCGTTGGTTGGCGGTGAAAACCAAAGGCCAATGGAAAATAAAAAGAATCAAAGACATGGAGGTCTTATATGAACTATTTGATGACAAGAAACGCTGCTAATGATTTTGATACATTCTTCAATGACATGCTTGGTAACTGGGGTGTTAAGAACAGCACAATTCCATCGGTCGATGTCTATGAGGACGAAAAGGCTTATTACCTCGAGGCTGAGCTTCCTGGATACACAGAGGACGAAGTGAACGTACATGTTGAGAAGCATGTGCTCCACATCTCTTCTGAGAAGGTGAATGAGAAGAAGGAGAACAAGAAGTTCTTGGTTCGCGAGCGTGGCTATGTGAAGTTCGATAGATCCTTCACTCTTCCTGAAGGCATCAACGAAAGCGGCATCGAGGCTGAGTTCTCCAATGGAATCCTCAAGGTGACACTTCCAAAGACACCTATCGAGCAGCCAAAGAAGATCGAAGTCAAGATCAAGAAGTAACACAAAGCAAGTTGCTGCGGTTGCGTCCCCTCGTTGAGGAGAGCACCCGCAGAGTTTGATACGCAATCTCTCCTTTTTTGTTTGTTGTGGCCACCAGTTCTGAAATACGATTGGTGGCCACTTTCATTGTGGAAACGAAAACTCCCGGATGTTCCGGGAGTTCCAAAGAGCTTTAGCTTTGCACAGAAAAAGGAATTGACCTACTATCGAGGTGTAGTGTGGCAACTGCACCGAAGATAGGAGGTCAATATGGATAGTGAGAGTCTAGCCCATACGAAATGGAATTGCAAATACCACATAGTGTTCGCACCGAAGTACAGAAGGCTTGTGATATACGGGCGGATAAAGAACGAGATAGGGAAGATGCTGCGGACCCTGTGCGAAAGGAAGGGGATAGTCATACTGGAGGCGGAAGCCTGCCCCGACCATATATATATGTTGGTTACGATACCGCCCAAGATAAGTGTATCGAGCGCGATGGGATACCTTAAGGGGAAGAGCAGTCTGATGATCTTCGATCGGTTCGCCAATCTGAAGTACAGGTATGGGAACAGGGTGTTCTGGTGCAGAGGGTACTATGTGGACACTGTTGGAAAGAACAGGCGTGCGATAGCGGAGTACATAAGGAACCAGTTGGTGGAGGACAAGCAGGACGACCAATTGACGTTCAAGGAGTTCTACGACCCGTTTACGGGTGAGCCGAACAGGAAGGACAAGTGAATTGAGTATATGTGTCGGCAGCCCAGGGCACCGGCACATTGGAAACGACCGGCTGCTTGAGCAGCAGTCCGGGGAAGACGGTGCAGTTGCCGTTTCAATTCAGGCGCCACCCGCGCTGCAGGTTCCAAGCCCTTACAGGGCTGGTACAAACCACCGGCTTGCCGGTGGTCTTGATTATATCAAACTGTATCAAGCGGCCATTCTTTGACATTCTTGACATGGATACTTGCCAAAAAACAGAGCTGTCAGTATTATCGGCACGGAGCGTGATTATGGCAACGAGGGATTTGACTGTTGGCAAGCCTTTGCCTGTTCTTGTGAGATTTTCCATACCCGTGATCTGCGGAAACCTGTTCCAGCTTTTCTATACGCTTGCGGACTCCATAATCGTGGGCAAGGCCATTGGCGAGAACGCACTTGCCGCAGTTGGGGCGACAGGGGTCTTCGTCTATTTCATACTGTGCTTCATCCAAGGGTTCACCAACGGATTCTCTATACTGCTTGCACAGCTCTTTGGAAACAAGGACAAGGATGGCGTCAAAAAGAGCATAGTTGCCAGCACCTACCTGTCCATTCTGTTCACGATAGTGATAACTATACCGGCATGTATGGCTACAGGCCTTGTCATAAGGCTCATGAAGGTACCCCAAGAGATCTCCAACGATGCATACATATACCTTTTCATAATCGTCGCCGGCACAGGTGCGACCATTTGGTACAACATGATATCCAATACCCTAAGGGCATTGGGAGACAGCAGAACCCCTCTTGTGTACCTTGTCGTGTCGTCGTTGCTCAACATCGTGCTTGACATCCTTTTCATAGTCCCGTTCAAGTGGGGCGTGGCAGGGGCTGCATACGCAACGGTGCTGTCCCAGCTGATATCAGCAGTTCTCTGTACCATAAGCGCTTATAGTCGATTTGATGAGATGCATATAGAGAAGACGCTTTGGCGCTTGGACAAAGAGATTCTGAAGCGACATTTCAAGCTTGGCTTCCTAATGGGCTTCCAGATGTCCGTTATGTGCATAGGACAGCTTGTGATGCAGTCGAGCGTCAATGCCATAGGAACAACGGCAATCGCAGGCTATACGGCGGCGACTAAGGTCGACCAGCTGTCTGTCCTCGTAAACAACGCCTTTGGAATGGCAATAGCAAGCTATGTGGCGCAGAACTACGGCGCCCACCTCTACGGCAGGATAGAGCAGGGGACACGGGCGAGTCTCATACTTGTGCTTTCGACGGATATAGCCATGGGTGGCCTCATGTTGCTTGTTGAGCCTTTCGTGGTTCCTCTTTTCGTCACAGCGCCATCGCCTGAGGTCTACGACTATGCACACATGTTCTTCCAGGTGACGCTTCCGTTCTATCCCATACTTGGTCTCATCCTCATCTACCGCACGAGTGTCCAAAGCATGGGCATCTCGTGGGCGCCGTTTGCGGCCTGCATCGTGGAACTTGTCGCCAGGGTCTGTGCTTCCCTTGTACTTTCACGCTGGTTCGGCTACCGTGGAATAGTATTCTCGTCGCCGCTTGCATGGATAGGGGCCGATGCCCTTGTGATTCCGGTCTACTATATGACAATGAGACGTCTTAGGCGAAAAGGAGAAGGGGATTGGTCCATATCATAAGCGCACCTCAGAACAAGGGCAAGACGACATATCTTTCCAGGTTGGTTGAATCCAATGATTCTCTCGAATCGTTTGGTGGTGTCTTGGCTGTATCATCGCCTGAAAAGCATGAGTACTATGCAAAAAACATAGAAACTAGTGAAACCAGGCTGTTGATGAGTGACCACATTGCGCTCCAAGGCCCAGTCATTGGACGTTTTTCATGCAGTCAGAAAACGTTCGACTGGGCATCCAATTGCATTCTGGAATCCCAAAGGGAATCCATCGTCATAGACGAAGTAGGTAGGCTTGAACTTCAAGGCGAAGGCTACGCCAAAACGCTGCTAGCTCTCCTTGGAATGCAGAAGGAACTGTATATCGCCGTGCGGGACAGATTCGTCGACGATGTAATCAAGGAGTTTGCAATCAAAGACTACGAGCTCTTAGAAGTTTCCCAATGGAAGTAGACGATAGCAAGTGAAACAAAAAAGCCGGTGCCTCGAATGAAACACCGGCTTTCCTCTTTCAATTGAAGACTTAATCCATGTCAAGCTCTTCGAACTGGGACTTGTAGAGGGCGGCGTATATGCCGTTCTTCTCAAGAAGCTCCTTGTGGGTCCCTTGCTCTGCAATGCCCTTGTCCTGGATTACAAGGATGCGGTCTGCCTTTACAATCGTTGAAAGGCGGTGGGCCACTACAAAGCTTGTCCTTCCTTTCATGAGAGTTGCCATTCCGGCTTGAACAAGCTCCTCCGTCTGGGTGTCTATGGCGCTTGTGGCTTCATCCAACAGAAGGATCTTTGGATCTGCAATGAGCGTCCTTGCAAGGGCCACGAGCTGCTTCTGCCCCTGAGAGAGCGACTCCTGTGAAACCTTGGATTCAAAGCCATCGGGCTGTGTCTTGATGAATTCGTCAAGGCCAAGTCTGTGGCATGCGTTCTCCATTTCGTCCTGCGTGGCCTCCGGTTTGCCGTAGAGGAGGTTCTCCCTTATGGTGCCGGAGAAGAGGAAGGAGTCCTGTGTCATGACGCCAACGTTGGAGCGCAGGGACGAGAGCGTGACCTGTGAGATGTCCTGGTCGTCTATGCGGACTGTGCCTGAGGTTGGGTCGTAGAAACGCGAGAGCAGGTTGACGATCGTCGTCTTTCCAGCTCCAGTGGGACCTACGAGTGCTATCATCTGACCTGGTTTGACGTGGAGGTTGAGGTTGTGGAGGACTTCCACATCAGGTTCGTCGGGGTAGGCGAAGTTGATGTGTTCGAAATCCACCTTGCCGTCCTTTACGACGAGCGTCCTTGCGTCTGGTATCTCCTGCAGTATGGACTCTGTGTCAAGCAGCTCGTAGACCCTTTCTGCGCTTGTGACCTGGTTGGTGAACTGGTTGAACGCAGCGGCAAGGGCTCTGATGGGCTGCCAGAACAGGGATATGTAGGATGCGAATGCAATGAGTTCTCCAACGGATGTGGCACCAAGCTTGAGCCATTTGACTGCGAAGAGGTACAGGATGAAGTATCCTATTCCCTGCGACCATGCTATGACAATGTTCAAAAGGTCTGATCTTCTTACTGCTCTGACCCATGAATCGTTGACCTCCTGCATCGTCCTGTCACCTTCTTCAATGGTTTCCTTCTCTGCGTTGAAGGCCTGTATGACCTTGATTCCTGTGTAGGATTCGTGGGTGTAGGCATTCATGTTGGAGTTCTTCTGTCTATAGTCCATCCAGTTCTTGAAGCCTTTGACCATTATGATTGTGAGGCTCGCTACAAGAAGAGGGAGGACCGCAAAGGCCGAAAGGCTCAACGCGGGGTTCAGCACCAGCATTATCACGACGACGGCTATTATGAGCGCCAGGTTTGGGATGAGCGTGGCAATGAGCCTTGTGAACATCTCCTTGAGCGATGAGACATCACTTATGAGACGGCTTAGTATCTTTCCCGTAGGGCGTGAGTCGAAGTAGTAGAGCGACAATGTCTGCAGGTGGTCGAACGCCTGCTTTCGAATGTCGTAGATTATCTTGTTCGTGACATTGGCCAGAATCTTCTTGTAGCCCATCGTAAGTAGCCATATTGCAACTCCAAGTCCGGCTGCAACGACTATGGTGCGTATGAGGCCATTGACATCGCCGTTTGCAATGTCGACGTCAACCGCCCTTTGGCTCAGGGTTGGCATGACGGCCACTATGAGGGTCTGAAGTATTATCATTATGATGGCCAAGGCCGTCTGGAGCTTGTAGTCCTTCAGGTAGGCTATGGTCCTTAGCAATGTGTTCCGTTTGCTGGTCTTCGAGACCTTTTCGTCCTGCTTATAGGTGTTTACAGCCATTATCTTGCCTCCTGCACACCTGTTGCACTGGCACTGGTACTAGCATTGGCACTAACACTGGCAACGCCGTTGGTATTGGGCTGCTCCATGTCCGCCTGCGCATCAATCGCTGATGCATCATTCGTTTGCGCATCAGTCGTTGGTGCATCGTCGGGGTACTGCGTCATGTACGTGTGGTAGTAGCTTCCCTTCAGAGCCATGAGCTGGTCGTGCGTTCCACGCTCCGCAATGCGTCCGTGGTCGAGGATTATGATCTCATCGGCATCGCGCACCGCTGAAATCCTATGGGCTATTATCATCATGGTGATCTTTCCATGCTTTCGTATGGCTTTCTGGACCATCTTCTCCGTTTCCATATCCAAGGCGCTTGTCGCATCGTCGAATATGAGAAGAGGTCTGCCTGACGCCAAAGCCCTTGCAATGGAGACCCTTTGCTTCTGGCCTCCTGAAAGGCCTACGCCCTTTTCCCCAATGACCGTCTCGTAGCCTTCCGAAAGCTTGGAGATGAAGTCGTGGGCGGCGGCATCCCGTGCGGATTCCTCAAGGATCTCCTGCGGAATCTGCCCTTTCTGGCCCTTGTCAAGGTTCGCATTGATGGTGTCGGAGAAGAGGAATATGTCCTGGGTGACTATGGCCTTGGAACTTCTAGCACTGTAGAGGTCAAGGTCTCTAATGTCTATCCCATTGGTTCTGACAGCTCCGGAGCTTGGGTCTATGAACCTCATGGCAAGGTTGGCTATCGTGCTCTTTCCGCTGCCTGTAGCACCCATGATGCCCAAAGTTCTGCCCTCTTTGAGGTCGAATGAGACATCGTCAAGGATTTTCTTTCCGTTTACATCAAGAGTCACATGGTCGAACTCAAGCTCTCCGCTTGGCGTGTCCAGATGCTTTGGACCGTCCTTGATCTGTGGCTTTGCATCCAGGATCTTGTTTATCTTCTTGAGCGATGCCTTTGCAGATGCAATCTCCGTCAGAAGCCAGCCTATCTCCATCATTGGCCACGAAAGCTCGCTTGTGTACTGCGTCACCGCCGTGAGCTGTCCAAGGGTCATCTTCCCTGCAATCACCTGGATTCCAGACACGAGGATTGCAAGAAGGAGCATTATCCTTGCAAGGGCATCCATTGGGGTGATCCAGTTCGCCCACAGGTAGTCGAGCTTAAGTGAGTGCTTGTAGAACATCCTGTTGTGCCTGTCAAAGCGCTCGGACTCCGTCTTCTCGCGTCCAAAGGCCTTCACCGTCCTTATTCCGGAAAGGCTCTCAGTTGCGCTCTGGTTCATGTCCGCAATGTCGTCTGACCTCTGGTCGGAGAGCTTGACCCCCTTTGGCTCGGAGAGGATTGCGAGCACTGCTATGACCGGCATTATGACCAAGGCGGCTATTGCGCTTGCCGTGTTTATCCTCACAAGGCAGTAGGTCATGTAGACGACGTGCACGATTATCTCCACGAAGAATATGAAGATGAAGCCCGTTGTGAAACCTACCGTTTCTATGTCCTGCTTGGTGCGGCTCATGAGCTCTCCAGGGTTGTTCTCCTTGAAGAAGTACTGGTCCTGCGCCATTATGCTGCGGAATGTGTCCCGTCTCATGCAGTTCTGCATGGCTGCGCTTATGCAGTCAGATGCGAACTCCTGTATGTACTTGAAGACACCTGTTACGAGATATGATGCAAGAAGGGGGATTGCAAGTGCAAAGAACGCACCGCCGTTTCCAGACACTATGCATGTATCGATTATCCTTTGTATATACTGCGGCCCCATAGCCGAGAAATACACTCCTGCCACCAGCCCTATCGCCGATGTCAGATAAAGCTTCCATTGCCTTGCGGCGTATTTGAAAATTCTACGCATCCAAAACCTAGAGTCGAGGGGAACCTCATGTGGAAACTACTGAAGAGGTTCCTCAGATTCGTTCAAAAAGCGATAACCATATCCACCTTGCGGTCATGTGGTTGTGTGGGTAGATATCCCAAGACCTGGGATTTCCTGCAGATTCCTAATGTGGTTATATCGCCGCCACTGGCTTTCTTCAAAACTTGATCATAATAGCCTGAACCTCTTCCTAGTCTGGTTCCGTCCTCTGTGAAGGCAAGCCCGGGCACCAAGACGACTACAGCTACGTCTCTAAAAATTCCACTGTCAACTATACTTGTTATTTCATAAGTGTCAACCGTTCTGGTTCCATTTTCCAGTTTTATCAACCTTTCACGCCAATCCCTCCCCGCCACGCGGAACACACCCGGCTCAAGGTCTGGAAGCAGCACCTTCTTGCCATCCGCTATGGCCTTGTCGATTGTTAGGGACACGTCGACTTCGCTTTTGAGAGGGCAGTACCCTACCAAGACCGATGCCCTTGCATACGCCTCAAGCGATGCTATCCTTTGCACCACTTCCTTTGCATTTGGCCCCTTGGAGGCCTTCAGCATGGCAAGCATTTCTTTTCTTATAGAGGATTTGTCCGTCCCAATCGTAGCGCATCACCCCTGCAGTCGTACCTGCATTACCGCATTGCGGCTCCTTATACGTGAAAAGAGGCAGCTTTTTGGGCTGCCTCTTTCTTTGGTTGCCGTCTCCAGGTAATTTTTTTACCTTTTTTTCGCACAAACTGCAAGTAGGCACGCAACTTTCCAACTATTCGTCCCATGTCTACCCATGGAACGTGGGAACATGTACGTACACTTTGGGTACATCATCAGCCGTCATTTGGTTTCTTTTTTGTCTAGGGATATCCTTTCATCATTGTAGCTTTCAAGAATCGCGATGGCTGTTTTGTTTTCTCCTTCGACTGCCATGTCATATGCCGTTTTGCCTTGTCTGTCTTCAGTCGATTCATAGGAGACGTGCAGTGGATCGCCTCCTGCTCCAATCAGTTCGTATATCACCGACGGATTTGTGTTGTATTTCGCTGCAACCATCAAAGGAGTCTCCACCCTTGAATCCTTGTTCGAATGGTCTGGATTCCGATAGTCGTTGTGACGCAGGGGTACATCCACGGTGCCTTCGTTTGCCTTCAATATGTTTGCCGCCCTGCATGCCGAGAATGACGAGCATCCCTTCCAAAAATCGGATCCATATGGTCTACTGGAAGGAGAGAAGAAGAATCTGAACATTAGTGCAATGGGAAGCATTGCAAGCATCAAGGAAAAGAGCACTCCGAAAAGCGAGGACATCGAATCCGGAACCGTAAGCCTGTAGATGAAGAATACCGTAGCCGTCGAAAGAACCGAAAGCGTCACAAACGAAAGAGGGTTTCTTCTGACACCAAAGGTAGCTGCTCCTGTGATGGCTATGATAAGGAATGGAATGCTGACGAATATGGGAGCGCCGATGTCTAAGAATAGATATGGAACGACTATCAGCAGTGGGCCGGATACAAGCAGCAGGAGAATGCAAAGACCAAGAGGAACTTCTCTCATCATCTCTCCTCCTTCAACATTGCAAGCTCTTCCTGAAGCTTTTTGATCGTTTCTTCCTGCTCCTTCAGTTTGGCGCTGGCGGATACAAGGGAGACTTCTGCATGCTTCGACATGAGTTTCTTTCTTGACGTCTCTCTGTCTGGTATTTCGTCTCCCCATAACAACCAATGGATATCTACGTTGAGAACATCCGATAGAAGTACAATGGCAGTAATGGGAGGAATTTGTTGTCGTATGCTCCATTGATATGCTTTATCTGAATCAACGTTTATGCAATCAAAAATCTCTTTGACGTTCTTTCCCCTTTCTTTTATGGCATCATATAGCCTAATCCAAAAATCTTTTGCAAAGGTCCGCTCGGTTTGGAACAAGGCTTCTTCTTTCGGCATCAGAGTATCCATTGAAACATTAAGGGTTTCTGATATTGCGAATACGTCTTCCATCTTTGGGACTATATTCCTAGATCTTTGATTCTTAAGTGTTCCGTAAGGAATCCCACTGAGTTCTGATATGTCTTTTATAGACATACTTCCCTTAATCTCGTCGATTCGTTTCCAAAAATAAAATCCTGCGTTTTCGTTCATACATGCATTATGCACACAAAAAAGAAAAAGGTAACGAAAAGTTATCTTTTTGGTTGACAAGTCACTAAATAACAACTATATTCCAAGATATGAAGTCACTAAATAACAACCAAGTCATTTTTCTAAAGGCTTGTCTTACAGAAGAAGAGAGGAAAAAGGCAAGGAATCTTTCCAAAGCCCAAGGTTACACCTTCCAAGGATGGGTAGGACAGGTAATCAAGAGAGAGATCTACAAGGAGGCTTCCAATGACGATTGACCTTGCATCGAAGCAGGATCTGGAGAAGCTGAACGCAAAGCTGGACAACCTCGCCATGCTGCTTCAGAAGCTGATAGCGGACGAGAAGCGCTGCGACACCATAGACGTCAACGAAGTGGCGCGCATGGAGGGCGTCTCGCGCTCAACTGCCATGAAGAACCAGAGGTGGCTGCTTCCCAACTACGGCGACAGCGACTATCCGGACGGCAAGGCCCGCTGGACACTCGACACCTGGCTCAAATGGAGGGCGATCCCCATAGAGGACAGGAAGGTGGGTTATCCAAGGTATCTGGAAGAGAAACGCAGGAGAATGGCCAGACTGGTCGAAGGATCCTGATGCACATAGAGGGGATGCCGGTGCGCCGCCTTTCTTTTGCTTCCAACCCTGGATTTCTTCTCCCACCCCAAACCAATAGGCTCCAGGGACTGTGGAAAAAAGGCCGCGGAGGGTTCGACCCCCTCCATCCCCATCCTCCGATGAGGACGTTATACGAGACATGGGCTGCACCTTCGCAGGATCGAAGGGCCAATGCACGCGGAAAGGGGTTCAAGGAGACCCTAGGCAGATATCACCACTTTCTGATTCATCCAAACAAAGACTAGTACTGGTCGTCCGCACTCTGGCGTGCGGTGATGCGGACGACCCTTTCCGGACAGCGACGGCCACATCAGGGCTTTCTCTCCTTTCCTTGCTGCGGGGTTCGACTCCCCGGCTGTCCATACGGAGCCTGCGTTGCAGGCCGCGAAGTGCAAAAAGAAGGAGGCGGACAACGTTCCCAGCCAAGGGCCGTCCGCCTCCAAAAGGAGTATGCAGGGTATCACCCATACACATCCATAGTTTACCGACTATGCGATGGAAGGGCAACCCTGAGGAGGAAGACTATGGAGAAGACAACGACAATCGGAAGCGACATGCTGAATTCATGGACGAGCGAGGTGCTCAACCTGCTCATGGACAGGATCGAGCAGAAGGGAAGCCCGGTGCAGGGCATGGTTCCAAGCGGGGTCTCCATGACGAGGCTCAACGACGAGGTCTACACCGTGAACATCAGATTCCACAAGGGGGCGAAGGCATGAGGACGGTCGTCCGCTGCAAGGACAGGCAGGAGTGGCTTGAGAAGAGGAAGGCCTTCTGGGGGCAGACCCTCTACAACGCAAGCGACATGTCCGCATACATAGGGGACAACCCCTACCGCAGCGCATACGAAGCCTGGCTTGAGAAGACGGGCAAGGCGCAGCCGCAGGATCTGTCGGGCAATGCGAACATACAGAGGGGCGTCATCCGAGAGGCCTTCATAAGGCAGACCTTCGTGGAGAGCAACGAAGCGTGGTTCAAAACCGACTACAGGCCGTTCGACATCTACGTCTACAAGGACAACGAGATCGCGATAGGAGCCACGCTTGACCTTGAGGTCGAGGTCACGAGCGACGACAACCCATACGGACTGAAGAAGGGGATGAAGGGCATAGCGGAGTTCAAGAGCCCGCTTGCCACTCCCCTGACGATGGCCGCATGGAGGGACAACCCGCCCGTGCACTACATGGAGCAGCAGTACGCACAGCTCATGGCCACTGGATGGGACTTCGACATACTGGCCGCCGAGTTCTGCCACGAGGGAGCGGACGGACAGGAAGCCACATACGAATACAGACAGTACCGGCCCATCGTGGTGGACGTCGCGGGGCTTTGGGACGATTCCAACGCCAAGGAGATCAGACGAAGGCTCCTTGAGTTCGATTCATGCGTAAGGGAGGGCAGGATGCCGGACAAGAACATTCAGGGAACAGGGGACATACAGGTCGTCTTCAAGGCCGATGTGACCCTCATGGACAAGGACTTTTATGCCAACTTCGACGAGGTCAAGCAGGCTCTGGCTCTGAGGGTGCAGAGCTTCAAGGGGCTTGAGGTCTCCGAGGACAACGAGAAGGAGGGCAAGGCCGCAAGGGCCGAGCTGAATCGAATCAGAACATCCATAGAGGACAAGAGAAAAGAGGTCGTCCGCAAATGGGACGAACCCAAGAACCTCTTCAACCAGAGGTGCAGGGAGCTTCTTGAAGATGTGGACAAGGCCGTGGACGAACTGGATTCACAGCTCAAGGCCATAGAGGCCTCAAGGATAGAGGCCAAGCGCAAAGACATAGGCATCATCATTCAGAACGCCATGGGCGCAGCCTTTGCGGGCATGGACGCGATGCTCTCTTTCTTCGACAACTGCGGAGGTGTCGTCTACGATGCGAAGTGGGAGAACAGGGGTTCGTCCCTGCCTTCCATAAAGAAGGCCGTCGAGGCGCAGATAGACAGGTTCAAGAAGGACTTCGACCTCATGTCAGGCTTCAAAGACGACGAAGAGGTCTACAACGCCATGCTCATGGCATATGCGCAGAGAAGGGACGTGTCCGACGCCATGGCCACAAGGACGAGGCTCCTTGACACGAGGGAGATAGCCGCCAGGGCAAGGCAGGAAAGGGCCGTCGAGAAGGCCGTGCAGAAGCCCATCTCCATACAGGAAGTACCTGTCAAGGAAGCAAATGACACGATAATAAACACGGATACATTGCCTAACAAGGAACAATTGTACACATTGGGATTCGAGATAAGCCACGTCACGCGGGCAAATATCGCAGCCCTCAACGATTTCCTTAAGGTGAATGGAATTGCTTTCAAGAAGACATATTCGAAAAGAGAGGAGGAATAGAGCATGGCAAATGCAATAAGACCGATCCAGAACCAGATTGCAAGACAGACGATGGGCGAAGGCCTGTCAATCAACGCCCCCATGCAGGCGGGCGACTCGGTGACATCGAGGGAGATGGCCAGAATCCAAGGCGAGATCTTCATGGCGAAGAGGTTTCCACGCAACATCGTGGCCGCTCAGGAGAGGATGGAGCAGGAATGCACGAGGATAACCCTTGCCGAGAAGGCCGTGTACGTCTACAGCCGTGGAGGCTCGAACGTGACCGGTCCTTCCATAAGGCTTGCCGAGGCGATAGCAAGATGCTGGGGGAACGTGAGGTACGGATTCGAAGAAGTCTCCAACGACGGAAGGGAAGCCGTGGTCAGAGCCTACGCCTACGACATCGAAGCCAATCAACAGGCGGAGAGGATATTCACCGTCAAGCTGGGCAGATACACAAAGAGGGATGGCTATACACCGGTCACCGACCCAAGGGACCAGTACGAGGTAGTTGCGAGCAGCGCTCAGAGGAGGGTCCGCGCCTGCATCCTGGAGGTCATTCCGGGCGACATCATAGACTGGGCCGTCGAACTCTGCCAGCAGACCATGGCGAAGAACATCACGATAGACGAGGACACGATAGGCAAGCTCATAGACGCCTTCGCCCCATACGGAGTGACCCCATCCATGCTTGAGGGCTTCGTGCAGCGCAAGCTCATCTCCATGAGCGCCAACCAGTACCTCAGACTGAGGGAGATCTACACGTCCCTCAGGGATAGAATCGGAAGGGTCGAGGATTTCTTCAAGGCCGATGCTCCAAGGGTGGCGGAGCCTGCTCCAAAGCCAAGCAAGGTCGAGGACTATCCTACGGAGCCTGCCGCCAAACACGACGCCCCTTCATACGACGGTCAGCCCGGCCCTGAGTCCTTCGAGGATTCCGGAGACCTTCTGGAGGGACTGTGATGCTGCCTGCCTATATCGTGGCGATCGACCCCGGAACAACCGAGTCCGGGGTCTGCATAGTACGCAGGGAGGACTACAGCCCCATATGGTGCGCGAAGATTGGGAACGGAGAGGTCTATTCTTCCGTCTGCAACGCATTGCGCTGTGCAGGGGCTCTGAAGGGAGCCAGGGACGGAGGCTGTCAACTGGTCGTCGAAAGGATGTCCAACCACAGCTCCGCCAGCTCCTACGTCTTCCTGACGTGCGAGTGGATAGGGCGGTTCGACGTCCTGTTCGACGATCTGTTCGACTTTCCTACCGCATACGTCTACAGGCACGAGGAGTACAAGGCCCTCTGCGGAAAGGAGCATCCCCACAACGACAAGGGCGTGAAATCGGCGCTTGTGGACAGGTTCGCATACGGGCAGCCCAACTACGGCAAGGGCACCAGGAGGAATCCCGGATGGTTCCACGGATTCTCGCAGGACATGTGGAGCGCATACGCGATAGCCGTGACGCACATCGACAAGGAGTGAACATGCAGACGAAGAGACCAAAGCACTATGACGCGCAGTGCCGCAGATGCGGGACGTTCGTGCGCCTTGGACTGGAGGAAGTGGACTTCTCGAAGAGGGTTGCGGTCAAGTGCCCCGTGTGCGGGGAGACCGTCTTCATCTCCGATTCGCAGGGGAACCTCCACGATGGAGTGAAGCCTTCGTATGGCACATGGGAGAGGATATGAACTGGTTCAAGCATGACTGCGGAAGCCTGAACGACGACAGGCTGGGTGCGTTGGTTCTGGAATATGGTGTCTCCGGGTATGGAGTCTTCTACCTCGCAGCGGAGTTCATGTTCGACAACGACGGAGTCCTTGGACAGGTCTCCATCAAACGCATCGCCAAAGAGTTTTCGATGCAGTCTTCCAAGGTCATGGAAATCCTCGACTACGCCTCGTCCGAGGCTTGCGGAGGTCTTTTCGAGAAGACTTCGGATGGATATACGAACAAGCGGATTGTAAAGGAAATCGAGCATCTGGAAAACCTGTCCGAAACCAGACGGAAATCCGCCAACAAAAGATGGAAAGGACGACAGGACAACGAGATAGAAAATGCCGAAGTAGAGCAAATGGAATGCAACACCAATGCAAATGCAATGCAAATGCAATCCAAAAGCAAAGCATATGCAGAGCAAGAGCAATGCAAATGCAATGCAAATGCAATGCAGATAGAAAGAAAGATAGATAGAACAAAAGAAAAACCTACTGTCTCTAACGAGCCAGTAGGAAAAGAAAAGTGCGAAGACGAGCCTGCGTCCCGGCCTGGAAACGGGATGCCGGAGATAGTGCTCAAGGACGGAACCCTATGGACGCCTCCTGAGACGTACATCGTGACCAAGCAGAAGGCCTATCCTGCGGTGGACGTCATGGCGGAGCTCTGGAAGATGGCGGGGAAGACCTCACAGAGGCCGCAGTCAAGGCCTCTGCCGTTCAACCTCGACGGCTTCGTCAACGGCTGGCTCGACAACGCGGTGCGGGACATGGACAGGCCAAGGGCCCGCGACCCGGACAGACGGATCGTCACGGACCACGAAGAGCGCATGAAGGGGGTGAACCCCGACGGAACGTACACCATCTAGGAGGCGGGCATGAGGAAGGATCAGCTGGACAAGCTCAGGACGCTGCAGGAAAAGGCGGGCATAGGACTGGACGACAGGGGCCTGCTCCTCGACGAGGTGAAGCCCAGGGATGAAAGCCAAGAGGCCATTAGGAACGCACTTTCAAGGATGATCGGGAGCCTGGCTCCAATCGTGGGCTGCGACCCCTTGGGTGTCGCCATAAACGCAATGGGGCTCCCCGTCCCCGGTGAAGGATCCAAGGCACGTCGCGACGTCAGGACGCTTGTTCTGACCGGACGCGAGGGGACGGGCAAGACGTTCCTGGCGTGCAGCGCGTTGAACACGGTGCTTTCGTGGTGCTACGACGGCTCCTTCAGAGGGGAGGTCTGCTACGTGGTGCATCGGGAGATGGACATGGACTACCGCTCCGCGATGGGAGCCTCCGGCAGAAGCGAGAGGGATGTGTTCGAGAAGTACTTCTCCAAGGGCCTTCTCGTTGTCGACGAGATCTACCGCTCCACCAAAAGCGACTACAGCGTCGAGAACCTGGAGCTTCTGATAGCCAAGCGCTATGCGTGGAGGAGACCGACGATACTGATCTCCAATGCGACGAAGGGTCAGCTCTTCGGCGACGGCCGCAGGCCCGGAATGTTCGATCTGCACGTCATCGACAGGCTCAGGCAGGGGCTCTTCGTCGAAAGCGACGGCGACAGTCAAAGGGGGCGCGAATGAGTTTCATCCAGGAACTTGACAGACAGACGGAGCGCGCCGTGGACGAAATCAATGCGAACCTGAGGGCGATACGCGCCGCCAGCGAAGCGAGAAGTGGTCGAAAATCGATTTTTATGACGAAGTTGAGAAAACTTATGTCCGGAATGAAAAAGCGCAGGGAGGGCGGTTTCTGACATGTCTGAGAAGAAAAGGATGCCGGACGTCCCCAGAAAGAGGGGCTCCGCTCCTCCAAGGCAGCCCATAGTGGCGATAGAGAGGAAGCGGATGGTCTGGTACCGAAGCAAGAGGGATGTCCTGGTCTACGGCGGATATGGCATCAAGGGAATGAGAAGGCTCGAGGAGCTCCTTGAGACGGGGGCCTCCGCCCCCGACGGCTACACGACGTTCATGGAGCCCTACGAAGGATGGCCCTACGAAGGCATGTCCCAGAAGGACGTGGACTCTTACGTCGACGACAGGTTCAAGGACGGCTACAAGGGCGACGGCGAATGGAGATGGTCCATGGAGGCCTATCCTCGGGAAGGGGGTTCACATGATCGGCATGGCGGACATTGAAGCATACGAGCAGCAGGAGCTGGACAGGCTCTCCCTGCTCGATACGGGCCGTCCCTACATCCACTGGGAGAAGAGGGACGGCAAGGACTGGCTCGTCGTGGGAGGGGTCGCGAAGGCCGCCTATGACTCGAAGACGGGAAGGGATGCAAACCTTCCCAAATAGGAAATAAAATCGGGAGGATGAAATGAGATTCACGATCGAGTACGACTTGGAGAAGAAGGAAGGGACTGTGGTTCCGGGTTCGTTCGAGATGGACGAAGCCAAGGGCGTTTCTGACGAGGAGCGGCTGGCGCGCGAAGGGGTCTCCCTGTACATGGAGGCGCTTGCGGACTCCTATGCGGACTATTTCGGAAAGGTGGTAGCTTCGCCGTTCCTGAGAGGGGACTTGGAGATGAAGATGAATGCAGGAATGTCCAGCGTCATGAAGGCCATGAAGGACAAGGCCTACTACGAAAGGATGGAGTCCTTCAAGAAGGAATTCGAGAGGGTGTTCCCTGACAGGATGCTTTGCGACGTTGCCTTCGAAAAGCTCGGAGGTCTGTTCGAGAAGGCCGTGAAGAAGGATGGTTCCGAAAAGCCGTCCGGTTCTTCCTCGTCCGTCCTTGACGAGTTGGCCGCAAAGCCCGGCAACGAGGCTCTGGCAAAGTATCTGAAGATGTCCAAGGACAGGGAGGCTGGAGAATGAAGAAGCGTACTCCTCAGGAACTGGCGGATTTCTTCGACTGCTATGCGACCATAAGCCCTTCCGGGGAAGTGCGGCTTTACGAAAAGGAGCCGAAGTACAGCCAAAGGTTCGGATCGTGGAGCAGTCCCGAATGCGATTCTCTCATCCTTTCAAGGGCGTTGATCGGGAAAGGGGAGAAAAACACGAAGAACGTTCTTTTCAGACCACACCAGGAGCCGTTCGTATTCGAAGATACAAGGCACGAATGGGAGCTTGGAGAAGTGTTCAGGTTCAAGGCGAGGAACCTGAAATGCACTAGAAGCGGACTGCTGGGATGCGTCAAATGCTTCATGAGATACTCCAACGACTGCGGTCTGCTCAAGTGTAGATACTATGAGAGGAGGGATGGAGAGGAAGTCCATTTCGAGGAAGTGAATGAACCCTGCCTATACGAACTGCTTCGTAAGGAAATAGATGGTCCTTACGTTGTAGAAACAAGAATCGAAAAGGAGAAAAAAGATATGAAACTTTACACGACAAGAAAGACCGATGGATTCCAGGTGAAGGACGTCGCATCCATGGAGATGGGCGACGTATTCGAGTTCGACCTCAAGGACGGAGAGACCGTCAGGGCCATGGCTGTGAAGAAGGGCGACGATGCCACCGACTTCATAACCGTGGACTGCCTCAAGGGCAAGGACATGGCGATGAACCTTGAGCCTACGTCCGAGGGCGGCTATGACGAAAGCCACCTCAGGGAGTCGCTGAACCAGGAGATCCTTGCGCTTTTCCCCGACGACATCAGAGATGCGATGGTTCCTGTCTACAAGGACGACCTCCTTGCAATCCCATCGGAGACGGAGATCTTTGGAGAAACCATATACTCCATCGAGGATTCCGATGAGGAGCAGTTTGTGCCGATGAAGGAAAGGCGCAACAGGATTGCCTTGGACGGAACCGACGGATGGCCGGGATGTTGGTGGCTGCGGGATGCGACCGTTGCCAACGGCTTCGCCATTGTGCTCAGCGGCGGCGGTGCGAACAGCCTTACGGCGACCCTTTCCTTAGGCATCCGCCCTCGCTTCAGAATCGCCAATCGTTGAATCTCCCGGCCGTGCGCCGGGGATTCCCACCGACAGGAGGAAATGCAATGGACAAAGAAACAAACATGACAAAAACAGAAAGACAAATCGAAGTGATGAAGGCATACTTGGATGGCAAGGCCATACAGTATCGAGTCAAATACATAAATGATGACGTTTGGGATGATGAGCAATACCCTTCATGGAACTGGTATAGTGTTGACTACAGAATCAAGCCGGACGAATCCAAGAAGTTGATGACATGCAGACAGCTTGCGGAGCTGATGACGAAGGGTTATGGAGAGTTTAGATACAAACATAATTTTTTCGTCAAAACGCATTTCAAATATGACATCAACAATGAGAACAAAACGAAGGATGACGTTCTCATTCGCGCATTTGGTTCTGACGAATGGATAGAGCCTACCGTAGACGTCTACGAAGAATACATCTCCAAATGGAACAGGGCTTTCAAAGAGATTGAAATCAAAGTGGTTCTTCCCAAAAAGGAAGAGGAAGATGCCATCAAGGACTACAGCGATGCCGGGCATAGCGGTGTTGAGCCAAGTCTGGGGGAAAGGTTCCGATACAAGGGGGAGCTGTACGAATGCATTGAAGGAGACGACTGCGACAGGTGCTCTTTCATAGGTGATCCTTGCTATTATTTCCAATGCTCTTGCAGGAAAAGGAAAGATGGAAAAGGCGTCGTCTTCGTGGATGTTTCCAAAGAGGAAAACACCACAGCTACCGAGGAATCCTCGTCAACTGTTTCCAAAGAGGAAAGCATTGGAGTTCACAGGCGCACACCGCAGGAGATAGCGGACTTCTTCAATTGCGGCGTTGCCTATGATCCTTCCATGTTCAGGTTCGTTGCATATGAGAAGCCTCCCGTGTTTTCCGATGAAATCGGCTGGATTGAAGGTAGCTACAATTCAAGTTTTGAATTGGACAGGTTTGCAATTACAGTGGATTCCTATGAGGAAGAATACTATATCCTCTACCGACCTCACTTGATACCGATCATAAAGGAGAAAGAGGATAGGCCGAGCCGTGCAGCTCTTGCAATGGGGACGGTAGGTGTAGCGCAGGAGGCTGACGATGATTGAACCAAAGGTCGGAGATGTCATCTCCGTGAAGGGAAAGGACTACAGGTGCGTGCGGAACAGCGACAAGCGGATAGGCTGCATGAAGTGCGACCTGCTGTTCAAGGGCTGCTCCGATGTCGAGTTCGAGTGCAGGAGCATAATCAGGGAAGACCACAGTTCGGTGTATTTCAAGGAGGTTGAAGAATGAAGGGATTCATAGAGGTTCATGAGTTTGAAAGCGGATACAAGATACTGATTGCAATCGGAAACATCTCCTTCGTCAAATATGAATGCGACGAAAAGGAGAAATGTTGCTGCAAGATTGGCTTGCTTGTAGGTCTCAGGGGAGTATGGGTTGCAGTCCAAGAGACCTATGACGAGGTCAAGTCTCTGATAGCCGAGGCGCAGAGGGAGGTCGACCTTAAGGATTACATTCCCAAGAAGAAGTTGGAAGAGTGGATGGAAAGCAAGAGAGAGAAGATGGAGAGCGGTGAGTCTTTTGATAGCTATCTGTTTAATATGCTTTCAGTCTTCATTACAGACTTGAATATGTTTCTCAAAAAGGAGGGAGAATGAGCATTTGGAGAAGATTCTTGAGGAGAATGGGGACGCATGACCTGTGTTCCATGTGCGTGAAACAAAGCAAGTGCAGGAGAAGGAGAAGGGATGGACAGGGGCCAAGACGGAACTGCCGTTTCTTCATAAGAAAGGAGGATGTCTGATGTTGGAGATGAAGATAGGTGGAATCGAGGCTTTCAAGTGTGTGGAGGCCTTCGGCGAGGAATGCCGTTGTGACGGCTGTGTATCCTTCGACGAGTATGAAGGATGCTTGAACGTCGTCGACATTTTGGGTGCTTGCAATAAAGCCTATCGCAGAGACGGGAAGGACGTCATCTTCGTCCGTACAGACCCCAACGAAATCATCCGTGAAAGGATAGAGAAGTCAATCGACGGATTGAGCGGTGGAGACGATGACAAGATGCTTGCATTCCAATCCAAACAAGGGGAATGCAAGATAGGTTTCAAGGCCAGCTTCTGGAAGAGGATACTAGAGAAGATCTTGGTAGAGAATGCACGAGATGCTGTACAGGACTAGGCCGTTGGAGCCAAAGGAGATAATGGACAGGCCGATTGGAGAGAAGTTCACGATAAACGGCAGGACGTTCGAATGCTGCAAGGCCCCGGACGATATGCCGAACTGCATACTGTGCGGCTTCGACTTCTCTCCTCACGGCCCTTGGTACAGGATGTGCAGGACGCATCTGTGCTCTAAGCACAACAGGGACGATGGGAAGAACGTCTACTTCAAGGAGGTCAAATGATGGAGCCCGCCATTGAAGACATCTTCAAGTTCAAGGACAGGGCGTTTGTCTGCATTGAAAGAAACGGAGGCGACTGCAAAGGATGTGCGTTCAATGGAGACGTCGAATCCTGCGCATCATTCAACTGCCAATATGAAGGCAGAAGCGATTGTACGGATGTCTATTTCAAAGAAGTCAAGGAGGTTTTCTGATTATGGATTGGTTGGTTGCATTCTTCAAATCGGTTGTACTGGTTTATTTCATAGCGGTGGCTGGCGTCATAGCCCTGTCGCTCATGAAGATAGCCAACTTCGTAGACCGCTTCTCGTTAAGGACGGTGGTCTTGAAGAATCACGAAGAGGATGGTGAAGAAAGTTCACATACCACGGAGGAGAAAGAGGTATGAAACTATCGGATCTTATCAAAAAACTGAACGAGGATTTGGACAAATACGGAGACGTAGATGTTGCTGTGCAATGCAGGGATTCAGGGGGAGACTATCCGTTTGAAACGGATGATGTCTACTGTTCCTGGAGCGAACGCGAAAAGGTCTACAAACTGTAATGGAGGAGAAAGACGTATGACTACCAAGAAACGAAAGGCCATCATGGCTTGCGCCATGAATCTGATGGATGCCTATGACGATTTGGCGAACGCTGAAGGCGAAGAAGAATACAACGATGCCACACAGGAGTACAACTGGAGGCTTTCCTATCTTTCAGACCTCACAGGACTCACAAGACTATTTATTGAATCTGAATTGCATAAACGGGACGAATGCACCTACAACCTTGATTGGCTGAGGACTTTGGGAGTTGAGATATGAACAGAAGACAGATGAAGCATCACATACTGGTAATCGTACAGAAGATGCGCAAGTCCACGAATCGTCATCCCAATCAAATCAGAGGCAATCATCGACTCAAGAGGTGTATGTTCGCAGAGTATGGAATCAGATTCAGAAGCTGTAGAAAAGCATTGGAGTACGATTCAAGCAAGACGATGAGAGCGAGGAGAAAGGAGAAGAAATGCTGATAACAATTGATACGCAGAGGATAGTGGAGATACTGGCAAGCTACGTCAACGGACGCAGGGAGTGCGAAGCCAGCGAGGACTGGTACAACGCCAAGGTCTGGAAGGACAGGTTCGACAACGCCGTCTACTTCCTCTGGAGTCTTGGAATCGATGCATACCACGACGAAGACCTTGGAGCGATAAAGGTCGAGACGGAAGACGTGCATCTGCTGGGGTGAGATATGAAAGACGATTATATAGAACTGTCGCTTATGCTTATACCTTTCATTATAGTCCTTCAAATATTTGCTGTCATGGCAAAGCTAGGGGGTTACATAGACTGGTCTTGGTGGTGGGTGTTTTCTCCAATGTGGATAGCACCCGTATTGACGATAATATGGTGCTTCTGCATCGCTTCCATAATTGTAAGGATGCAAACGAAAGACAAGGAGGATTTCAAATGAATGACGTAAGGTTTCCATCGATGGTTTCCATCTTACAGATAGTCCTGATCGTTTTGAAGCTGTGCGCTGTAATCGACTGGGCTTGGGGTTGGGTGTTCGCCCCTTTGTGGATGACGGCTACAATCTACGCCGTTCTATTCGTGGTGCTGGTGTTAGTACCTTGGCTGAAGGAGCGTCTGCATGGCAAGGACTAGGATGCATTATGTGCATTATATCTTGTCATATGCAACCGTAAGTATGTGAAGAATAATAGTACATCGAATTAATATCATCTTCGCACGTGTACACGCACGAAGGCCGGCATGGCATGACGAGCCGTCCCGACTTCGTTTCTAGATTACGTTCTTTTCAAATACCATGGAAAATACCATGGAAAATACAGGGAAAAGGCAGGAAAAAGGCGGTTTAATACTCGATAAATACTTGGAAAGCTCCCTAAAAGGCTTGGAAATCCAGAATAAATCCAAGAAAAGAGGCAGGCCGGCCAAGACGGCTGAGGATGTGGCAGACAAGGCCATAAGGGAGAAGGTGTCGGAATATTTCATTTCTACGCCTGAAGATGATTGGACGTACTCAGGAATGGCCCGTGCCTTAGGGTTCAGAGGTGCACCCTCGTTCATCAGAGCCGCCCAGCAAAACAAGGGTTCCGCCCTTTCCGATGCCCTCTCCAGGATAGAGGAGCACTATGAGAAGATGCTTCTCATGCCGAAGATCTCAACGGGTGCTATATTCGCCCTGAAACAGGTGGGATGGGACGACAGACAGAAGGTGGAGGCCGAAGTCAAGAAGGTCTCGGTCGAAGTTAGGCTGGAGGCGGGGCTGGACGATTTGGCCAAGACCCTAAACCCCACTGCCGCAGAGACGAAGGTGGAGGTCGTCTAGTATGGCTGCACCGTCCGTCCCCGATTGGGCCAAAGGTCTTCCGAAGCTCTCCTTCGAATATCCCAGGATGTCTCGACTTCTTTTTCACGACACTGTGGATGCCATACACGGAGAGGCAAGAGGAAGGGGGCAGCTCAAGCAGGCCATGCGGAGATGCAGCGAGGAGAGCCTTTTCTACTTCGTCATATACATCCTCCACTGGACGTTCCTGGACAACGACTTCGCATATGCGCTCTGCGCCAAATGCCAGGGTGATGGGAGATGGGGCCGCATGTGGATCCTAGCCCGCGAACACTACAAGTCCACGATAATAACCATAGCCGAAACCATTCGGGACACTCTTCTGCATCCGGAGGAGACGACGCTGATCTACTCCTACAAATTCGACATCGCTAAGGACAACTTCTACGCCCCCATCAAGAAGGAGTTGGAATCCAATCCCCGGATACAGATGATATGGCCTGACGTCGTATACGGCCCGGACGAGAAGCCCGAAGTCTGGACCGCTACTGCACTCAACGTGAAGAGAAGGGCCAACCGCAAGGAGTTCTCGCTTGCCTGTGCGTCGCTCTTCAGCCAGCTGACGGGGACGCACTATGACAAACTGCTGGACGACGACTGCGTCACGGAGGAGAACTGCCAGACGGAGGAGAGCATCAGGCAGACCCGCAAGTATTGGGAGATGTCCAGGAACACAGGCAACACGAAGGCTCTCAGATACTGCACGATCGGCACCTTCTACTCCTCAGGCGACCTCTACTGCCACATCATGAAGGAAGGGCTGTGCGAAGTGGTTCTGCAGCCATGCTACGACGAGGACGGAAAAGGTGTCCTGTACTCTAACGAGGCCCTTGCGACCAAGAGGAAGGTGCTTGGAAGCGCCGTGTTCGCGACCCAGATGCTGCTCGACCCCCAGGCCGGTGCCGCCATGGCCTTCAAGCGCGAGTACATGAAATGGTGGAGGCCCTCGATATTCAAAGGACTCAACATCTACGTGTTCGTGGACCCCGCAGGAGAAGTGTCCAGAAGAAGGGACAACACCGTCATCCTCACCATCGCATTGGACAGCGCGGACAACTTCTATCTGATAGACATCATCAGGGACAAGCTTACGCTTACCCAGAAGACCGAGAACCTTTTCAGGCTCTACAGGACATATAGGCCCCGGCTTGTCTTCTACGAGAAGAACGGGGCTGCATGCGACGTCCCCCACATCGAGGAGGAGCAGGCTAGAAACAACTTCAGATTCCCCATAACGAAGCTGGTGCAGACCCGGAACAAAGGGGAGAGGATAGATGCACTGCTTCCCCTCTTCGAACAGGGGCGCATCTATTTTCCGGAAGGCGGCTGCGTGCATCGCAACTGGGAGGGAAGGGACGAGGACATGCTCGATTCGTTCATAAGGGACGAGCTTCTGGTCTATCCCCACTGCACCCATGACGATGCGCTGGACGACCTTGCGAACATCCTGCATCCGACATGCTCAGAGAAGATGCAGAGGCCCGACGAGATGAGCGAGGAGATGGAGATCTACCGCGCCATGCAGCGCAAGGGCATGTCGCTCCTGCCTCTTGGAGGTTCAGAGGAGTACGATCCGTTCGCGGAATACCGTGATTCGGATGGCCCTTCCGCGAGCCGTCCCGACTTCGCTTTGGATTTTGTCGAAAGAAAGGGAGAATGGTTCTCATGATGCAGGACGACGCAGACCTCAAGAGGTTCATAACCACAAAGCTCGAACAGATGAAGGCCCGAAGGGCTCTGGTTGACCAGAGATGGGTCAAGTGCTGCCAGTTCGTCTCCCACAGGACGTCGGATGTCGATGGGCACGTCCCCGAGAGGCCTTTGTTCTCAGGCATCCCGAAGGATGCTCTCGCCGTTACGCAGAGGGGCTTTGCAGGCTACCTCCTCAGCCCAAACCTCAGATGGTTCAGATACCGCACGAAGGGCAGAAGGTTCGAGAAGAGCGACACCCTCTACGGTGCCAACGACTGGCTTGAGGAGGTCGAGGACATCCAGTACACGATATATTCGAACTCACGCTTCTACGCCACGAGCTACGAGGCGATAGAGGATGTCCTCACGATAGGCACGAGCTATGAGATGGTCACGGACGACGTAGAGAACGGCAGGATCGTATACGACTGCTACAGCCCTTTTGAGTGCTACATCGCAGAGGATGGACAGAGGCGTGTCGATACGTTCTTCAGGGAGTATACGCTTACGGCCGACGAAGCCTATTCAAAATGGGGCGAAGAGCTTCCTTCGGAGATTGTTCAGAAAGTCAGAGGAAACCAGGGGGCCGTGAGATGCTCCTTCGTCCATGCCATATTCCCCAGGCATCATGCAGAGGTGGCGGATGTGAGGATCCCCGCATCGGACAGCAAGCCGTATGCTAGTGTGCACTACTGCGCCTCGGTATACAAGGTGTTCAGGACAAGCGGCTACGACGACTTTCCACTGGCTGTGCACCGCTTCCATCTGGTTCCGGGTTCCCCATATGGAGAATCGCTCGTATCGAAGAACCTTGAGCTTGTGATGGAGAACGACAACATCCACAGGAAGTACAGCACAGCCGTGGCGAAGCAGGTCGATCCCCCTACGATAGTGCCGCCATCGCTGCAGGGAAGGGCGAATCTCAATGCAGGGGCGATCCTGTATGCGGACGTCAACAGCGACGGCAAGCCGATGCCGGTGCAGACCTCGATAGACATAACGGCCTTGGCGAAGGAGAAGGCCGATTCCGACCAGACGGTATACAGGGTCTTCTTTGCGGATCTATTTAACATCCTGATGCGTCAGGAGCGCGAAAGGACCGCCTACGAAGTGTCGGAGTTGAAAGGCGAGAGCCTGATCCTTCTGTCTCAGCTCATAGGGAACATGCAGGAGGAGAAGCTCAATCCTTTGGTTCTCAGGACCCTTGCGATAATGGTTCGCAACGGATTGGTACCCGAGGCCTCCGACGAACTTAAGGAGGCGTGGAGGGAAGGGCGCGTCAACGTTGAGCTCGAAGGCCCTCTCATCCAGACGATGAAGCAGTACCACCAGACTTCAGGGCTCACCCAAGGTCTTTCCTGGATGAGCTCATGGGCGCAGATATTCCCGCAGAGCATCGTCAATGTGGATGGCGACGAAGGAATGAGACAGGGGCTTACGAGCTATGGATTCCCGCAGAGCATCATAAGGGAACAGGCGGATGTCAGGAAGATAAAGGAACAGCAGGCCATGGCCGAACGTCAGGCCCAGATGCAGCAGAACGCGCTTGCCCAGTCCCAGGTCTACAGGAACATGGGCGTGGACGCAGAAGACATAGCCGTGCTCCAGCAGGGCAACGAGAACATGCGCAACGGAGGTGTCTGATGGTTTCCGCAAGGTATGGAATAAGCCATGAGGCGTTTCAGGAAAGGGAAAGGCTCAAGGCCTTCTACAACAACCCCATAGGAAGGGCCGAGCTCTGCGACATAATCCGTTGCGGCGGACTTCTTGGAAAGATACCGGCCATGGACGAATCCAAGGCCATGATAGCGGCCCACAACTTTGCGGTTGAGAAGCTGGAGAGGCTGGGACTATTGGATGAAGAAGGTCTAGAGGACCTTGTCAGATATTTGCTCGACAGGGAGCCGACGAAGTATCCGTCCGCGACACCTGCCGGAGAGGAGGAACGAACATGTTTGGAAACATGATGGGTAGGATTGCATTTCTGCTTGCACCCGATGGAGCCGCAGCCGGTCCGGCGGTCGATGACACGATCCCGACGTATCCTGGCGAAGAGGTGGTTCCAGATGACGGAAGGGCCGATGCCGAAGCCAAACCTGAAGGTGGAGAGACAACCGAACAGGAGCAGCAGAGGCCCGGCGTCGCCGAAGGCATGGAGACAGGCTCCGCGAAGAACGATGGGGCGAAGGTTCCTGCATGGATGGCCCAGCTTCCCAACGACCTCAAGAACGACCCTTCATTGGCCAGCTACCGTACGGTGGGCGACCTTGCAAGGGCATTGAAGTCCAAGGAGGCCGAGAAGCCTGCAGAAAGCCGGAAGGCTCCGTCCGAAAGCGTCTCCGAACCAATGAAATACGAGAATTTCTCCAAGAGACTGAAAGAGGACATCGACCCCTACGGGACGATATCCGATGGTCTTGTGGACGAGCTCCAGACGATGGGCATTCCACAGGACAAGGCCGAGAGGATACTCGATGCAGTGGAAGGAAGGACCGTCGATTCGTATGCCAAGCTCGTCAAGGACGGAATAAGGCACACAGAGGGTGAGGTCCGCAAGCTGTGGGGTAGGGAGTTCGACAAGAACTGTGCCCTGATGGCTAGGGGATACCAGGCCCTCAAGGACGATGACGGAAGCCTTCAGAAGAGACTGGACGAAGAGGGGGCTTCGTGCTCGCCTGCGGTCTGGGATCTCCTTTCACGCGTAGGAAGGCTCGTCGCGGAGGACAAGGCATCGGAGAGCCAGAGAAGGACCGCTCCGACGATTGACCTGGACGATCTTCCGGAGTATCCGAAGTAAGGCCGCTTTCTGGAGGAAGAAGAAGGGCTAGATGCCAAAGAGCTACCTTACACTGACGGACGTGGCTCAGATGACGAACAACGGCAACATAATGAAGTTCGTCCATGAGTTCCAGAAGCACGTCACCCTTTTCAACAGCCTTCCGATGAGGGCTTCCAGCGAGATCCTAAAGGACCATTCCGCTGTAGTCGAAGAGATTCCTGGAGGAACCTGGACGGGTCTGGACAGAGATGTCAAGCCCAACAAGGGACGCTTCGGAAAGAGGGAGGAGAACATAGCGTTGATAGAGTCATGGAGCGAATACAACGAGAAGACCATGATGGTCGCACCGGACTCCAATGCACTCAGATGGGAGAACGACTCGCTTCACGTGGCGGGCATGAGCCTGGATGCCGAGACGGGTCTTCTGTACGGCAATCCGGATGTGGACGAATACCAGCCACTTGGATTCATGCCTAGGATGAACGTAATCACGGACAACCATGCGATGAAGGGCGGCGCAAGACAGAAGCATGTGTGCCTCAGCGCAGGTGGGACCAACAGCGGCAACATGGGGAGCATCCTGCTTGTCGGCAAGGGACCGCAGGCTGCGAGCCTGATATACCCCAGGAATGTAAGGAACGGAGGTCTCATGTTCGAGGCCTATGGCTTCGAGAACATGAAGGGCGAAGAGGGCGGATACATCCGCAGGGCACTGAGCCACTTCCAGTTGATGTTCGGACTTTCCATCAACAACCGTCAGACGGTATGCAGGATCGCCAACATCGACGTCGCCGACTCCACCAGCGTGGGGAAGATATCCGATGCCCTGTACGAGGCGTTCGCGTCCATTCCAAGGGAATACCGCGCAAGCGTGGACATCTGGGCTCCGGCGGACGTGATCCTTGCCATGCGCAAGGCCTACAACGAGAGGGTGAAGCCTACCACGTACAACGATGCCGTTCCGAAGAACGCCATCGGCGACGTGCAGTTCGACAGATTCGTCATACAGCAGTGCGACAGCATGTTGATGACGGAAGCCACCGTGGCATGACCGTAAGGAGGTGAATATGCCAATCAGAGAAGAGTGCATGGATCTGTTCGGATACATCTCCGGACAGAAATACTACAAGGAAAAGGCCTTCACCTCATCGGCCGTGACAGGCAACTCGATCGACCTTGGGGCCGATCGCCCCGCCATCGTCGATGAGTACCGTGTGGTGATGAAGCTCACCGAGGCGGGTGCAGGCGGAACGTCGGGGGTCGCCAAGATCCAGGACAGTGCGGACGGCTCCACATGGGCCGACCTCATCGTAGGTGATACCGTGCTGCTTGCCAATATGACCAAGGACAAGGAGCTTCTGAATGCACGTCTGCCCCAGACATGCAGACGCTATGTCAGAGGCGTGTTCACTCCTTCCGGTACGTTCACCGCCGGCAAGGTGTATGGAAACGTAGAGGTTCTGCCTTCGTAAGGCGGAAGGAGGTGCCGCATGTATCTGCAATACCGATTCACGCAGAGATGCTTCTTCGATGGAGCAATCAGGGAGAAGGGTCAGGAAACCATCCTTGAGGAAGGCATAGGGGATTCGTTCCCTTGGCTTGAAAGGTGCGTCATGGACGAGGCTGTGAAGAGGATGCAGTCCCCTGTCGAAGGGGCATGCGGTACATCGATGGAAGAAGGAAAGGCGAAGGCGCCCCGCAGAAAGGGCGCCAAAGCCGTTCCAACGGGAAACGACGGGGTCCAGGAAGTATGACCAAGCTTGAAATCTACAACATCGCACTGGCAATGAACGGCAAGAAGGCCACCAAGGAAGAGCTTTCCGCCTCCTGCAAGCCCACCGAGGTGGATGCCTGCGACAGCATGTACGGCCTTGCTGTAGAGAGCGTTCTAGGTGAATGCGATTGGTCATACTTCGTGCATCCCGTCAGGATATGCATCAACGATGACGTTCCGTATGGTGGATGGAGCCATGGATACGCCGTCGAGGACTGCGATCTCTATAGGATAGCAAGGGTCGATGCAGGCAGCAGACCCTTTGCACTTCTTGGAGGAAGGCTCTACACCAATGAGGATGATCCATGTTTCTGGGGGATCTCCATGGATGCGTTCATCCTCGAGACCGCTCCACGGGATTTCTGCATGCTTGTGGGCCTGTATCTTGGATATCTCGTATCCACAATCCTCTCTCCTTCCGACACGGCGGTTGCACAGAGGGCATTGCAGGCGTACAGCGGACAGCTCGCGGCTGCAAGGAAGAGCGAGTCGAACAACTTCAGCCTCAACTACATTGGGGAAGGCGACTGGAGCGCCTTGCATTCATGAGCGCCGTATCATACACGAACTTCACATCCGGACTCGTATCCCCAAAGCTTGCGGGGAACTATACATCTTCGATATACCACAGCGGGTGCTCCGTTCTGGAGAACTTCCTCGTCATGCTGCAGGGAGGAATCACCAGAAGGCCTCCTTTGGCGAAGGCCGCCGATGCACAGGGCGTCAGACTGATACCCTTCACCCTTGACGTCGACCGTTCATACGCAGTGGAGCTCGGCTACGGGCCGGATTCCGGATGGTTCCGCATGTGGAGCCTTGGAGAAGACGGCACCGCCTCAAAGGAGAGCGAAGGAGCGACGCCTTTTTCATTGGAGGAGATCCCCTCCGTACAGTTCGCACAGAGCAACGACACCCTGTATCTGGTTCATAGAGGCCACACTCCTCAGAAGCTCCATTCCAATTCCGGGAAATGGCAGATGGATTCTATTTCGCCCTATCTGGTCCACGCCAAGGGCGATGATGGCGGCGATTCCGGAATCATAGACGACATAGACAACATAGGCATGCTGACATCAGAAGGAGACCATCCGGGATGCGTGGCGTACTGCTACAACAGGCTTTGGTTCGCATCGAGCGACGAACATCCATATAGGCTTTGGAGCTCTAGGCCGTTCGAGCCTGAGAACTTCGAGATGTACGACCTCGTTAAGGTTGTCGACGACACCACTACGGCGCAGGACATAATCGATGCCATAGAGGCGGGGCAGGAGGAGATCTCAGTGTCCCCTTCGTATACTTGGAGGAAGACCATAAGGGAGGACAACGCGATGAGGCTGGATGCGGAGTCCAACGATGCCATCAGATGGATCGCCTCGCGCATCAACCTCGTAGTGGGCACCTCCTCCGGAGAGTCGGTGATCCCCGGTACATGCAATGCGTTGAACCAGACGCTTTCCCCTATATCCACCTATGGTTCAGCAAAGGGCATCCAGGCTCTGAACGCGAACAGCGAAGTCCTTTTCGTCCAAAGCGGCGGTAGGCGGCTCAGGAGCCTTGTGCGTTCGTCCGATGGATATTCCGTACTTGACCTCACGTATCAGTGCGACAGGATACTTGCAGAGCATGGAGGAGTGGTCTCCATGGCGTGGAGGCGTGTGCCAGAGCCGACTCTGTACGTCGTTCTGCATGACGGTACGCTTGCGGTCCTGTCCTATGACAGAGGATACGGACTGTGCGCATGGGCGCACTGGAGCTTTCCTCAGGGCAGAGCCGTGGATCTGTGCGTGCTTGATTCCGAGGCAGGTCAGAACGTACTGCTTCTGATGGACCGCAGCGGTTCCGTCTCCATCGAAAGGCTTTCCGATGTGGATGCTGCCGATTCGATGGATGTGCAGTACAAGGACCTTGGTTCGCTGGAATACGAGTCGGAAGTGGAGACCAATCCCTACGAAGTCAATTCGTCTTCGTATGGGTCGTCGCTCGGCAAGAAGAAGCGCATGAGGAGCATCGTATGCAGGCTGTACATGTCCAGGTCCTTCGTCGCCGGCTATGGAGAGAAGTACATGAAGCCTTATAGAGGCGATACAGGTCTGAACGACAGGGAGGTGCTGTTGCCGGGAGGCTACGAAGGGTTCGTTAAGATGAAGGTGAAAAGCCAGGGCGGCGATGCATTGACGCTGTTGGCTTTCGCAGTTGAGACGGAGGTCGAAAGATGATTTCATTGGGACTCCTTCTGACCCTTGGCGCTGTAGGCGGCATGGTGAAGGGAATAGCCAACTCCATCGCCTCGGACCAGGAATACAATGACAAGCTTACCGAGCTTGGACAGAAGAAGACGGACATCGAGACTGCAAGGTCCAACGCAACCGATGCATACAACCTCAATGTGGCGAATGCGAGGGGCAAGGCGCAGGATACGATAGACAGCCTCACCGCCACGATATCGGATGTGGCCACGTCGAGGGACCTCTCTCTTAGGCAGGGGGCCGGAAGTCTCGTCCAGCAGCAGGCGATACTCAGGGAACAGACCGCCGAGCTTCAGGTGTCCGCATCCGATGCACAGGGTTCAGCGATACAGGCCAATGCCGTGTCGGGTTTCCGCAATACGGGTTCTGCGACGAATGCAAGGGTCAAGTCCGACCTTCTCTATTCAAGGGCCATAACGAAGTCAGAGTCTCAGCGCAAGCTTTCGCTCGACCAGGGCTACATGTCCGCATTCAACGGCTACACGAACGCCAACATGCAGATATCCGGATACCAGAGGCAGATACAGTATACGCGCAACGAGCTGGAGAGGACCCTTGGAAGCTACGAACTGAACTACAGACAGACGCTGGACGACCTGGACGTGCAGAAGAAACGCGTACAGGACGACATTGACTACGCCAACGGATTCGGAAGGTTCCTGCACAACACGTCCATGTTCCTCGATATGGCAAGTTCGACGATAAGTGGAGGGACGAGGGCGTATTCGCTGTTCGGCGGAAGTCAGGATTCATAGAGCCAAAGAACATTTTTGAACTGACATTACAGGAGGTAAACATGGCGATAAGAGGCACCATTGCAAGGAACTTCGCCAACAGCTTCGGCAGTTTCGTGGATGGAACGGTCGAAGCCGTCTATACGGCGAGGTCGCTGGAGGATTCCAACGCCAAGGCCGCGAAGACCAAGACAGAGAACGAGAACCGTCTCTTCACTTCCAACCAATACAAGCTCACACAGAAGTACAAGACGGATGTTGCGGACAAGGTCGGCAGCCTTCCCCAATCCGTCGACTTTGCAGGATACGGGGAGCAGATGGATGAGTGGAACCAACAGTGGCTGAGCGACGTCAAATCCTCCGGGGTATACGACGACAGGACGCTGTCATGGCTGGAGAGCGACTTCATGCCCTCTCAGAAGGCTAGCAACGAACAGGTCGTGGCAGGGGTTCAGAACTATGCAATGAACGCATGGGTGGCCAACGATGCAGGTTCGTTCGCGAACGTTCTGCAGGCGGACGAAGGGCTTTCCGTGGACGATGCATACGAAGCGTACAACGCATACTACGAAAGGCTTGGACTTGGAAACGTCTCCCAGGACTACGGCATACTCTCCCCCGAGACCTTCAGGGAGGAGATAAGGGGGGCCAAGGCTCAGCAGGCCTTCAAAGCTCTATGCGACGAAGGCTTCGGCTACGACCCAAAATGGAACTACGAGGAAGCCGTTCAGAAGGCGATGGACGAGGCCGGATACAAGCCCGACAGCGTGCAGGGCATCCAGTTCAGACAAGCGTGCAGGTCAATCGTGGATTCAAGGAAGAGCGAAATCCAGACGGCCGTATCGGACGAGGCGGTCTCCCTGTCGACGGAGCTGAACTCCTACATGACCCAAGGTCTCTACTACGACACCAAGAACCTGATGGATGCAGCGGCAGCATATCCGATTTCATATGCAGGCCCCATACTGCAGCTTGTGGACAGTGCTGAGCAGTCGAACGATACAATCATATACAACGACATCGCCAGAGGGGATCTGCCATTGGACGACGACTCGCTTGCATCGTTCTCAAGCGGATCACAGTACAGAAAGAGGCTCGTCGAGTCGGATCTGACATCGAAGGCCCAGGCCATGTTCAATGCAGGGTCCTCCCTGACGGATGTGGTCTCCTGGCTAAACAACGGAGACCTTGGCTACACGGTGGACTCCGATACCAGGGAGTCGGTGGCATCGTCCGTTGTGTCCTGGGCAAAGGACCAGAAGGGGCTCATCGAGGACATCGACGCCATAGAGCTGTTCCATGTGGAGAACCAAGGGCTGAAGGGGAATCCCGCTGTCGTGAGCTGGGTCGATTCACCCATACTCCAACCGATTGTGCATGAGGATTCCAATGGAAACGTCGGAGAAGAAGTTGCGAGCGACGGTCAGGACGTCGCTGAAACCTCGGTTTCAAGCGATGCGGAGACTTCCTCCCCTTCGTATTCGGAAGAGGCTTCGGAGTCCACGGCCGATTCATATGCCCCTGCCACGATAGCCCCTGTACCAGGAGGATATGGTCCGTCGTCGCAATCTGCCGTATCGTTCCTCACCGATTCGGCCGCGAATGCAGCCCAGTCCTCCCTTGTTGAACGGAACTCCACTTCGTCCGCAAGCGACGTCTATGTGGAGCAGCAGCTGTACAGGATGAAGTACGTGGACTGCCTTCCTGACGAAGTGGTCAAGGCAAAGGTGTCGCAGGCCTATAGAAGCGGGGCGATCTCAAGGGAGAAGGCGGAGGAGCTGTCCAAGACGTTCCCACTCGCAGGCAGCGAGCAATGGACGAATCTGGTGTCTACGGTCGGTGCGCTCGTGGACAAGTACATACCAAGCAAAGGCAACGACTTCTACGCTACGGACAGGATGAACGCCAAGAGCGCCGTCGTGCAGGCTCTGGTGCAGAACGTCTCAAGCAATCCGGCGCTTCTGGACGACCCCGCCGCGATGCAGAGCGCGATAAACAAGATATCCAACGACAAGATCGCTGCGGAATGGTTCAAGAAGGCCAAGTCTTATGCGAATGCGTCGGAAGGGGCGGAAGGCTACATCAAGGCCCTTTCGAAGGCCAAGCATGGCGATCTACTGGAAGCCCTGCAGGATGGAGGCCTACAGGTGTTCATCGACTACGGAGCCCAGTCGTCGTATGCGCAGGGAGACCCCCATTTCGAAGGCAGCGTGGACGAGATGAGGAACTGGTTCACCAAGCAGCTCGGGTTCGGGAATTCATACTCGGAGCTTGAGGATGCGGACAAGAAGAGCGCCGACCTCCAGAAGCTAATCGTCGAGTACAACGTCGCATACGCCCAGTTCAGAGGCGATGCAAGACAGCTATTCCAATACACGTTCGGAGACTACATGGACGTATCCAAATCGGACATGCAGTGGGTGGAGACGGCAATAGGAGGTTCGTTCGCGTTCAGAGACCCTGAGAACGAAGCCCTGTACTACGTCCCCGACCTCACGACGATAGAGAAGGAGGGCAGCCGTCTGAAATGCACATGGTTCTACATGTACGACACCAACGGCGACGGAAGCCCCGATGGGGACATGGCGCAGTTCTCCAACATGACGAGGCTCATGACGGACCTGGAAGGGTATAAGAAGGAGATCGAGTCGAACAACTCAAGGATAGACGCATTCGAGGATGCTACAGCATACAAGGACCCTCTTGAACTTCTGAATACCGCAAACCCTGGAAATGCGACCCTGAACAGAATTGCGGTCTCGAATTCCTCGATGGAACAGGCGTCCACGCAGGCTTTCGTGGGCATTGTCAGAGGAATCGTCGGATTGTTCAGAAAGAGCGACAAGCACAAGGACGAAGACCAGGCCGTCAGGTACACGATGGACATGCTTCGCAACGGAGGCGGTCCTCGCGGAGCCGAATACAAGGCTATGAGGTAGGGAGGTTTCCACAATGGCATATACACCATACCAAGGGGTCCACGACGACATGGGCCTCAGAGTGATAGAGAACATATACAGCCCAGGTCTCAACGAGATTGACGTGGACAGAAGCACATACAAGAGCCTGTTCCCTGGAACGGACTTCAAGTCCCCCGTGCAGTGGAGGCTTGAAGACGACCTGAAGGAGCAGCTGATTTCGGCCGCCGCCGCATCGCCGGACGCCCCCAACGAGGACGACACAAGGCTTGTCCTTGCATCCCTTCTTCAGACAAACCTGGGGATTCCGTACGACAATGCCAGAAGGATGGCCGACACGGGGTTCATCCAGCAGGAGCTTGGATTGCAATACAGGGAGAACGGAGCGTTCGAGGCCATGTCCAACACGTTCCTGAACACCTACTACAACGGGAAGGCGGGGAAGGCCTTCTCCAAATACATGGCGACGGGCAACGAGGACTACATAAAGCTTGCCGACGGATATTCGAGCAAGGCGTTGAAGTACAGGACCGCGGACAGCGGATACGGATGGCTGGGAGACCTTGCGGTGGCCGGTGCGAACACAGCCGGTTCGTCCGCACAGATGTCTCTTGCCGGCATCGCAGTCACAGGTGCCGGAACCCTTTTGGGTTCCCTTATAGGGGGGCCGGCAGGCGCTGCCATAGGAAACAAGATAGGAAAGGGCCTCGGTATGGCCTGGACCATGTACGAATCCGGCATGCAGCAGGCCGGAAGCGACTTCTACGATCTCTACAGGATGACCGACTCTCAGGGGAGGCACCTCGACCTGCAGAACCCGAACACGAAGGCTCTGTTCTTCATAGACGCGGCCCTGATGGGTGGAATAGAGGTCCTTGGAATGGACTGGACCCCCGGATACAGACAGGTGATGAGGGCGATCGCTCCAGATGCAATGCGCACCGCGATTGCCAAGACCTTCACGGACAGGCTGAAGACGATGGGTGTGGATTTCATTGAAGGCATAATGGGCGAGGCCATGGAGGAGTTCGCACAGGGGATCGTGTCCGATGCACTTACGAACGCCATACTTGAGAGCTCCAACGACAAGGACGGCACCGACTTCGAGGTCAAGGGGTGGAGGGACATCATCGGCGACGCATCGGCTGCATTCGCGCAGGCCGCCTACGGCATGGTCCTGCAGTCGGCGCTCGGCTCCGCGTTGGGAGTGGCTTCGGGCGGTGCGAAGCTCGTGGATGCATCGAAGAACCAGGACATCAAGTACGAGAAGGGCATGAAGCAGGGGGTGATAGACAGCAGATACATCGTCCAGAGGTACGATGATGAATCCAAGGATGCCAAGACCTCCGATGTTTCAAAAAGGAAAGGCTCGTCCTCCACTGAAAAGGAAGGCATGGAGGGTTCAGAGCAGAAGGCCAAGATCCCTACGATAGACGTGGTCGATACGGAGTATGGTGCCGTACCGGCAACGGACGAGGATTCCAGAAACCTTGCGGAGCTGAACAGAAGGAACAACGGCAAACCTTTCAACGTCGCCATAAGGCTCGTGGACGTGGAGGCCCTTCCTTTCGAATCGAGGCAGAGCGTACTGAACTCCGCGGGGCTCTATCTCCAACAGGATGGAGGCTCTGTGGAATACACGGCCGACGGAAGACTTGTGTTCGAGGACGGAGACACCCTTGAACAGGGAAGGAAGGATCTTGAGGAAATCGGTTTCAGACCCACTTCCGACGGCATCTATATGGTGGCTCCTCTGGACGACAACGGAAGGGCCTACAGGATAGGGCTTGCCACTCGAGGACAGATAGAAGAGGAAGGCGTCGCGACGAAGAAGGTCAGCGACTGGAAGTTCCTGAACATCCAGAGACAGTCGGGCTACATGGAATCGGCGCAGGATTTCCTCAAGGGAAGCGAGGTGGAGTACGCATTCAGGCGCCTTGTGCAGAAGGCAACGGGCATCGAGCAGTCGAAGGTGGATGGATGGTTCGATTCCGACAAGGACGCCATCTCCATGGAGCTTCCACAGGGTGCGACGTGGGAGAACCTTGCGGGTGCCGCCAACTTCATGCCGATTCTGTCTCGGATAACGGAAAGGGATATCGACGACTTGCTCTCCGACAACGACGGCTCCATCCGCATAGTGATGGACGAAGGCTCCAGCACTGCAAGGAACGTCCGTACCGGAGAGGCGCAGACCGTGGCGGGTGGATACAGAACCGAAACCATCGATGGAAAGACGTACCATACGGTCCATCTGACGAAGGATGCGACGACGGACACCATCGTCCACGAACTCATGCACGTGGCGAGGGCTCTTGCATCCAAGGAAAGGCTTTCCGGATTCAACGAGGCCTACGGGATGCAGGACCTCTGGACCGACGACATAAAAGACAACGGGGATGGAACGTACTCCTTCAACGGAAAAGTCTACACAGACAGGAGCGAAGCCTTCGACGAGGCGGCTAGGAACGAGGAGCGCTTCGTGGAGGACTTCTTCGGATATCTTGCGACAGGCAAGGCGCCGAATCGTGAGGTGACGACCTTCTTCGAGAAGCTGAAGAGGTTCATAAGGGATGTGGTCCAGAGGTTCAAGGATGCATTGTCTCCGGAGACCGTTGCGGCGTTCGACAGGCTCCTTGGCGGCGATGTCGATGCAACTCTCACGGACAACGTCGATACGGCGGTCTCAGCATCGGACGAAACGTTGTACGACGATGGACGGAAACCGCTCTACGAAGCGAATATGGACGCTCTGGAGGACGATGAGGACAACGGTCTCGACGAGTATGGCAACAGACTATGGTCATTGAGGGACGGAAACACCCAGAGGAGGATCGATGCGGACTATGAACGCACCGAAGCGGAGCTCAGGGCGGATCCATCGAACTTCGACGACGAAGGGAACCACCTGGCTCCGAACGGAGCGAAGTCCAACCTTGCATATAGGCAGTGGGTGCAGGTGAGGACCCCTGCGTTCATCAACTGGTTCGGGGACTGGCTCAACGATTCGGAGGGTTCTTCCAAGATAGTCGATGAAAACGGAGAACCCAGGGTCGTTTACAGAGGCGATTCGAATTGGGCCGAACGCTACAACGAGTCCGGGCTGTTCGTAAGCTACGACAGAGCATTCGCGGAGGGCTATGGCGAAGTCGAGGATCTTTATGTCAACGCAAGGAATCCGTTCGATGGAAGGCGCGATGCAGAGACCCTGAGGACGTTCGTCGAGGAGAACTTCGATTCGATGGCGGAGGAGTATTCCGAATTCTTCGACGAAGACGAAGGATACGACACCGTCGATTCCCTGATGGATGCGCTCAAAGGAAATTGGTGGATAGCCTATGAGGAGAGCGAAATCCTCAGCGACGAAATCGCAAGGCGTGGATACGATGCGGTCTTCATCCAGGAGGAGGATGGCATCGACAACATCTGGCTCACCTCTCCGAACCAACTGAAATCCGCCACGGACAACATCGGATCCTTTATGGTCGGAAATGACGGCATACTGTATTCCCTTTCCAAAAACGATGGCCGTCTCCGTGAGGTTTTCGGAGATGACGGGCTTTACGACTACAACGGCATCCTGTATATTAAGGACGATCCCTCCTTCGACTATTCGAAGGAAAACATCGCGAGGATAAAGGATGAAGTCAACGAAGAGCTGCACTCGCTCAATGGAAAGTTCGATGGACCACAGGGACTGTTCTGGTCCGATGAAGAAGTCGGAGGACAAGGGCTGCTCGATTTCGAAGGAGCTGGAGGAGATCAGGAAGGAGATTCGGCAGGGGTTGATTCTGGACGATACTCCGGACTTCGCGAAGGTCTATCGAGGTATTTCTCCTTCGAGAGGGGATGGAACGGCCTAGAACCGGCGATTCCTTCCATAGACAGCCAATGGAACAATCTCGGATATATCGATTTCACCAAAGTCCGGATACGCTCCATGGAGGATCTTGCAAAGCTGTACTCCATATACAGGAACCCGAACCTCGAATACTTCCACATCGTGTTGACCAAAGGCGACGAGATAGTGGATTCCATGGCCATCAGTTCAGGAATCTCGAGCATGACGAGAGGAATCATCGGCAGAACCGCGGACGAAGGCTATGAAACGATAAAGGCAAGGATGGAGAACAGTGGTGCGGACGGGTATTACCTGCTGCACAACCACCCTTCTGGACGAATCGAGGCAAGCGTTGCAGACATGTCTCTGACATCCGGATACAAAAAGAATCTGGATGGATTCAAGGGTCACATAATCCTGGACCACAACAAGTACACTCTTATATCCGCCGACATGTCGATGGAAGCGATGGAGACGGAAGGGTTCCATGAAACGGAGGGCATGAAAGTCATGTTCACCGCAAGCGATGGTAAAAGCCTTGCAGCCGGGTATTCGCGATTCGCACAAAGCGGAACGGACATAATGTTCGCAAGATTCACATCCGAGGGTTTTGGGATAGTATCCATTCTCCCTTCGTCGGGGATAGACTTTATGAGCCTTGGAGAGATGGCACAGCTGGCGGAGAACTCCTATGCTTCAAGGGCCTTTCTCCTTACGGATTCCAAGGCCGATTTCGATGGTATAGTCGAGAGGCTCAAAACGAAGCCGTATCATGTGTTTCAGGATGTCGTTCTCATCGAAGGCTCCAAAATGCGTTCCGCATTTGACGAAGATTCACAGTTAAAGGAAAGGCATCTACCCCTTGACAATGTCCTCATGATGATGAAGAGGGAGAAGGATGGTTTCTATCAGCCTAGTTTCCAGACCGGGGACGAAACGCTGTTCAGTCTTTCTCCTAAGGTGCAGGAGGAGTATCTGAAGCGTAGGGAGAAGTCCATTGAGGAGGCCCTGCGCAACGGAAACTTCGTCAGAACAGAGTTCCTCAGACCCTTCAGAGGGCAGGAGTGGGCCGACGACGAGCTTTCGTTCAGAGACTTCCTGCATGACAACCCGGATCTGCTGGAGGAGGCGAAGAAATATGACAGCTTCGACAGATACCTTGAGGACATGAAGGCCCAGGCGGAGATCGATTCGTGGGGTGAAGACATGGACGAAGAGACCTTCGAAGCGGAGACGAAGAAGGCCGACGAATGGTACGAGAGGATATACGGCTACGCCCACATGAGGACATCGGCCGACCTTGACAGACAGTTCGTCGCGGAATGGACCTCTTCGGAGGACAAGACCCTTCAGCTTGCGAAGACCATAGCCAACTACAGGGAGGTGTTCTTCAGGTCAAGCACGAGGATGAGGGATGGAGGAAAATGGTATGCCAGGAACGTGTACGGTGCCTACAAGGGCGTGTCGACGAAGGTCCTGAGACTGTCGGACGGCCATGGAAGGAGGGGGGCCGCAAGACCACGGAGCTCATCTGCGGAGATACAGGAAGCCCAGAGGCTCATAAGGGAGAACCCACTTCCATACAGGCTTGCATTGGCCAAGGCGGAGGCTCAGGATTCGATTGCGGACAGAGTCATAAGAGGCAGCCTTCCTCAAGGTGCGTTCGACGAACTGCACTATGCACAGGCCAACAACATGGACAGCCAGCTCGAATACGAACTGCAGAACCTCGAAGCGGAGAGCGCCGCCAAAAAGAAAAGGAACCCCATAGCGGACTACAGGCGCAGGGCCAACGAACTCGAGCGCAAGCTCAAGGACGCTCAGATGGATCTCTCCAGGTACAAGGTCGATTCAAGGGCCACCATCGAAAGCCTCAGAAGACAGCTCGGCGGGGCGAAGGATACGGAGAAGGACCTTCAGAGGCAGATGAAGGATGCCGAGAGGCAGGTCGATGCGATCATCGAGCGCATGGGTTCCAGAATCGAAAGGGAGCAGGATCGGACCGCCTTCATGGAAGAACAGGCGAAACAGGCCAGAAGCAGGGCCAACGACATATCGAAGAGGCTCACCGAATCGAAGAACGAGGTAAAGAGACTCAACCTGGCGATTGCAGCCATGCGGAGAAGGGACGAGGCCCGGGAGGCCTCCCGCTACAGAAAGGAGAGGATCGCCCAGATAAAGGAGATCGCCAGGTTCAACCCCGACTCCCTTGATGCATCGTTCGAGGATTCGTTCGCATGGATAAGGTCCCTGTTCGTCATGCCTGAGGACAGAAAGGGTCTTGCAGGAAGGATCTCCGAACTCGGGGATGCGATAGAGCAGTTGGAGCTGGGAGGCGAGGATGCATCTTCGTTGAGACAGGAGCTTCTAGACCTGAAGGCCGAGCGCGACCGTTCGGACATGGTGCAGCCCCCATCGCAGCTTGCGCTGTACCTTCCGGACGAATATCTGGTCAGGGCCGACAACAGGCAGAGCATGTGGAGCGCACAGGAGCTAGACACTTTGCTTACAGCCGTGAAGCTCATGAGGAACGATGCAAGGCAGATGCTTGCGGACAGGAAGGACGTCCGCACCACCTCACTCAATGCGAAGACCTATGGATTCTTCAGACAGACATACAACAGGGATGCAGCCTTGGACTCCAAAGGCGAAATGTCCCCGTTCGCACTCAAGGACGACCTCCTCTCCAACGAGACAGAGAAGAGCTACAGGCTTGGAAATGTTGGCAGAAGAATCGATTCGGTCAATCTCACGTATGCGAAGATCCAGCGCCTTGCAAGGATCATCGACGGAGACAAGGAAGGGATATTCTACGACTTCTTCGTCCGCAGGTGCTGGCATGCACAGTCCGAGGAGCTTGCGAAGGTGTCGGACCGCATGGACGCATCGAGTGAAGAATGGAGGAGGCTGGGCCTCAGGGACCTGGAGCTTGCACGTACTGGGTTCAGGGGCGAGAAGGTCAACGGCTCCAAGTACAAGCTGTCAAGGGGTCAGATGGTCGGCGTCTACGTATACTCCAAGAGCCAACTTGGCTACGAGAAGCTCACAAGTCCCCTTGGAAACGGAATCAGGGAGTCCGACGTCAAGACCATAGTCGATGCTCTTACGGACAAGGAGCGTGCATGGGGCGACTTCCTGCTCAAGGACATGGACTCCAACTACAGGAGGCTCGCCGATACGTACTACGAAGTGTGGAACAGAAACCTTGGCAGACGTGATGCATACTTCCCTTTGGTGTCGACCGACAGGCTTGCGGCCGGCGAGACCGATTTCCTGTGTGAGGAGCCCCAGACGACGAAGAAGGGGAAGGCCTATGTGGACAAAGGCTTCACCAAGGACGTGAATCCTAATGCCATGTACGCACTCAACCTTGAAGTGACAGCGACCTGGACCAGTCAGGTGAGGCGTCAGGAGCACTTCATCGCCTATGGGGCGTGGTCGAGGGACGCCCAGTACCTCCTTGGAAGAGGTGGCATGGGCGACATAATAAAGCAGTGCCATGGAACCAACATGGCGAGGACGGTCCAGGACATCGTGAACCACATAGTCTCCACCACGGGGAAGGCCGGAGGGGTTCTGGACGAAACGTTCTCGGGGTTCCTGTCGGCGCGCGGTGCGGCGGTGATAGTGGGGAACATTTCGTCCACGCTCAAGCAGTTCGCATCCGCACCTGCTGCGCTCACCGGAGACACGGGGCTCAGGGAATGGCTCAAGGCCAACCCGATCGTATGGGAGACGAGCCTTCGGAACTTCCTTCTCGCCAACAGGGAGCTGAACGGATCGGGATACAAGGACATACACGACTTCATATACGCCAACGCACCGGACCTCCGGAACAGGAAGGTGGACTCGGAGATCCTCAGATACCTCAACAGGTCGTTCGGGAACCCTGTGTCCGTGGCCATACAGAAGGCCAACGACAAGATTGCGCAGTACACCATGGACCTTGTGGACAGGATGGTCGTGGAAAGGCTCTGGTTCGCATGCTATCTGACGCAGTTCGAACGCAGCAGACAGGCAGGACTCGATGTTCAACAGGCCCATGACGAAGCCAGGTTCAAGGCCTCGCAGCTGATATCGGAGACCCAGAACTCGAACATGAGGATGGATCTGAGCACCCTTCAGATAGACGCCCAGAACAACACGTGGCTCAGGATGCTCTCGCTCTTCACGAACCAGGCCATGAACCTCGCGAACCAAGTGAGGTACGACGTCCCTCTGGCCATAAGGAACAGGGACTGGAAGCGCATCGCAGGCGTATCCGCAAGCGTGCTTCTCAGCGTATTCATGGAAAGCGTCGTGACCGGCAAAATCCTGCCGAGGAAGGACGAGGACGGAGACGAGTACAGGGAAAGGCTGCTTCGAGAGATCATCGCCAAGTGCATGGGGACATACGACCCGATATTCCTTGCAAACGCGGCGGAGTCCATAGACGGATACTTCGGAGGCGGCGACTTCGTCACCCTTGGATCGTCGCTCGGAGAAGCCCTGCACACGCTTACGGACAAGGACAAGGAGCCGTTCGACAAATTCATGGACGTGCTGAAGAAGTCCGGAGAGGAGATGGCCAATGGCTTCGGAGTCCCCACGACCATTTTCAAGAGGCCTCTCAAGGCCATACAGGAGAGGAATCCTGGATATCTTGTGAACAACGAATGGGGAGAAATATTCGAAAGCTACAGATAGACGGACAGCCGTCCCGCTTTCGTTTGGAGATGGCGAGGAAAGGACGTATCCTATCGCCATGAAGGACGCAAGCGACGTATACAACCTTGCAGGAAGGACCCTTGTGGTCGACTCTGTCACGCAGCTCTCGGATTCGCAGGCCGACAGCCTCACCGCGACCAGAAGGGCCAAGTCCCTTGCCGCACAGAGGAAGACGAACCAAAGGCTGGACAAGACGGACGGCTCTCTCGACAGGACCAATGCATCCCTGTGTCGGATAGGCGCAAGAAGGGATGCATCGTCGACGAGCATCCTTCACGTCTATGCGTTCAATCCAAGGAATGCATACTCCAACGACTGGAGTTCGAGCTACTATGTGGATTCGGGCTATGTCTCGTACAACGGAGCCAGGCTCGCCGTCAATACGGGCATAGGTTCGTCCAGGCATATGGAGTTTCAGATGCCGGAGAACGACCTCTCCTATCATGGAACATGGGCCCTGTGCATATACAAGGCCGATGTCGAGGACGAGGCGTACACTCCGATACCGTTGCTGCCGGTCCCTACAGGCTCCTCCAGCTCATCCACGATGCAATGGAGAAGGCTGGATGGGAATGTCCTCTCTCCGTCGTCTGTGCTTGTCATAGGCTCGTTCGTGTACGACGAGGCCGGCATATACAACCTCATGGTCGAGCAGAACGCGACTGATGCGGTGTCGTTCCTTCAGAGCAGATTTCTTCAAATACTCGGAAAGGCAGAGATGTCTTCGGACAACGAAGCATCGTCATGGGCATATGCAATGGGCGTCGACCAGATATTCACAAGGCTTGCGGCGTTGTCAATGTTTGTCGACAATCTATTCGTGAACAATCTCTCGATTCCAAACCCTTCAGGAATGTCGGTGGAGATTCGAAGTAGGGATTCCAATGGAACTCTTCTCGAAAGACCCATCTTCAAGATAACGTTCGGTGGTTCGGTTGTTTTTCAAGTCGACGCCGCAACAGGCAACATCTTCCTTGGAGAGCCCAAAGCTTCGCTCGCATCACCTGCGTCCGGGTTCATGTACCGCAAAAGCGACGGAGCGATAGTAAGCGCGAACGAAGGCATCATCATCGACAAGGACGGGGTGGTCAGTTCCGGCAGAGGCGGTGTATTCAGGATATTCTCCGACTTCGAGGAAGGCTGCATAGCCCCATGGAAGACGGCGTATCTCACAGGGACCAAGTACGAGTACATGGACTTCTCCAACAGGTCGGCCTCGAACGCAGCGGCCATCGGCGCTTTGCTGGAGGGTCTCTTCACGCAGTATTCGTCGGCCGTCAAGACAGGGGTCTCCGCCCAATTTGAGGGCTACGAAAACGCAGAGATGCTGTATGTATACGCCGATACCGTGGACCATACGAAACTTCTGCTCTTCACCAGCAACTTCAGCCAGAACGGAGAGTTCACGGCAACCCACTACATCGAGCGCTTCACCTATACCGGAAGTTCGTCGTCGTTCTATTCGAGTGGCTGCACATACTATGAGTTCGGAGTGATAGACAACAAGCTCAAGAGCGGAGGGAAACCTCTGACATGGTACTACAATCCGATATTCAAGGATTCCGATGGAAATTGGACCATTCCGATCCAGCCCTACAACTATAGGATGCATCTATGGGGCATAGCCGCCGGGATGACGCTGTATGGAGACGTGATGCCTACGGGCAAGGTGTGGAGGGCCTGCTTCAACTGACGATGGCTACGCTTGGAGACATGATTGCACAGGACAGCTTCTCGGACCAATGGTACGAGACGAAGGGGCTGAGCAAGTACAAGAGCACGGACACCTTCTATGTCTACATAGTGGCGGCCTGTTGGTACGCCATAGTTCATGCGAACTACGCCATCCTTGGTGGAAGCGGAGACGTGACGCTGTATCCGTTCTACTGGGACGGTTCGGTTTGGGTCGGAACCGGCGACTATGGAACACACGGCAAGAACGGCGAGACCACGCATCGCTACGGACACAACAGGGACGAGGGGAACCTCACGGCTTCGATCCACAACGCCTATCCGGTATGGAAGATAGAGATACACCCACAGAGGAACAACGGCAACTGGGACATCGACTTCTACGTGGGTGGCTACAGACTCGCGAACGCCGGGGACTATCCCAGAGGGGAGCTGTTCCGATCTACAGGGAATGCAGCTGCGAACATCCATATGGCCGGCTCCAGTTCGCTCACCCCTTTGAGTGCGGACTGGCAGTTCAAGGCCGCAGACAGACGAGGAAGCCTTATATATGCAGAGAACGAAAGGGAGCTTATCAGCTACCCATATTGAACGAAGGAGGAATGCATGGGCTTGAAGATGACGATATCCGCGCAGGACAACCATATGTCCTACGAGTTCGTGGATGCATACTGGAAGATCGAGGACATAGTGTTCTCGATCGTTGACGGGACGGCCTTCGTGGCCTTCTCCTTGAAGGCCTATCCGTCGAGGGAGGCTTCAAAGACCATTCTGAAGCCTGTCCAAAGGACGGAGGCTCTGCCATACGGCGGCCCGTATGCCGGCGCATACTCTCCCTGTCTATGGACATGGCAGGCTTCCTTCAAGGCATCTGAAGTGTTCTCAAACGGTATACCGATAACGGAATCCGCACAGAAGGACGTGCTGTATCAGTTGGTGAAGGCCTATACAGGACTTTCGTTCTCAGATGTCCTTGAGTAGTGGAGAGGAGTATGGTTTTGAAGATTGCACGGGGCACGAACCCCACGATAAGGTTTCGGTTAGTGGATATGGAGCTGAAGAGGGATTCCGACAGCTTCGTTACGCTCAGACGCTCTCTGGAGGACAGAGAGGTTCCGGTCGATACATCCATAGGCGAACTGCAGATGGCTCTGAAGTCGGATGGATCGAAGAACACGGACGAGGACGGCTGCTCGTTTTCGGTCGAGGGAGGTTCGGCTACGTTGTCCCTTAGCCGGGCGAGAACACAGAAGATGGAGAACGGGGTGTATTTCCTCCAGTTCACCCTCAAGGACCTGCAGGGGAGGATGTTCACACACAAACCCGACACCGTGCAGGTGCTTTTCAACCTGACGGATTTCCCAGAGGAGGAGTAGCTGCATGGAATACGAACTGTCCCTTGATTGCGTCAAGCCTTCCATCATATACCGATACGAACTCACGCTCGATGGAATAGTCGTTGGCAAAGGCACGCTTGGTTTCAGAGGGAACGGAATCAAGGACATCTCTTCGATACCATCCACAGAGGACGAAGGCGAGAACACGATTACCATCACAGCGGACGATGGACAGAAGTTCACGTTCAAGGTAAGAAACGGCTCCCGTGGAAACGGAATCACCTCAATTGATGTCGTTCCCTCCTCCGACGATGCAGGAGCCAACAAGGTCACGGTCAACTTCACCGATGGACGGAGCAAGACCTTCGACGTCTACAACGGACACACTGGACAGGCGGCTGGATTCGGCACTCCCACAATCTCCATAGACGACACATACGGCACTCCTACGGCCTCCGTCACTGCGACAGGCCCCGATACCGCCAAGGTGTTCCACATCGACCTCAAGCATCTAAGGGGCAATGGAATCGAATCCATGGACTTCTCGCCCTCCTCTGCTGACGGTGGAACCAACACCGTGGTCTTCAACCTGTCGGATGGAACCAAGAAGACGATACAGGTACTCAACGGCTCCAAGGGAAGCAAGGGCGACACAGGCGACAAGGGGGATCCAGGCGAGGCGATGGACATAGGTCTTTCCGTCGTGGATGGAAAGCTATGCATGACATACGGAACGAACTGAAGGAGCATATATGGCAATAGCAACCAAACCGATTCTGCTTGACTCCACAGGGCAGGAGATACTCGTCGCCCTGAAGGACATCAAGACCGCGATAGCTTCAGGCAAGGCCCCTGAAGCGACGACTTGGAGACAGGTTCAGGCAAACGTCCGCAACGGGCTTGCAGAGGACCTGTACCCTGCGAACACGAAGTATGCGGTGTTCAAATGCGCCTCCGCCGCATCCAAGGGCGCGTATCTCAAATACTATCTGGACGTGGTTGGGCATGACAAGCACTTCCTCATCCGTCATGGGGCGAAGACCACCGACCATTCGATGTCGCTTCAGGTCCACGAGCTCTTCAACGAAACCATGCAGTTCGATGCGGCCGAAGACCAGTACGGGCTGTCGCTGGACGAAGCGGTGGTTGCATGGAAGACGTACTACTCCGACACGTCAGGAACCGTGGTCTCGTCTCCAAGCGGCTCTCCAAAGGACAACGGATACTACGAGAGGAACGATACGACGGAATACCCGAGATCGGCATACGGTTCGAACAACTGGAGGCATTCGGCCTTGAGGAAGTGGCTCAATGCGAACAGAAACGTCGCCGCCGGCTCATGGTGGAGCAGGACGACACCCTTTGACAAGGCTCCGTCGTACTCGTCCTATCTGCCGTTCCAGGCTCTTCTTGCGGACGACTCCCAAGGTGCGGACTGCACCCTGCTGGACGTCATAGGGCCTGTCACTATAAACACAACTCTGAACAACATCAAGAATCCTGACAATGCGGACTACTATCTGGACTGCGACGCCAACGGAGAGTACTCCGTCGCTTCCAGACTGAGCTACGACACCACTGAGGATATGTTCTTCCTGCCTTCGACCAAGGAGATACACTGCTCGACGTACAACGAGCAGGACGGCGTCCTTCTGGACTACTACGAGAGGTTCTCGGACTATGTAGACCCGATATCCGCATGGAGCGTCAGCGACAGGAATCTGATGAAGCATTACCAGGACAGCGCCTCGTCCGCGTGGTGGTGGCTGCGGTCCCCGTATGTCGGTAATGCTTACAATGTCTTCGTTGCCGACGGTCGAGTGAGCGGCGGCCATGCCGTCAGTGGCTACGGGGTGGCCCCGCTTTGTGTAATCTACTAATCAAAAAAGCCGAACGCAATGGCGTTAGCCATGTAGGTCGGCGAAGGAGAATCGAAGGGATATGGCGACCGTGAAGTCGAAGCAGCGTGCAAGTCTACTGAAAGCGGAGGTCCTTGCGATTGAGCTTCTGAAGAAGACGATAGACGTGTGCTCAAGCAAGAACAACTTTCCTATCAGGAAGAAATGGGCAATACCATCCGACCTGTACTTGGAGGCCCGTGAGTTCTGCGTGGACCTCTGCCTTGCCAACGACATCAAGGTGGAAGGCAGGGATACAGCAATGGAGAGGCTTAGGCTTGGGGATGCGGCGAAGATGCACATCGAACGCTACATCAAGCTCAACAACATAGCGATTCTGGCATATCCGCTTGGAGAATCGACCATCGACTCCTGGCTGTCCCTTCTGAACGAAGCATACGAGATGTTCAACAAATGGCGCTCTGCTGATGTCAGGAGATATCGGGAGTATATGATGTAAGGGCGGCGGTTGCATGGTCGCCTCGTCCACGTGGTGGTGGCTGCGGTCCCCGAATGTCGGTAATGCAAACAATGTCTTCATTGCCGACGGTCGAGTGAACAACAACAATGCCGTCAATGGAAACGGGGTGGCCCCGATTTGGTTTCAGGACGTCTCCATCCGGATACCTAGTATTTCCCGAGCGGGATTGAAAGCCGAGATGTCGAAGATACAAAGGAACCGTCGTCCTTGCCCGTTGGGCGAACTGCAGCGCGAAGCCCCTACGGTCCAAGGACATAGGGAGAAAGCGGCGCGATGGACGAAAGGAGGGCGGAAGCCTTCCTTCTCCATCGAACATGAAGGAATGTTGAAATGGATGGAATACGAAGCAGGATATGCAGCATCTACGGCCTGAACAGGGCTTTCATGAAAAGGAAGTCGGGTAGGATGTGGAAGCCGTCGGTGATGGACTACTACCTGCACATGAACAGATACAACTACGTCCTCAACAGGCAGCTCGTTTCAGGGACTTACCATGCAAAGCCACGCCGTCGGTTCCATATATGCGATCCCAAGCCAAGGGACATAGAGGCTCCCCATCTCATAGACGGAATAGTCCAATCTAGCGTGAATACGAACTATCTGAACGAAAGGCTCCGCTATGTATTCCTTCAGGAGAACTGCGCATGCCAGAAAGGAAAGGGCACGGACTATGCAAGGAACCTCTTCAAGGAACAGCTAAGAAGGTACTTCCGCAGATACGGCAGGGACGGCTTTGTGCTTAAGGTGGACATAAAGTCCTTCTTCGCATCCATAGACGGGGATGCGCTCCACTCGCTCAATGAAAGATACATCGAAGACGGATGGGTCGTATCAATGGTCGAGCAATGGGGAGTCCCTCAGGGCGGAAAGGGGCTTGGGCTTGGAGCCGAAACGAACCAGACCGAGAGCTGCATTGCGCTGCATCCCATAGACGTGTTCCTCAAGACCGTCCTTGGATGCAGATACATGGTGCGCTATCAGGACGACATCATGCTGGTGCTTCGAAGCAAGAAGGAAGCCCGTATGGTGAAGGTCCGGCTTGCCGAAGAGCTTGCGGAATACAAGCTGTCTCTCAACGTCAGGAAGACGCAGACATACAGGCTGTGCGACTGGTATCCGTTCCTAGGATTCAGGTTCACGGTCACGGACAGCGGCAGAGTGCTGATGAAGATAAGGAAGGAGAGCGCATCGAGGATCAGACGCAGAGCCAAGCGTCAGGCGAAGCTCAATCTTTCCTCAAAGGCAATCGAGGATTCGTTCACCTGTTGGAAGGCAAACGCCTCCAAGGGCGACAATCGCTATATCATCAATAGAACGGAGGCTTGCATCATGGAGATTGTAAGGAACCAAAGGGAGCTGGAGAAGCAGCTGGAGGCCGCTCTGGCCCGTATCGAAAGGCTGAACGCCACGATAGAGTATCTGGCCATGATGTCCGATGTCGACATCAGCCAGCCGACTGAGACGTCACACGGAGGTGAAACGGTATGACGATGTATGAGAAGATCAAGGACATGTATCAGAGAGACAGGCTTTGGAGCAAGGAATGGGTGCGCAACGCCGTGGTCAAGAAGGCGATCACCCAAGAGGAATATGAAATCATCACAGGTGAGGACTACTGACTTCTACTCCATCGTGCCGTTGCCGGAGGGTTTCTACGCCCTCGTGGTGGACGGCATGGTGGCCGAGTGTCCACGCTTCCGCTCAATGGACGAGGCGGAGGACTATGTAGTGGAGTGCTATGGAGACCTTGTCGATGGAAAATAGAAACCCGCTTCTCAGCGGGCTTTCTTTGTCCTTCTCGGCTCTCGTTCTACGATCTCGAATCCGGAGAGGTCTATCTTCTCCACATGTTCCATGTCGAACTGCTTGTCCAAGCCTTCCGGTGCTTTTCTCTGTTCTTCTTTGGTTTCAGGCATATTGTTCTCCTCCTTTGACAGATTCTGAACCCAAAGGCCGATTGAGTCAAGGAGGTTTCCGGGAAAAGCCGTCCCGACTTCGCTTTGGGAAAACCCTCCTCTGCTCTACCATTGGGGAACGTGGGGGAAAGTGAAGGGGCGTCGGCAATGCCAAACCCCCTCCCATGGTTCATAATCCAAGGTGGAAGGTGAAAGGGAAAATGGAAGACATGGAAGAAAGGGTCGCTAGGATAGAGAACAAGCAAGCCAGACAGGACGAAAGGCTGGACAGGCACTCCAAAAGGCTGCATACGCTCGAAGACAGCGCCATGAGGGATGCCGTGGAGATCGCGTCCATGAAGAAGGATGTGGAGAGCATAGACTCACAGGTCGAGGACATAGGTCTGCGCATGACGAACATGGAGAGCGGCATGCTGTCCATGTCTAAGTGGATGAAGGCGATCGTTATCATATGCATCATCACCCTAGGGGTGGTCCTGTTCAAGGACCCTTCGTCCGCCAAGGACATAGCCAAGACCGCAACCCCTCTCGTGGGCGGTGTGGTCTCTTGATGGAAATGGAATCTTTTTTGCAAAGGAGATAGAAAAAATGTCGGTAGCTGATTATGTAAACGGCTTCGCGGAGACGTATGGGCTCACCGTTCTGGTGTTCTGCCTGTCCGCCGTGTGCATCGGGGTGATCGTGGAGCTCTTCAAGCAGACCGCCTTCGCCAAGCTGGAGAAGAGGTACGAGGAAGAAGGGAAGGACGCTTCGAAGCTCAAGACCTTCAAGAGCGTAGCCTCGTTCCTCATCGCGGCGGCGCTTGTGGCTCTGTTCCTTGCAAGCATCCACAACAGCACCCTCCCCACCATCGGAGGGATGGCGGTCGTACCTATCTGGTACACGGCGATGTTCCTGCTCCAGCTCTTCGTTGACATCAAGGGTGTGAAGTCCTTCATCGGCCGAGTCCTGGGCAACATCGCAGCCCCTCCCAAGATGGAGAAACCCGCCAAGAGGAAGGTCATCAAAAAGGTCGTGTACGAAGACGAGGACGGCAATCCCGTGGACGGCAACGGCAATCCTCTGGAGGTCTGTTGAGATGGCCGGAGCTAACGGACTCATAGCCATAGCCTTTGCGGCCGCGACGATGCTCCTGACGTTCCTTCTGGGCCGCAGGGGCGCACAGTCCAAGGCCAAGGACGGACAGTTGGAGAAAGCCGAGAGGGATGCATCGCAGGCCCGTACGGAAGCCTCCAAGGCCACAGCCGAGAAGGAGGCCTCCAAGGCCACGGCCGACCTCGTGCAGAAGGCTTCCCGGCACATAGTGGAGCTCATGAGGGGCGAAGACCGCACGGATGCGGAGCTCTCCGTCCTTCAGGACAGGCTCCAGAACGCAAGGGACCGCAACGACATAGACGACGCCATAGAGGTCGCAAGGCTTCAGGCCGAGCGTGCCGTGTCCCTTGGAATGTCCGATCTCAAGGACAAGGAGTGAAAGATGAAAAGATTTGCAAGTCCCCTTCTAGGATTGTTGCTCTGCACGATCCTTCTTCTGGCTTCATGCGCCACGAAGACCGAATACGTGACGCAGACCGAGTACGTGCCGGTCTACATCGACCTCACGGACGTGGTGGATCCGGTGCTGCGCTTCAGGCCTGACAACGCAACCTATGTCGTCAAGACCGGAAGCGACCTCAAGACCACGTTCGACATCATAGACAACTCCAACCAGTACCTCAAGGCATGGGAGGACTGGGAGCACTATGCAACGGCCCTCGAAGGCACGCTCATAGACATCAGGGACAGGACGAAGGCCAATGTCCCCGATACTGCGGACGACTGAAGGATCGCGTCCGCCTGAACAATGAAAAACCCGCCATGGCAGGCATACCGTGGCGGCCCTCCCAGATTTGGCTTGGACCCCAGTCCTCTAAAGGCTGGGGTCCTTCCTTTTTTCCTTGTAGAAGTAGCCGTTTTGTAGCCGAAAAGTAGCCAGTGCTCTTGCCTTTTTCATTTTATACTAATTGTAGAAAGGAAAAGGAGAAAGAAGTATGGCTGAGTTGAGTTATGCGTCTAACGGCAAGGGCAACTTGGGAGTGGCTCTTGGAGCAATCGGAACAGGTCTCGGAGTCTTCGGCAACGGACTTGGAAACCTCTTCGGTGGAGGTATGGGTATTGGCAACAATGCCGTCAGGTGGGTATCCCAGCCTGAGTTCGAGCAGGGGCAGAGGATAGCCTCGCTCGAATCGGAGAATGCGCTCCTTAAGGCGGAGAAGAACACGGACTCGAAGATAAGCGATGTCTACATGGTCGTCAATTCTGATGTAAGGGAGCTTCAGAAGGAACTTGCAGAGTTCAAGGCGTCTCAGGGTGTCATCAACGCACAGGTCGCCGCGAACATCGCAGTGGCTCAGAACAACATAGCTTCGCTTCAGGTTGAGCTTGGAGGTCTTACGAAGACCGTGATTCCAATCAACAATATCTGTCCTGAACCTATGTTGAAGTTCAACACCTGGAAGGATCCTTCATCCACAACCACGACCACCGCACAGGCGGCTTGATGGAGTGATGCATGAAGATAGCGTTCGAATCGTTCACGACGGCTTTGGTATCGTATTGGGACTCGGACGTCATCCAGAAGGCTCCTAAGGACGAGAGGTTTCCACTTGGGGTGGCGGCGATCGCCGCCCCAAGCCTCGTCTCAGGATTCGTCAGAAAACATTCGGATATGATTCTGGAGATGGAACTGCTGGATGAATCGAATATGGTGGACATCGACAAACTTGAAAGTATGGGAACCCAGCTTATGGACAAGTATGGGCCTTTCTCTGTGCAGATTAGAAATCCGTTGAAGCTATTCAATGACAAACCTCTTGTTCTTTCGTTCGGAAGAGACGATGTAGTGGGACTCTGTCAGAAATGCAGAAACCTTGGATGACGACTGCGGTCAAGATTCGGTTAACGATGTGCAAATCGGAGGTCTTTTCGTTGACCTCCCGCGGAAATGCAGTAGATATGAAGTAAGGCTTCTGTATATCGCTGTAGTCGCATCGAAGCAAAAGAAGGGATTGCAATGGAATATTGGGATGTTTTCAAAGATAGGAGCATACCCTCCGAAATGGTCAAGGGTGAGCTCAACAGAATCTCCATCTTCCTCAGGGAATTCGACAAGGATAAGGTTCAACGCTTCGTCATGGATGCGTATGCCCGCATCAACGGACGACACTTCGACGAACCTACCGCAATGAAGGCCATATGCGACATGAGGCCAAGTGTCCGTGGGGGGGGGGAGCTTGTCCGTTGCGGAAAGCATGGATATGCTCGGCATAAACGCTGACACCGCCTCCGAAGGGATATCCAAGGCCTATGCAAAGGCTTTGGACATCAACAACGAAGCCCCCAAGGTCAGCGACAAGGTGACGAAATGGGATAGGTTCGTTGCCGTCGCAATGGCGGTATCGGACTACTGGATGTTCGACCTCGAAGGTCAGTTCGACGTCGCCTATCAGTTCCTGAGCGACGTGGATGCACCGGATACTAAGATGTGGGACTATATCAACGGATGATCTGACGGAATCGACGGCACCTGAAAAAGGGGTGCCGTCTTCGTCTTTGCAGGAGGTTTCAATGTGACAAGGGAGGATGTTTTCGACCTTCAGTCCAAAGCTGATTTCGAATCGGTCATCCGGAAGCTGTTCCTTACGAGCCGTCAGGACAAGATAGCCAGGCTCAGATTCGAAGAAGGACTGCACAACCAGGAGATCGCCGACAGGTTGAATCTTTCCATCGCTGTAGTGAAGAAGGAGTTCCGAGCAATCAAACGCAAGCTGGACAGACTCTAGGACCTTTCTTCAAGCAGCTTTCTGACTTTTTCGTTTTCAAGAATCCTCTTCAAGGCTTGGACAGGCTCCAGATGCGTGTACTCAGGCCTGTTCTCTACATGTCCAAGAAGGACAAGACGAGTCTCTTCCGGCATCTTTCCAATATATTCCGTACACCACGAATGTCTGAACGAATACTGTCTTCTTTCCTTAAGGAGGACTCCCGCCTTCGAACATGCCGACTCCAAACGCTTGTTCTGCGCCGCAAGGGTAGGGAACTTTCCATCGTCCTTTTCAAAGTAGTACTTCCCCTTCCTCCTTGCTCCCAACAGAACGAGCAGTCGGGCGGTCTGGTTCACGATATACCCCTTCTTGTTCTTCGCACCGTTGTCCGTATCGGAGGTCTTGATTCTGGAGACGACCTGTCTGGTCTTCCAGTGCACGGACTCCTGAGTGAATACTCCATGGAGGTTCGGCCCCCAAAGATTGGGGAAGAAGTTTTGCTTTGACAGCGCAGAGACCTCCCCCGGCCTCCATCCGGTATCCTTCAATACGCGGAAATATGTAGCCCAGTATAGGCCGCCCCAGATCCGCAGAAGCTTGTCGTCGTCAGAAGGGAAGAGCTTTGCAAGCTCCTGATCAGTGAATGGCATCGTCTCCTTGTCCTTGCAGACCACCTTGTCGACTCCATCGCAGGGGTTCTCGGAGATCAGTCCCTTCCTCTTCGCCTCCTTCATTATGTTGGAGTAGGCGTCGAGGACTTTGTTCTTCGTGTCGCCGCTCAAGGGGCGTTTGTACATCACGGAGTCCAGATCCAATATGAAGTCCTCTATGAGAACGTCCGTTATCGCATTGATCAGATAGCAGCCGTGCGCAGGGAGGATGTAGTTCCGGAGGTATCCGGCCTTCCTTTCATAGTACGTGTCATCATGGTTGTAGCCCCTTCTTTCCTGTCTGTGTCTGAAGCCAAGAGGGTCTTCCTTGTCAAAGAAGCCGGTCGCGAACTCCGCGAGGGTCGTCTTCCCATCCACGGAGGGAATGTCCTGTTTGAGCTTCGCCTGAGCCCACAGAATCGCCTGTTGCATGTCATCGGTCTTCGTGGAGAACCACCGTCCGGGAATGTGTGCGAACGAAACCTGGATGAACTTTCTGTCCTTTCTCTTTATGAATCTGTATGGAACCACCATGTTTTTCATACTCCTTGGTTCTGTTATAAGCCCGGAAAAAGGTATCGTCAACGGTGGTTTTCGGCGAAATTGCGTACACTTGGCACTTTAAAGAGATAGCCAACTCCTTACAATATAAGGAATTGGCTATCAAAATCACAGTTGCCGTCTCCAGGAATCGAACCAGGGACACAAGGATTTTCAGTCCTTTGCTCTACCTACTGAGCTAAAACGGCGTGCAAGGGTATGTATAACCCAAAGCGAAAGGACTGTCAATAGGTTTTCTTCCAAGCAGATTGAAAAAAACTTTTGGAGCATAGTAGAATCGCTTGTATGGAAAACTATCAGGCGGCGATGAACTTTGAAGCCATTGTCATGGCGTTGGGGAAGAACGACAGCTACTGCTCGTCCCTCATGGACGAGATAGCCTCCCGTTGCAGCATAGACGAGGCCATGCCTTTCAACATGGCCGTGTACAGCGAGGTCCTTGATGTGCCGTCTGCATGGCTGGAGGAGGCCTACCTCAAATGCCGCAGGGCGTTCGAAAGGCTTGATTCCAATGTTTGCATAATAGACAAGTCAAGTCCGCTCTGGTGCTCCGACATAAAAGGAGTGCGTTACCTTTATCTAAAGGGGGATTCCAGTCTCCTTGCAACTCCCAGCATAAGCGTGGTTGGCACTCGCAGCCCCTCGCAGAGGGGAGTCGAGCTTGCCAAGGAGGTGGTCGATTCCCTTGGAGAGAGTGGCTTCACGATTACAAGCGGTCTTGCCATGGGTATAGATGGAATAGCCCATATCCAGGCTTTGGCCAAGGAAATCCACACCATTGGCGTTATTGGGACATCGGTCTGTGATGTGTATCCCAAGCAGCATGAACGTCTGCAGGCCCTTGTGGCACAGCATGGCCTTCTCGTGTCGCAGTTCGCCCCAAGCCGCGTAGTGCAGCGTTACTATTTCATGCAGAGGAACCTCCTCATGAGCCAGATAAGCCGTGCAAGCATTGTCGTGGAGGACAGGGATGGCGGTGGTGGAGTGCAGCAGGCGCAGTACAGCATAGACCAGGGCAAGAAGGTGTTCGTCCTACGGGAGACCATGGACAACCGCACGTTCCTTTGGCCCCGCAGGCTCAAGGACCCTGTGGTTGTGTCGTCTCCAAAGGCCCTTGGCAATGCCGTGAAGAGGACGCTTCAGATGGAGCGTGCGTTTGCCAAGACGACGGACACCCCGGACGAGGCCCTTCGCAGGACCCAATCCAACGGCAGTACCCACAGAAGGACTTCCAGCAGGATTTCAAGCAGAGCGGAGCTTGACTCAAGCGTGCAGCCAGAGCTGTTCTGACGATACGTTTGGAAAGGGGCTTTGGACCTTTGGAATTATTGACTAGGACAACGCAGAAAAGCTAATATCTATGGCATTATGATACCAATGACAGCTAACGAATTAAGAAAGAAATTCATCGACTTTTTCGTGGAAAGGGGCCATGTACAGATAAGCGGTGCATCGGTCATCCCTGAGAACGACCCAACCGTGCTTTTCACGACGGCTGGAATGCATCCTCTCGTACCATATATCCTTGGGCAGGAGCATCCTTCTGGAAAGAGGCTTACGGACTACCAGAAGTGCATAAGGACATGCGATATAGACAGCGTGGGCGATCCTCACCATCTCACATGCTTCGAGATGCTTGGCAACTGGTCCCTTGGCGACTACTTCAAGAAAGAGATGATCCCTTGGAGCTTCGAGTTCCTTACGAAGGTGCTTGGAATTCCTGTCGAGAAGCTTTCCGTCACGGTCTTCGCAGGAGAGGACGGCATCCCCCGCGACACCGAGAGCGCAGAGCTCTGGCACAGCATGGGAATCCCATACGACAGGATCTTCTTCCTGCCACGCGAGGACAACTGGTGGGGCCCAGCCGGAGAGACCGGACCCTGTGGACCTGACAGCGAGATGTTCATTGACACAGGCCGTCCTGCATGCGGTCCTGACTGCAAGCCAGGCTGCAAGTGCGGCAAGTACTTCGAGGTCTGGAACGATGTCTTCATGCAATACAAGAAGACAGCAGACGGCAAGTTCGTGGAGATGGAGCGCAAGTGCATAGACACCGGAATGGGAATCGAACGCACCATTGCAATCCTCCAGGGCAAGAAGAGCGTCTACGACACTGAGGTCATGCAGCCTATCCTTGCCAAGATTGCAGAGCTTTCAGGCATCAAGTACGGCGACAGCGAAAAGACCGATGTCTCAATGCGCATAGTCGCTGACCACATCAGAACAAGCACATTCATCCTTGGAGACCAGAGAGGCTGCACACCTTCCAACGTTGGACAGGGCTACATCCTCAGACGCCTTATAAGAAGGGCTGTCAGAAACGGAAAACACCTTGGAATAGAGGGCGCATTCCTTGCAAAGGTGGCCCAGGTCGTCATAGACCTCTACGGCGAGCCATATCCAGAGCTCCTTGAAAACAAGGAGACGGTCTTCGACGAGCTTACCAAGGAAGAGTCCAAGTTCAGCGAAACCCTGGAGAAGGGTGAGAAGCAGTTCGACAAGATGACGTTCTTCTTGGACAAGCAGGGTGTGAAGGAGATCTCCGGTGGTTCTGCTTTCAAACTCTACGATACCTACGGCTTTCCAATCGAGCTTACGAAGGAGCTTGCTGCTGAGAAGGGCTTCACTGTTGACGAAAAGGGCTTTGAGGAAGCCTTTGCAAAGCATCAGGAGTTGTCCCGCACAGCAGAGGCAGGTCAGTTCAAGAGCGGTCTTGGCGACCACAGCGAGCAGACCACGGCCCTTCATACCGCAACGCACATGCTTCAGGCGGCTCTCAGAAGGGTCCTTGGAGACCATGTACAGCAGAAGGGTTCCAACATCACTCCTGAAAGGCTTAGGTTCGACTTCACCCATGGTGAGAAGATGACACCTGAGCAGATCAAGGAAGTCGAGGACATAGTTAACGAAGAGATCAAGAAGGACCTCAAGGTCACAGTCCAGACCATGAGCCCTGAAGAAGCCCTCAAGGAAGGCGCAATGGCCTTCTTCTCAAGCAAATACGGCGAGCAGGTCACCGTCTACTCCATTGGCGACTTCTCCAAGGAGGTCTGTGCAGGACCTCATGTGGAGCATACCGGTGATATGGGACACTTCCATATCCTCAAGGAGGAAAGCTCCTCCGCCGGTGTGAGAAGAATCAAGGCTGTCCTTGAGAAATAGTTTTGTTTTTCGTCGTGAAGCGGCTTTGAAAAAGGCCGCTTCATGTTTTGTGGAAGGTTTCCCGTTTCTGTGCAGGGAAGAGGTTTGCTATGGATCAGAAGTATATTGAATCGACATTGGAACTCATAGATTTCATAAACGACAGCCCATCGTGCTACCATGTTGTGTCGAACATTGCAGGTATGCTGGATGATGCAGGCTGCATAAGGCTTGAGGAGGGAAAGCGGTTCTCCTTGGAGGCTGGAAGTTGCTACTATGTGACCCGCAACAGCTCCGCAATCATAGCCTTTAGGGTTCCTGCGGATTTCGATGCTTCCAAGGATCCTTCAGGCTACAGCATTGTGGCCGCCCATACCGATTCCCCTTCATTCAAGCTCAAGGCAAACCCTGAGCTTCCTCTTGGAGATGCCTATACGACTTTGAACGTGGAGGCATACGGTGGAATGCTCATGGCCCCGTGGTTCGACAGACCTCTTTCCATTGCAGGCAGGGCGTTCGAGAAGTCCCATGGTGACGATGCAAACGATGGCAACAATGGTCCGGTTGTTGAACGTCTGGTGGATTTCGACAGGGATCTGTGCCAGATAGTCAACCTTTGCATACACCAGAATAGGGAAGCCAACAAGGGCTACGAATACAAGGTCCAGAAGGACATGCTTCCTCTCCTTGGTTGTGGAAGCCTAAAGGGTGCTGTGAAGTCCCTTGTAGCGGAGCAGCTTGAAGTTCCAGAGGAGGACGTCCTTGATACGGAGCTTTTCCTCTACAACAGGATGCGCGGCTCAATTTGGGGAATGGACGATGAGTTCTTCTCCGCTCCAAAGATAGACGATCTCCAATGCGCCTACACTGCTGTAAAGGCATTCATAAATGCCGGTGACTCCAAAGACGGACATATCCAAATGGTGGCGCTATTTGACAACGAAGAGGTTGGAAGCGGAACCAAACAGGGTGCTGACAGCGATTTCCTTGTGCAGACCATAGCCCGCATAGGCGGAGCCCTTGGTTGGGACTACGAAGCGCAGTGCATTGCAAAGGCCAACAGCTTCATGGTATCCGCGGACAACGGACACTCCATCCACCCCAACTATCCTGAGAAGTGCGACCCTTCCAACAAGCCAGTAATGAACAAGGGCATGATGATAAAGTACGCTGGAAACCAGAAGTACACAAGTGATGCCGCCTCAGGCGCCCACCTGATGAACATCCTGAACACTGCAGGTGTGCCTTACCAGCTCTTCTTCAACAACTCAAACGTCTCTGGCGGTGGAACGCTTGGAAACATCTCCGGTTCACAGTTCTCAATCGCAAGTGTGGATGTTGGTGCTGCCCAGCTTGCCATGCACTCTCCCTATGAGACAGGTGGCACGCAGGATACATACAACCTTTGTGAGGGGTTCAAGGCATTCTTCGAGGACTGAGTGTTTTGGTTTCCAAAGAGAAAGGACTTGGTGAGCATGAGGCGTCCATTGGTTTCAACCAAAATGGCAATTTTTCCGCTTTTGGTTGAAAATTTTCAACCAAAATGCCAAAAAAACGGAAAAATGGTTGAAATCCCGGCATGTGAAACTTTGGAAGTTGAAACCTTCAATCCACATTACAACTCTTTATGACCCTTTACAACCTATTGTACAGCTCCACAATGTCCTGAATCGTCTGAAGGTTCTCGTAGTCCTTTGGATAGATGATGTTGATGTCTCTTATGAGGCTTAGGTTCTCTATTGGAAGGCCAATGAGCTTGCCTTTGCGTATTTCATCCATGCAGGCGCTCTTCGAGAGGACTGAGACTCCAAAGTTCTGCCTTATGAGGTCCTTTATCGTGGCTATGTTGTCCATCTCAAGCACAACGTCGAAGTCTCCAACGGACAGGTTGTTCTGGTTCAGAGCCTGATCGAAGAGGCTTATTGTGTTTGACGTCGGGAGCCTTAGGATGAGCTTCTCCTTCTTGAGCTCATCCAATGTCACGGAGTTCTGAGCTGCAAGACGGTGGGTAGGGGAGACTGCGAGCACAAGGCAATCGGTATCCATGGTCATATAGTTGAGTTTGGAGTCCTTGAGTTTTCCGTTGATGATGAGGAAGTCAAGTTCGTAGTTGCGTATCATCTTGTGGAGGTTCTCCACTGTGTCCGTCACGACCTTTATCGTAAGGCCTTTGCTTTGGTTGGAGTATTCTGCAAGGGCCTCTACGATTTGGCTGCTTTCGACGGAGTGCGTGATGCCAACCGTCAAAGAAGATACGTTTTCTTTTTCGTCCTTGAGGGATTGCATGAGGTTGTTCGAGATTGCAAGAAGCCTTCTTGCATATTTGTCGACGATCTCTCCGTTTGCGGTGAGTCTGAGCTGGTTGTGGCTTCTTATGAAGAGCTTGACCCCCAGTTCGTTTTCAAGGTTGCGGATATGCTGGCTCACCGCAGGCTGCGTGAGTGCAAGTGCATCGGCGGCCTTCGTGAAGCTGTTCGTGTCCACGATCTTCATGAATGAAATCAGTTTCTGGTCGATCAGGCTCAATTTCTCTCTCCTACTATTTCATTCTTTCCCGTTACAGGATTATATACCTTTCTTGCCTTGTTCGCCGCAAGATGTTTCTCTGCGAACTTGGAGAATAGGCACAGCGAGACCACGAAGCATATAGCATCGGTTATAGGCGTTGCAAGTACGATTCCATATATCGTGATGAGGTTCTGCAGGACGAACATGAGGGGAATGTCAAGGATGCCCTTCCTAAGGAGTGCAAGTATGAAGGACTTCCTGCCATGGCCTACCGCCTGGAAGAAGGATATGAATGTGTATGTCACGGCCGAGAACGGAGCTCCAATGCACAGGATGCGCAGGAACTTGATTCCGTAGATGTGCGCTTCGTTGGTTTCGTGGATGAAGATTCCAATGACTTCGTTTGCAAAGAGCAGACTCACGACCGTGCATATAAGGGCCGCCGATGCAGATATGAGCACAGTGGCTCCTACCGTCTTCTTCGTCTTGACCCTGTTGCCGCTTGAGTACGAGTAGCCAAGAAGAGGGAGCGCTCCCTGAGTCACACCCCTTACTATGGAGTGGGCCATCATGTTGACCTTCTTTGCAACGCCTATTCCGGTCTGTGCGGCAAGTCCGTTGTAGGACATGAGCTTGTCGAGTATTGCATAGGAGATGTTCTCTGCAAGCGTCATTATGCATGCAGGAAGCCCTGCATCGAACACACAGGAAGGTATGTTGTTCTTGAACGACTCCCCTGTGAGCTTGACGTTTAGTATGCTCTTTTCCTTTCTGCTTGCGGCGAATATCACGACATAGTAGAGGAACGAGATGGTGTTGGAGAGCGCTGTGGCTATGGCTGCACCTGCGACCTCGTTGCCGGGCTCGAGTATGACGAACATGAAAAGCGGGTCGAGCGCTATGTTGAGGACGCCTCCAATGACGACGCCTATGCTTGCATGAAGGGCCTTGCCCTCGGACCTTACAAGGTGAGCCATCAGTGCATTCATGGAGGTGAAAAGCCCCCCTAGGACGACTGTATATATAAGGTATGTCCTTGCGTATTCGTGTACGACTGGGTCGGTTCCGCCAAGTGCGTTTATGACTGGGTTAATGAAGACGAATACGATGAGCGAGTAGAGCAGGGTGAAGGCTGTGCAGCCCCAGAAGGAGAATGCACATGTGGATTTGGCTCTGTCGTAGTTGGCCTTTCCAAGGGCTCTTGCTATTACGCTTGAGCCTCCAACTCCAAACAGGTTGGCCACTGCTGTGAGTATCATGAATGCAGGCATACATATCGTGACCGCCGTAAGCATATGGTTGCTTTTCGTGAGTCCTACGAAATACGTGTCCGCCATGTTGTAGACGACTAGGATGATCTGCCCAAATACGGTTGGCAGTGCAAGCTCGAAAAGCGCCTTGAAGATTGGCGTGTTTTCAAACAACTCTTCCTTGTGCATACAGAACCTTTCCTTTCGACGGACAAGCTGATGCAAGGCAAAAGCAAAGCAAACTGGTGCAAAGCAAAGCGGATGCAAAGCGAAAACAACCCCACCTATGCAAACGCCGGGGTGCATAGGTCTAAGTCGTATGAGGCTTGTTCGTCTTTCTTGTTTTCATCCAACGAGATGTTGTCCTGTTGGATTTTCAACATGTTACACGCAAGGAATCCAAAAAGCAAATCATTTAATTATATCAATGCATAAGAAAAACTTATGAGCAAAGCGTGGGTATAACGTGAAATTCATAAAAAAACTTTATTTAGCCGTTGTTATTGATAAAGAACTGTAATATAGTACCCAATATTACAAAAAATTTACATTCCATATTTGCGGAATGAAGGCCCTGACAAGGGGCTATGAGGTCTATAAACGAGGTCTATATATGATAGAAGTTGGAACTTTCTTTGAGAATGGCATGCTTAGCCTTGGCAACTATCTTGATTTCCTATTGAGAATCGTAATGGCCATGGTGTGCGGAGGTCTTGTAGGCCTTGAAAGGGAGAAGAGGCTCAAGAACGCAGGTCTCAGAACCCATATAATAGTTGCAATCGCATCCTGTCTCATGATGATAGTCTCCAAGTACGGCTTCATGGACGTCGTTGGAATCGATGGACTCAGACTCTCTGCGGATGCTTCCAGAATAGCCCACGGAGTCGTGTCCGCAATAGGATTCCTTGGCGCCGGTGTCATATTCGTAAGACGAGAATCGGTCGTCGGCCTCACCACCGCAGCGGGTCTTTGGGCGACCGTGGGCATTGGAATCACCATAGGAGCCGGTCTCTATTCGGTTGGCCTTTTCACCACTCTCCTCATACTGCTTATCCAGTGGGCCCTTCATGGCAAGCACGCCAAGTCCCACAGCCAGAACTCCGGCTCCATAACCTCCAACATCACCAAGCATGGAATCTCCGTGGAGGAGCTTTCCAAATACTTGGACAAATACGAGGTAGGCATCCGTGAAATGGCCATCTCCAAGGACGACGAAGGCTGCTTCATTGCAAAGGTCGAGGTCCTCTTCAGACCCGGCGACTCCATCCTTGACCTCATGAAGGCGTTCGAAGACTCCCCATACGTAGACTCCGTGGACGTATACCCAACCCTATAGTCGTCTTCAGTCTTTAGGCCGATGTCTCTGAGCTTTGCGTTTTAACAGAACAGTGGTCCGTATTCAGTCAACCACTCCGTTTTTCAGCTCTCCGTTGGCAAGATAGGACACTATATTGTCAATCGTTGTGCTTGCAATGTTTGAGAGCGCCTCCTTTGTAAGGAACGCCTGATGGCTTGTGACTAGCACATTTGGAAGCGATATGAGGCGCGCTATTATGTCGTCCTGGACGATTCTGTAGCTCTGGTCTTCGTAGAAAAGCCCCGTCTCCTCTTCGTAGACATCGAGTGCCGCCCCTCCTAGACGGCCTGTCTTGAGCGCCCCCAGAAGGGCTATGCTGTCTACAAGGCCTCCTCTTGAAGTGTTTATGAGCACAGCTCCATTCTTCATGCTTTGGATCGTCCTCCTGTTTATCATGTGGTGTGTGTCCTTTGTAAGAGGGCAGTGGAGGGAGAGTACATCCGCTTTTGATAGCACTTCATCAAGGGTCATGAACTCCACACCATCCATTGGAGAAGGGTATGCATCGTATGCAACAACGTCCATTCCAAAGCCTTTGCATATGGAGGCGAACGCCCTTCCAATCTTTCCCATTCCAACGATGCCTGCTGTCTTTCCATGAAGGTCGAACCCTGTGAGTCCTGTCAGCGTGAAGTTGAATTCCCTTACCCTCACATATGCATGCTGGAGGTTCCTGTTGAGGCAAAGCAGCATTGCCATTGCATGTTCTGCAACGGCGTATGGCGAATACGCTGGAACCCTACACAAGGCAATGCGACCCTGTGCGTACTTGAAATCAACGTTGTTGTAGCCTGCGCAGCGTAGGGCCATGAGCTTGACTCCAAGTGCGACCAGTATGTCTATGGTATCCTTGTCCGCAACGTCGTTCACGAATATGCACACGGCATCATGGCCTTTGGCCATCGAAGCCGTGGTCTTGTCCAGCCTTGGCTCGAAGAAGCTTGCTTTAAGTCCCTTTGCAGAGGGATTTGATGAAATCTGGGCTTCAAACGCCTGCCTGTCGTATGGTTTTGTGTCAAAGAATGCGATTCGTATCATACTGCAAGATAAGAAATAGGGTAGGGACGAACAAGTCTTTTCGAAAACCTTTGCCATGTTTTAAGGGCCAAACAGTTGACAGTTTTTCATATGTCTTCTATGATTCGCCACGAAATACAGAGCATGATAGAGGCGCGGCTGTAAAGAGTACCTGCTTTTCAAAGGCAATGGAAGCAGCGAAAGGTGCAGTCGCCGAGAGGTTGCTGTGCTGCCTGGCATGGCAATGCTCGGGCTGTAGGATAACATCCTGCAGACTGTCGTCCTTAAACAAGGACGGAGAGCTATCATTGTCGCAGTACAGACCCTTTGGAATGTGCATGTGTCATGATAGGTCATGACGATGCGTTTCCGGAGGGTTTTTCATTATGAAGAAAAGTACTGCTTTCAGATTGGTTTTCTTTGCAGTCGTCGTTGCGGTCATGGTCTATGCCGCAGTCTCAGGTGGTCCGTTCGTCAACACGGCTTGGTCCCTTCTTCCACCTGTCGTCGCAATTGGACTTGCACTTGCCACAAAAGAGGTCTACTCGTCGCTTTTCCTTGGAGTGGTCGTTGGTGGACTCCTGTATGCCAACTTCAATTTCGAGGGTATGCTCAACCATGTCTTCAACGATGGCATAGTGTCCGTCCTCTCGGACTCCTACAACGTTGGAATCCTCGTGTTCCTCGTTGTCCTTGGAATCATGGTGAGCCTCATGAACAAAGCCGGTGGCAGCCGTGCATTCGGTCGCTGGGCTGCAAGCCACATAAAGACGAAGACCGGCGCACAGCTTGCAACCATAGCCCTTGGGATCCTCATATTCATAGACGACTATTTCAACTGCCTTACAGTTGGTTCCGTCATGAGACCTGTAACCGACAAACAGGGCATCTCCCGTGAAAAACTAAGCTATCTCATAGACGCCACAGCCGCCCCTGTGTGTATCATAGCCCCTGTCTCGTCTTGGGCTGCTGCGGTGTCCGCCTTCGTAAGGGACTCGGGTTTCAGCGGATTCGAGATCTTCATCAAAGCCATTCCTTTCAATTTCTACGCCCTGCTTACAATTGTTATGATGGTTTGGCTCGCACTGACCAAGTATGATTTTGGACCAATGGCCAAGTTCGAGGCCACCGCAAGGCCTGATTCTGAGCTCGACGCCCTCAAGGAGCTTGCAAACAGCCACGACTCTGAGGAAGGAAGCGACAAGGGCAGGGTCATAGACCTTGTCATCCCAATTGCAATCCTCATCGTGGCCTGCGTCACGGGCATGCTCTACAGCGGCGGCTTCTTCAGCGGAACGGACTTCGTTACGGCATTCTCCCAGTCCGATGCCTCTGTGGGTCTCATGCTTGGAAGCGCAATCACACTGGTGCTTACGATTGCATACTTCATGATCCGTGGAACGATGAGCTTCTCCGATATGATGGAGTGCGTTCCAAAGGGATTCGAGTCAATGGTATCGGCCATACTCATTCTCACGTTCGCATGGTCGCTCAAGGCCATGTCAGACAGCCTTGGATCCAAGGTGTTCGTTGAGACCGTCGTCAAAGGCTCGGCCCAGAACTTCCAGGCGTTCCTTCCTGCAATAGTGTTCCTCATTGGCTGTTTCCTTGCATTTGCAACAGGTACAAGCTGGGGCACGTTTGGAATCCTCATTCCAATCACGCTTGGAATCTTCCCTCTTACAGACCCTATAGGTGTCGTGTGCGTATCCGCATGCATGGCCGGTGCCGTGTGCGGAGACCACTGCTCGCCTATATCCGACACAACCATCATGTCCAGTGCAGGTGCTCAGTGCAACCACATAAACCATGTGAGCACACAGCTTCCATATGCCATGACGGTGGCTGCAGTGTCATGCGTATGCTATCTGATATCTGGCTTCGTTCCAAACGCAGCCATCACGTTGCCTCTTGGCATAGTCCTCATGGTTGGAACTCTCTACGCCATCAAGTATTTCAATACTAGAAAGTCCCACTAAAAAAGAGGTGGCGGCCAGGGGATCCTGACCGCCACAGTGTGTGGGGTTGTTATTGCAACCAAGCCCTTCAAGGAATCGAAGAACCCGGTTTGGGGCTGTTTCAAGAGGTTTTCAAAACCTCAAATGCCTATCGTTATTTGATAAGCTGCTTTATCCAGTTCTTCTCTCTGAGAGAGACTTTGCCGTCCACAGCGCAGATGAGAAGACATACTGTGATGATGTCATCCTTGAGGTCGTCTGAAAGGAGACCAAGGACATCGACCATTTCATCTACGGACTTCTTGAGCTCTCTCTGCTCTGGAGCCATCTTCCTAAAGGCCTTCCTGCATGTCTCGTAGTCGAGCTCTTCACCAAAGAATGCATGGAGAAGTGGGCTGAGAAGCTCGTATTCAGTCTCTGAGAGCCTTCCGTCTGCAGCGATTGCTCCCATGATGAACGATGCGAAGATCTCAACGCCTGTTTCGCCATCCTGCGTGATGTCTATCAATGCAGGAAGAATCCTCTTCGACTTGATGCCAAGAAGGGCAACGTACGAAAGGACATCCAACTGTTCAAACTCTTTGCATATCTTATTGAATTCACTCATGGCTCCAATATAGCCGCAGTCAAATGCGAAGGCAAACGCAAGCGGCAACGAAACGGTTAAAATCCAACAAAAGCACACATTTGCCCAAAAATGAGGTCTCAGGAAAACGCCTACAGTTGAAATGTGGACTCAAAGCTCCAAGGATAGTATTCTATAGGACATGAGAAAAAGACTTGTCACCACAGCCATGATGGCTTTGTTCATATCATGTCTTGCCTTTGGGGTGAGCGTAGAGCCAAAGAACCAGGTTCCAAACAGCTTCGACTCGTTTCCAATGCTGGATGCCTATTACGATGAGGATATACCTTCAGGTCAGGAGAATTTCTGGAACGGATGCAGGATATTTCTCATAACAATAGGAGAGGGGGACCCCCTCTATTCATGGTTCGGCCATACTGCGCTTCTTGCGGAGTCTCCAGACAATCCCTCCTATATGTTCGATTATGGAACGTTCTCGTTCGATGCTGACAATTTCTACCGCAACTTCATAATGGGTCGTCTTTGGTTCTGTTGCAACGTAAGCTACGGAGACTACGAGCTTTCGTACCTTGGAACCACAGGACGCAAGGTGAGCAAGGTTGAGCTCAACCTGACAGCTTCTCAGAAGAAGGCCGTAATCTCGTTTCTGAACGTGAACTCGAAGGCTGACAACCGCACATACCTGTACCATCATTACAATGACAACTGCGCTACAAGGGTGCGTGACATCATAAGCTATGCGACAGGTGGGGACTTTGAGACCTGGGCCAAGGCGAAGGAGGGACTTTCGTTCAGAAAGAGGGCTTCAGGCGCCCTTTCAAGAAACAGGTTCGTGCAATGGGCTCTTGAATTCCTCCAAAGCGGTCAGATAGACGGCAAGGCCACCGCATGGGAGGAGATGTTCCTTCCTGAACTATTGGAGCGGTATGTCCTTGAGTACGGTCTTGAAACCGGCTTGGTGTCGCAGGACGGCTATGAGCTCATATACGAAGAGACCTTGAAAAGCGCTGGTGGAAACGGCGCTGAACCAAGACCAAACTACGTATTCTCCGTCGCATTGGGGCTGGTACTTGCCTTCATAGCCTTCGTGCTTCTGTGGTTCTCCCAAAAGCCAGCAGTCCTACGGACGTATCGTATATACTCGTTCGCAGTTGATCTTGTGCTTGGAATCTTTGGAAGCGTGCTGTTTTTCATGATGTTCTTCACAAACCACAATGTGACGTGGTACAACGAGAACCTTCTTTTCGTGAATCCCTTGCTCTTCGTGATGGCAATCAAGAGCCTGGGAATCAAGAGTCTGGGAGTCAAGAGTCTAGGAACCAAGGATTGGTCAAACACCAAGGCAAAGAGACTCTCCTGGTGGTACAAGGTGCTTCTAGGCATAATGGCGGTTCTTGTAGTTCTAAAGGTCATCCTTCCCGGTGTGTTCCTTCAGGAAAACTGGACCGTCATCATTGCAATGGCTCCATACTATGCAGTCAATGCATTTTTGCTGGGAAGAAAGCATAGGTAGACCATTGTGCACATAACACTGCCATGTCTTTTTTAGCCAATGGCTTTAGCGATCAGTGCCTTCTTATGTCCACTATCGTGAGCTGTATGGATTCCTGGTTCTTGTAGTAGTTGCGCCCCATCTTGAACACAACATCCACAATCTCGCCTTCATCGAAGTCCCTGCCGACCCTTTGGCCTGCGGACCAGTACACGCCTGGCCACTGGTAGCTTCCGTATGAGAGTGTGAGCCTAAGGTGTGCAGACCCTGCATCCTTTGAGTTCTGCATTGAGATTATGCTTTCGATCCTAGCTCCTTCTATAAGGAACATGATTGGGCCGTTCTGCTCTCCGTATGGCTCGAACCTTTCCACGACATTCATTATGTTTCTGTTGAACTCGTCTTCCTTCAGAACCGCATCTATGGCAAGCGTTTCGTCTTCGTCCAATGACGGGCAGTCCATGTAGTCGACGTCGTCCGCTATGCGTATGGAAAGCTCATCCACCTTGTTCCAAGGTAGAGAGAACCCTCCTGCACAGGCATGGCCTCCAAAGTCCATGAAGAACTCACTGTACTTGGACAGGAAGTCATGGCAGTTGAAACCGGTGTTGCTGCGCATGGAGCCTATGGCTCTATCATCATCGGTCTTGGTGATGACGATCGCCGGGCATTTGAAGAATTTCAAGAGCCGAGTGGCTATGATGCCGGTGATGCCTCGTGGGATGTCCTTGTCTATGACCATGACAAGCTTGGTTCCAAAGCTCTCGAAGCTGCGTTTTGCCTTTGGTTGGATGCGGTTCCAGGTGTCCTCTCCAAGCTTCTTGCGCTTGTCGTTCAACGCCAAAAGCTCCTGTGCATAGCGCATGGCTTCGCTTGAGTCTTCTGAAAGGAGCATGTCTATGGCTACGTTCGGCGTTCCAAGACGGCCCGATGCATTCATAGGCGGGGATATCTGCCAGCCTATGTCCGTCGTGGAAAGTCGTTTTCCAAGGAGGTTGAGCATGGACAGAAAGCATCTAAGGGGCTCCCTTGGACTCGTTTCAAGGACCCTGAGGCCTGTCTTGACCAGAATCCTGTTTTCATCGCTCATAGGCATGAGGTCGCTCACCGTTCCTATGGCTACAAGATCCATGAGCTTCATGTAGTCTTTGTAAAGAGATGGTGTCGTGACCCTTATATATGCGCAGAACAACCCAACCAAGGTGTCGAGTTCGCTTCGTATCTGGGTGTAGCGGGCAAAGCGGCTCACTTCGTTGAGGGCGAAGAGGGATTTTCCCCGTACCTGAGGCAGAACCTTTTCGAACTCACCTCTGAGTTCAGTGACGTAGATGTCGGCCTTTGGAAACGCCTTTCTCAGCTGTATCATCTCCTCGTCCTTGTCAAGGACGTAGATTGGAAGACCGCAGTCAAGGAACTTGAGGAGTCTGCTGTTGTATTCAGGAAGGATGCCAGGGATGACCTCCTCCGCTATGCGGCCGGTGACCTCCATGTTCTCAATCTTGGCCGCTTCTATGACAACGGTCCCGTTCCCTGGGTATGAATGAAGGAGTATGACAGGTGCCCTGTAGAACCTTGTGGCGGCGAATCTCATTGCCCATATGCATTTGGCGGCGACGCCAACACCGGCTAGGTGTTCGAACGGATACCCGCAGCCTTCCACCTTTGGATCTATGAGCGCACCTGCAGGCGGCAGCAGCTCTCCTGCTATGTGGTGGTCCGTGACAAGTACATCAAGGCCATGGCTTTGGGCGTAGTCTATCTCTTCAAAGCATGAAATGCCGCAGTCTACGGTTATGGCAAGGGTGATTCCGTCCTCTATTGCCTTCTTTATATTGTCTATCGTAACTCCATAGGGATCGTCGCCCATAGGAACGGTGTAGGATGTTTCAAGCCCCATGCTCCTGAGCTCAGTGACAAGCAGGGCGGTGCTTGTGATTCCGTCAACGTCACGGTCTCCAAAGACCCTGACCTTCTCCTTGTCTTCAATGGCCTGCTGGACTCTGTCGCAGAAGGCCTCCATGTCCTCGAAGAGGAATGGGTTGTGGAGGAACGATATGTCGCTCTCCATGTAGAATTTGGTCTCTTCAGGAGTGTTAACGCCGCGTCCTGCAAGTATCTTTGCAGAGACGAGGTCGATGCCGAACCTCTCCTGAAGGGTCTTTATATCGTCGTACTGTGCCTGTCTGATTTTCCATTTCATGTGCGTTCGCCTGCGAGGGTCTTGCACGACTCCTCACGAGGAAGGATAAGGGAAATGGAGGGTAGGTGCAATAGGTGCCGGCACCCCTTGTGCCAGCGAGTCAGAACGGCCAGTTCTCCAACGTCTTGATTGGTGCGTTCACATGGAGCCTTATCCATTTTGTCATATAGTTGAGTATTCGTGCCTCTGCGGCGGAATTGAGCTTGACCTCAACGGCATCGGTATATGACATGCTCTGCGTGTACCTTAGGTATCTTCTTGCACCAGGAGGCAGAACCAAATCCTCGCTGTCGCTGCAGTCCTTGCACGTAGGGGCCAATATGGACGACGAGAAGGCCAGGGTCTCGTCCTCTTCGTACCTGCGGTCGCAGCTTGGGCAGTACTCCAAATCCGGGGCCAAGCCCGATATCTGAAGTAACTTCCATACGAAGGCTATCACAGCACGTTTTGAAGTCGTTGAAGTCTCCAAATGGAGTAGGGCGGCCTTCAAAAGCTCGAATACCGGCTGGGGGTCGTCTGACGGCGTCTTTGTGACAAGCTCGCACATAAGGGATGCAGTGTAGGTCCTTTCAAGGTCGTCCGCTATGGAGGTTGGCACAAACGAGAGGACGCCTTCCTCTATGGAGTATTCCTTCTTGACGGGGTTGTTGTAGAGTTGGAACGTGCCTACGGAGAAAAGGGGCGCAAGTGCGGTTCTCTTGCCCTTGCGCCCTCCATAGACGACGGCGGATACGATTCCCAAATCAGGGCTCAGGAGCGTCACTATCTTGTGAAGCTCTCCGTATCTTGCCGTCCTTATGACAATGGCCTGTGTCTTTACGCTCCGGTCCATCTTTTCCTTCAGGCTAGATTATATAGGGAATCCTGTAGTTGTGCGACTGGTAGACCACGAAGGTTTCCACGTCTGACACTCCCTTTATCTTGCTGAGTTCGTTCTTGAAGAAGTTCAGGAGGCTGTTGTCCCCGGTGTTGTCCGTGGCAAGATGGATGATAAGGTCATACCTTCCCGTCACGACCACTACGGAGATGACACCCTTGAGGGCCAGAAACTCCCTGGCTTTCTCCTCAAGGTTGAGCGTGCTCAGCTTTATGCCCATTATGACGACCTGCATTTCAGGCACATACTGTGGGTCGACGAGCCCGGAGATCTGGAGGACACCGTCCTCTAGGAGTTTGTTGACCCTGGACCTTACGGTGTTCTCCGTGATTCCAATGCTCTCGGCTATAGCGCTGAAGGCCTTTCTGCCGTTGCTGAGTTCCTTTATGATGGCCTTGTTAGTCTCATCCAGCTTCATCAGATCTTGCCGTTGTCCTTGAGGTCCTTGATCGTTGCAACGATCTCGTCACCAATCCTGAGGAGGTTCTCCTTGCTGTTTGCACCAACGTGAGGTGTGAGGATGACCTTGTCCGACTTGAGAAGTGGGTAGTCTGGTGCCGGTGGGTCGCTTGGATAGACGTCTGCGCAGTAGCATGTGACCTGTCCGTCGTCGAGGGCTTTGACCATGTCATCGGCATTGACGATTGCGCCGCGTGCTGCGTTGATGATTACAGGCTTCCTGTTCATCTTTGCAAAGAGGTCGGCGTTGAACATGTTCCTTGTCTCGTCCGTAAGAGGCATGTGGATGGAGATGTAGTCTGCGTCCTTGACTGCGTCCTCGACAGTAGGAACGAGCGTTGCGACGGCTGAGGACGAAACGTACTTGTCGTATGCGACGACGTTCATGCCGAATGCCTTTGCCCTTTCAGCTACCTTGGTTGCGATGTTGCCGATTCCAAGAAGACCAAGTGTCTTTCCATAGAGCTCGGTTCTCTTGATGTTCTTGAGCCACTCGCCGTTCTTCATGCCGTTGTGGTATGTGACGATGTGGTTTGGTGCAGCGAGCATGAGTGCGAACGTAAGCTCTGCAACCGCAATGGAGCTTGCCTTTGGAGTGTTGCGCACGATGATGCCCTTTGATTCTGCGTATGCCTTGTCGATGTTGTCGATTCCAACGCCGCCGCGGATGATGAGCTTTGCGTTCTTGGCTGCGTCAATGTATGCCTTGTCGCAGATCGTCTTTGCTCTTACGAGGATCACGTCGGCTTCTGGAGCCCTTGTCTTGTCTGTTGTGACTTCGCCAAACTGCTGGAGCTTGGACTCGAGGGATGCATCGAATGCATCGGAAATAAGAATAAGCATTGTTGTCTCCTTTTGGGAATTTTCCTCTTTGGACTCTGGGGTTTCCATTCGTCCTGTATCCGATTCTATCAGCACATTGCGTCCAAGTCAAATTTTATTATTCGAAAATGCTGTAAATATCAAATTTGCAGCCGTCTTTTTGTGGATTTTATGGGTTTTCGTAGATTCTTTGGATTCGTACCGCTTCGTGCTGCAATTGCGGAGTGCACTTCTATCTGATATAATCAAGCCGATACAATCAGACGGTATTGCAACGGTATCATATATGAGTGGCGCAATCCACTGCGGAGGCATCGAATGAAATCCCTTTCAACAGAGTACATGGGCCTTAGGCTCAGGAATCCGATAATACTTGGCAACTGCCCGTACACGAACGATTTGGACGGCCTCAAGAAAGCCGAGGACTCCGGCATTGGCGCCATAGTCCTCAATTCGCTTTTCGAAGAGCAGATCGACAGCAGCGCCCAAAGCGACATGAGCGGGGCAGAAGGCTTCCTCACACACGCAGACGCCTTCGCCTTCCTATCCCAGGCCAGCACGGAGCACTACGTGGACAAGTACATGGACTTGGTGGAGAAGGCCAAGGCCAGCCTGGACATCCCCGTGATAGCCAGCATCAACTGCACCTCTGATTCCATGTGGCTTGACATCGCAAGACGCTTTGCTTCCTGCGGGGCCGATGCCGTTGAGATAAACCACTTCATAATCCCTTCCGATTGCAAGGAGACAGGCTCCACCATAGAGTCCAAATACCTCAGGTTCGCGAAGAAGGCGAGAAGCGTCATCAAGATGCCTCTTAGCATGAAGATAGGCTGGCACTTCTCGTCCATCCCCAACATGGTCAAGAGCCTGTCTGACGCAGGTGTTGACGGCATAGTCATGTTCAACCACTTCTTCCGCCCGGACATAGACATAGAGAAGGTATGCGTCGACTCGGAGAACACTCTGCAGCCAAAGGGCGACTACGGCGACACCCTCAGATGGACGGCCATGATGAGCTCTGAGATAGACGCGGACATATGCGCCTCCACAGGTATCCGCAACGCCTCAACCGTAGTGAAGATGCTCCTTGCCGGAGCCAAGGCGACGCAGATAAGCTCCGTTGTCTCCATGAACGGATTCTCCGCAGTCAAGGAGATCCTGGACGGTCTTGGCGATTGGATGGACCGCCACGGCTATGAAAGGATAGAGGATTTCAGAGGTCTCCTGTCCCAGGACAAGGTCGGTGATCCCCAGAGCTGGGAGAGATCGGTGTGCCTCAAGCTCTACAGCGGCTTCAGGGCGATCTGATTTCCAGGGCGTTTTCTAGGATATCGGGCTTTTGGCGGTTCAAGGCCATGTGTTTGAGGGAGGATTTCCAATGGTAGACGATTTCAAGGACATAGCCCCCTACGAGGGGCAGTACTTCGAGGATGCAATTTCAAGGCTGCGCCAGTATCCACAGCTTTTGAACAACTTCACTGACATAATCTCCCGCCACAACAGGATTGTGAACAAGTGGAAGTCGTTTCATGCAAAGAGTCTGCTTGCCCATCTTCTGACGCAGGTCCATTCATATACGGACTTTCAGGAATACATCACCTGCGACCTTTTCCTTTCAATGATAGAGAGCTCCTCCATAGACGAATTCACCTTTGGAGGGCTTGAGAACCTTGCCATGCCAGGCGACGACCAGGTTCAGGGGGGACGACCTCATATCTTCATAAGCAACCACAGGGACATAGTGCTTGACACGGCGCTTCTGGATCTTGCGCTCTTTCGCGGCGACAGACAGATGTGCGAGATGGTCATAGGCGACAACCTCCTTGTCAACCAGTTCGCCACAGATATGTTCAAAGTCAACGGCGCAGTCACAATTAGGCGTTCTCTGAGCTCGGCATCCGATCTTAGGAACGAAACGCTGCGCGTAAGCCGGTACCTCAAGTACGCCATCGAAACGAAGAAGAAGTCTATATGGATAGCCCAGAAGAGCGGTCGCTCGAAGGACGGTGTAGACAACACAAGCGCTGCAATCCTCAAGATGCTCTACCTTGCATACAGGGAGGAGGGCCTGAGCTTCCAGCAGTTCCTTGAAAAGGCCTCCATCGTCCCTGTATCCATAAGCTACCAGTACGACCCATGCGACGTGACCAAAAGCCAGGAGGAGATCCGCAAGCTCAAGGCCGAGGGGGTCTACAACGTCTACACCAAGAAAAAATATGCCGATGTCCTTGACCTCATCCGTGGCCTTAGGCTTCCAAAAGGCGATGTCCATATCCAACTTGGCACACCTCTGGATCCTTCCTTGGCCGATGCCCGTACCGCCGTGCGAGAGATAGACCGTCAGGTGCATCTCAACTACAAGCTGCATGATACCAACTACTTCGCCTACGACTACATAAACGGCACTGCGGACTATGCGTCCAAGTATGCGGACATGAACACAAAGGCGTTCGTGAAGCATTACCGCCATTTGAAGCCTGAGGTCCGCGACATGGTCTACAAGGGCTATGCGAATCCTGTGATCTCCATGCTTGAAGAGAAGAGGCTGGAGGAGAAGAGCCTTGAAAGCCTTTAGAACCTTCTTCCTTGTCTCTCTCTGCTCCTTTCTCCTGCTTGCATCTTGCCATAAGGGAGAGTTCTCAGTATCCCAGGTGATGGCCCAGCCTTATATCGTGTCCTCGGACTCTTCAGGTGTTCTCGACATGGGTCTGAGCCTATATGTCTCCGCTTCCGTTCCTTCTCTTGACGGAATGTCTATGGTCGTCACAGACCCTTCTTCGAACCTGACCTGGTCGTTCGCTCCTTCTGAAGTGCAGTATGATGGAACCACCTACTACGGGACGTCCGATATCATGATGCCCCACGGCTCCATGCTTCCTGAAGGCTCCTGGAACCTGGAGATTCTGTACAAGGACGGTCGCACCCTAGACCTTTCCTTCGAGGTCTCCTATAGAGATGTCGAAGGCGCATTGTCGCGCGCTGGAGAGCTCCCAGCCTTCGATTCCACCTCAAACCTGACGGTTCTGTGAGTTCCCAGGGTAGGGCTTTAATCTAGATTTTCGATTTTTAAGAATTCTAGATTAAACTTTAATCTTAATTTGACGTTTTTCGTTTTTCTAGATTAGAATTGACTATGGAGAACTTGTACAATGAACTAAGGCGGAATCTAAGTGAGCTCTCTGAACTTGAAAGCAGTTTGAAGAAGTCCCTATCCCAAGCATTGGATGGGAATCTTACTGTAAAGCATATAAACGGAGGTTCACGTTTCTATGTACAATATGAGAGGAATCGACTTGCCTCCCAATACCTTGGCAAGGACAAGATGTCAACAGTGAAGGCACTTGCGCAGAAGGGCTACGATGCAAAGCTCCTGAAGGAAGTCGAAAAGCTCCGCAAAGCGGTGGAGAAATGCCTGGAAACCCTAAACAAGGCAAATGCAACGCAGGAGCTCTCGAATGTAATTGAGAAAGTCCCAAAGGAAGTACAGCCTTTCATAAAAGCTATAGACTCCCTTGATGACGAGTATGTAAGGGAATGGAGTTCTCTAAAATACCGCAGGAAACCTGTCTTCAACGACAGCTCTTTCTATACGAAGAGGAACGAGCATGTTCGCTCCAAGAGTGAAGTGATAATAGCAGACAGGCTCTTCTCTGAAGGCATCCCATATCATTACGAAGTCCCCATTTCCTTGAACCAAATTGATGTAATTCATCCTGATTTCCTCGTCCTCAACAAAAGGACGAGGAAGTCGTATTTCTGGGAGCACCTGGGTATGATGGACAGTCCCTCATATTGCATAGACAACGTAAGAAAACTGCAGGACTACGCCAATGCAGGATACTTGCAAGGCAAGAACTTCATAGTCACATTTGAAACCTCAAAGACTCCCTTGGATACGAAGTACATCGATGCTCTCATCAAGGAATACTTGAAATAGTTTTCCTTGGACTCATTCTATACTATTCTTCCAACCTTCTTATATAGCTCTTCCTTGGACATCTCGAATGTGAAGCTTCGTCCGTGGGGGCATACCATGGCATCCAGCTTGAAGGCTTTGTCCACAAGGGCTTTGGCCGTCACGCTGTCAAGCGGATCTCCTGCCTTTATGGCCGCATGGCATGCCATTATCGCAAAGAGACCTTTTCTTGCACTTTCTACATCCCCTGTGGTGTTCTGTATGTACGCGGCTATGTCCGCTTCGTTCTTGCGGCATACGGCGGGAATCGTCGACATCTCCCAAAGCATGGGCTCCACGCGAGTGAGCTCCACACCAAAATCGGCATAGATGATGCTGTTTTCAAGGAGGAAGTCGTCCGCCGAGCGATCCGTCTCGAACTGGTATGGTACGATGAGGCGTTGGATGTCCTTCTGGGCCACGATTTCGTCATAGAGGATGCGTTCGTGTGCGGCATGCTGGTCTATGAACAGAAGCCGGTCGCCGACCTCCACGAGAAGGAACGTGTCGAACAGCTGGCCTATGTATCTGTAGCTGGCCTGCGGAGTGGCCTGCTTTTGCCCTGACGCATAGCTCGATGTCTTTGAACCCCCGCTTTGCTGTCTTGAGGCATCCATTATGGCTCTTGCATTCTCGAACCACGAAGGGTTGAACGGTTTGGCCTCCTGTCTTGTCGCAGCGGTTGGCTTGGATGCTGCATGGCGTGAGGTCTCGATGGGGCCGGTGTTCACGCCGTACTTGAAGGCTGGTTCTTCCCTGACTGAAACGGCTTCCGTTGTTGCTTGGGAGGATTTTGTGGATTCCTGGAGCTCAGTAGATTCTGTTGACTCTGATGAGGTGGAATCCAGAAGGGTAGGGGGTTCTGGCTGCTCGTCCAACGAAGCGCTGCCAGCGCTGCCCTTGCTGAACACCCCATGCAGCAGTGCGTTGCGGATCATAGCCGTGATACATCCGTAGATCTGGCTTTGGTTGCGGATCTTGCACTCGCGTTTTGCGGGGTGGATGTTGAAGTCCACAAGCGAAGGATTGTCGTCTATGAAAAGATAGAAGAAAGGGAAGGCTCCGCCGGGGAGCGCTGCGGAGTAGGCGTTGGTAACCGCCTGCACCAATGCAAAGCTGTCTATGACCCTTCCGTTGACGAAGACCTTCACCTGTGTCCTGTCACGTTTGTAACAGGACGGGTCGCTTGCAACCGCATAGAGGCCTGCATTGTCGCAGTCGTAGTCCATTTCAAGGACCTGTGCAGGCATGAACGCCTTGTCCATGGACATGACGTCCACGCATCTCTTTTTCTTGGAGGCAGGTGCAAGGTGTATTTTGAGCTCTCCATCCACGAAGAACAGAAACTCAACTCCTTCGAATCCAAGGGCTTTTTCAAGGAATACCTTGCGGCACTCGGCGGTCTCCGTCTGGGGACGGCGCAGGAAAAGTTTCCTAGCCGGTATCATCTCGAACAGGTTCTCCATCCTCACGGAGGTTCCCTGGGAGACGCTTCCTGGAAGGATGTCGCTCTGATGTCCGTTGTCCACGACTATTCTGTTTCCATTTGAGTCTATGGTAAGGAGGGAGCATGAGGCTATGCTGCTCAACGCTTCTCCCCTGAATCCAAGGGTTCGTAGATTGAATAGGTCGTCAAGCGTGCTTATCTTGCTCGTTGCATGGCTTATGCATGCCATTGGAAGGTCTTCCTTTGCCATTCCGCAGCCGTTGTCGACGACAGCAAGGCTTCGAATTCCGCCTTGGTCTACATATACGCTTATCTTGGATGCACCTGCATCAATTGAGTTATCTATGAGTTCACGAAGAACGGAGGAGGGTCTTTCGACTACCTCCCCCGCTGCTATTCGAGATGCGACAATTGGATCTAGTTGTCTTATCATGTCTTGATGTCTGAATGTCTTAGAAAGTGTACGAACCGCCTACTGAGAGGACCAAAGCCCTTGTATTCACACTTTCGTTCACGACTGCCATATAGTTTCCTTTCACATGGGCTTCGAAACCGCCTATGCCATAGCTCATTCCAACGAAGTACGTTGCAAGGTCAGGATCCTGTATTCCTCTTATTGCATCCGTCTTGTCCTGCTTGTCTATGATGGCCTTCGAAAGCTTTGCAAGCCTGCCGCAGAAGCCGTCGAACATGATTCCACCATCAAGTGCGAATCCTCCAAAGGAGAGCTTTGCCTTGAACTTGATGGTGTCCGCTGTGATGCTGTCTGTATTCCCACTTCTCATAATCACTTCATTGTATGCAAGAAGTCCACCGTTCTCCTTGTTGAGTGCGAATGGAATGTTGGCTGAACTGTCTATTGAGACTGGTCCCCAGTTGAGTCCGGCGCTGAGAAGTGCATCCACGCTCTCGCCTGAGAACGGCTTGGTGACCGTGACAAGCGAGTTGTTGACCGTTCCGTTGAGATGGTCGCCCTTGTTGTACGCAGCACCAACTCCAACGTAGTAGAGGTCGTGTGAGACCTTTACGTTGAGTTTTGCAAGGTAGGAGAGGGCGTTGAAGTCGACTGCCTCTCCTACTGTTATGTTCGTAGCTCCACCAAGGACTATGTCTATGTTCGTGTTTCCAATGGAGAACGGAACGTTCAGGTCGACTGCAGGGTAGAGCTCCGCACCGTACTGCTTGCCAAGGATGTCCATGTTGCGGATATCGGCTGCAGCTGAGATTCCAAACTCAACAGGACCTGCGTCTAGTGCAATCCTAAGTCCTGCGAACTGCTTCTTGCCGTTGAGCTTGTTCGTCATCTCAAGGTCGTCCATGAACGCTGAGACTCCAACGATTCCGAACCTTCCGTCGAAGGAGGCTGCAAGCCTTGCGGTTGTGTCGAAGTCCCTATCGAAGCCGTCTGCAACTGGGCTTGCGAACGTGAACTCATGGGTGCGGTCAATCGCCAACTTCACGGCATGGCCATCGTAGTTGATCGTTCCAACGTACTTGGCAACGCTTGCAACGTAGCCCGCAATGCCGTTGCCCATGTCGAATGCGAACGAGGATTCGATATCTGCCGTGTTGATTGCAAGGTGGAGTCCAAACGTGAAGTTTCCAATCGTGACGTATGGGTCCACGGCGATCGTTGCGTTCTTCATGAAGAAGCCAAGTCTGAAATATTCGTTCTTGACGAGCGCCTTGTACTGGGTCTTGTCTTCGAACTGATGCCCGTACTCGACCGCTATCTTTGCACCAAGCTTGACGTTGGAGGCCTTCTTCTCAGCCGTGGCCTGTGCAACCTGGACGACAGGCTCTGCAACCGGCTCGACAGTTGCATCCGTCTCAGGCTGGACCGATGTCTCCGTCTCTTCGACTGCAGGTGCGCTGTCCATTGCAGGTGCCTGAGGCTCTGCGACGACCTCTATGGTCTCCACAACCGGCTTCATTACGATTTCAACGGTTGGCTCGACTGGTGCTGCAGGGACCTTTGCAGGCTCTTGCTGTACTTCGACTGCCTCAACTTGTGGCTGGACAGGAGTTTCTGGTGTCTGTGGAGCCTTTGGAGCGAAGAGCGATGCTATGTAGTAAGGAAGCTCCTTTTCAAGAAGCATGATTGCATAGTTAAACTCCCTTTCGCCGTAGGCTTCAGGATAGGTTATCTCTGCAAGGCCGTCTTCGACGACTCTTATCGTTACGTTCTGGAGGTCTGCCGGGTATGCTGCAAGGGCTGTAGCTGCGGCCGTGTAGATCTCCTGTGATGTCACGAACGCTGGATATTTTACATATGCCTTGCCAATGTAGGCCGTTATTGTAGCTTCGTAGCCTGCGTAGCTGAGCGTCTTCTCAAGAGGCTTGATTTCGAATGCAGGTGTAAGCTCTGCAGCCGGCTGAGCGGCTGCTTCCTGCTCTACGGGCTCCTCTGCAGGTTCTTCTACAGGTTCTTCCGCAACTTCTTCGACGACTGGTTCTGCGACAGGCTCCTCTATGACTGGAGTTTCCTCTACGACGATTTCAGGAAGGTTTGATGCCTTGTCCAAGACGTCATTGGTTGGTGCAATTAGCAGCAAGCCTGTGGCGGTTGCGTTTACGGACCAGCCTGCAGGGACATCGGTCTTGATTGATGTGATGGTGTCCGTTGCGGTCGCCGATCCCGTGTGCACGTAGGCGCTTTCCGTCTGGGCGGTGGATGTGACCACGAGGGTTGTGCCCTGCTGTGCGCTGTAGATAGTTGATGGGGTTCTGACCTGTGCGCTGCCGGATGCGATTTCAACTGCAAGCCAGCCGTCAAGGAGGTAGACCTCAGGGGAGTCGGTCAGGTTGAGGATTTGCACGAGTGAGCCCTGTCCAACGTTCATACCCATGCTTTCGTTGGCAAGAGGCACTTCGTTGTCGAAGGTCCTTACGATCCAGCCTTCGTCGGCCGATGTCGGATCTGCGACCGCCTTGAACGACCTGTCGTATATCCTAGCGTTTCCAAGCGGGCCTTCCAGGTTCAATGGAGAAGCGAACACGAAACCAAATGCGACTGCGACCATGACGAGTGCAGCTATGATTCTCTTGGCTCTTGAACTTCCTTTCATCCTATTCATACAAACTCCTTCAGGGTTGTCCTTTTCCACGCCTCTGGGGCGCAGTCTCCCCGTCTCCTCATATAATAATGCTAATGGAGCGGTTTTTCTAGTCCATCTTGTCTGTCAAGCTTGTCTATTTATGCGGCAGTCGAGCTTGTGTGCGTCGAACACGTGCTCGCGGGCGAACTTGTCCAGGTGGCATATCTCCTTGACGATGGGCTTCAGGTTGGCCCTTATGTTGGTCTGGTCATATGGACACACCGGCTTTATGACAGGGAAGTCGTATGTCTGGGCAAGGCGTATGATGGTCTGCTCGTGGATCTCTATCATGGGGCGTATGACGTAGAGCTTGCCGTCGAAGAACTCCTGGATTGGGTTCATCGTGGCGAAGTTCCCCCGGAAGAACAGGTTCATCACTGTGGTCTCCACAAGGTCGTCCAGGTGGTGGCCCAGGGCTATCTGCCTGAAGCCGCGCTCTTGGGCTATCTCGAACAGGATGCGCCTGCGGTTGCGCGAGCACAGATAGCAGTTGAATTCCCCTTTGAAGCTTTGGGGGAATTGGTATTCGTCATGGATCTCGAAGTCTATGTCAAGGTCCTTGAAGTACTGCTCAAGACGCGGCCTGTACGCTTCGTCTATAGGGTGCTCGATCCAGTTTATCATGATGGCATGTAGCTTGTAGTCTATAGGAAGCCACCTGCGCCTTATGGAGAGCGCCATGGCAAGGGCCAGAGAGTCCTTCCCACCCGACACTCCAAGTAGGATGTCCTCTCCGTCGCGTATCATGTCAAAGTCGTTTATCCCTTTGCCCACAGCCTTTATGAACCGCATGACCCATGGCTGCATGTTCCCGTCCAGAATGTTCCTGTACGAAAGCTTGGCATCATCGTACTGGCTTTTGATTTCGTCTTTCATGAGCATGAATAATAATGAGCGGGGTGATATTTGCAAAGCCCTCTTGAGAAGGAGCGGTTTTTGTTGGAGAATGCAGTTGTGAATAGATACTTGAAAGCTGGATTCGTGAAAGCGTTTTCCAGCAAGACAAAAAGGATTCTCCTCGCAATCGCCGTCCTCTTCCTTGGCATGGCCTGCTTTGCGGACATCCGCACCAGCCTTCCTTCCCACAGACGCGATGGCCTTGGTCTGCTCCCGATTGATTCGCGCATTGGCGTCATAGTACAGCCCGATGCCTCTGAGGCCCATTCCTTCCTGTCCAACGCCCTGTCTTCAGGGGGGTACGGATACGAGTGGATGGAGAGCTTCGTCCTTGAAGCCTCCCGCAGCGATGTCTCCACAGTGCTGGGGCCTTGGCTTTCAGACAACCTCCCTATAAGCGGATTTCTCATGTCGCAGGCGTCCGACAACGGAGATGGGAGCGTTTCCATAAACGTTAGGGCAGGGGATGACGCAGTGTGCTTTGTGGTGGAGCTCGTGGATGAGCTTGTGGATGCCAAGGCAGTGGGAGCTTCCTGGTTCATAGTGGCGGCGAAGAAGTTGTGAATCTTTCCAGTTTGGGGTATTGTCTTTTTTTTGCAAATGTTTTATAAAGTCAAAGGCTTGGCGGCGTAGCTCAGTTGGTAGAGCAATCGGCTCATATCCGATCGGTCAGGGGATCGTGGCCCTTCGCCGCTAAATTAGAATCCTTGGAGTCGTTTCGGTTCCAAGGATTTTTTGTTTTTGAAAGTTGTTCTTGGAAGCTTTTTCATGTTCAGAGGTATCGGCCTTGGTAAGATTCAGCGTACTTGGCAGCGGAAGCTGCGGAAATTCCTACATTTTCTCGTGCAACGGACAGTCGCTTCTCGTGGATGCAGGCTTTTCCTACAGGCAGCTTGCCTTGAGGGCTGAAAACGCGGGTCTTGACATGTCCACGGTGAAGGCTCTTCTTCTTACACATCTGCATCCAGACCATAACAGGGGGGCGGGTGTCTTTGCACGAAAGACCGGGCTTCCTGTGTATGTGAACTCCAAGTGTTTGGATTACGCTGCCGTGGAATACAGGGCCATGAACCTTCCTGATGACTGCCGCAGAGTGTTCGCCACAGGTGAGCGCTTTTCTGTGGGCTCATTTGAAGTGATGGCATTTCCAACAAGCCATGACAGCGCTGGAAGTGTAGGCTACGAAATAGGATGCGATTCAAAGGCATTTGTCGTGGTTACCGACACGGGTGTCTATTCTCCTGCCATGCTGGAGGCAGCAGGCAGGGCGGATGTCCTGTTCCTTGAGTCCAACTACGATGAGGAGATGCTGCGCCGCGGGCCGTACCCATTGTATCTGCAGCGAAGGATCGCAGGGGAGAGGGGGCACCTTTCCAACGAGCAGGCCCGTAGGTTTCTGTTCGAGTGCGGCTTCGAGGGCTCCGGCAAGTCTGTCTACCTCGTACACCTTTCCCAGAACAACAACGACCCTTCTTTGGTCAAGGACTGCATGGCTGGCTTCAACGCCCATGTGTGCGAAAGGGGGCTCCAATACATAGGGGAACTTGGCTGAATCCCTTCTAACCTCCTTGGTCATCGTATTGATTATTGTATTGATTATTGTCCTGCAGGTCAGTAATATTTGCGCTTAAGGAGATTATCATGCAGACTGTTATCAAGGAATTGAAGACTATGCAGCCGGGACCGGAATTGGTCAAAGCCAGTGGTTGGGTCAGAACGAAAAGAGACAGCAAGAATGTCTGTTTCATAGAAGTCAACGACGGAACATGCCTCAAGGGGCTTCAGGTCGTAGCGGACAAGGCTGTACTTGACAATAATCTCCTCAATTCCATCTCCACGGGATGCTCAGTAGTGTGCGAAGGCCAGATCGTTGCATCCGAGGGCGGCGATCAGGCAGTGGAGCTCAAGGCCACATCCATAGAAGTGATTGGAGACGCCCCTGCGGACTATCCTCTCCAGAAGAAGAGACACACCCTTGAGTACCTTAGGGACATAGCCCATCTAAGGGCTAGGACAAACACCATTGGTGCTGTTGCAAGGGTTCGTAGCAAGATGGCGTTTGCAGTGCACAAGTTCTTCCAAGAGAACGATTTCTACTATGTGAACACGCCTCTCATCACGGCAAGCGACTGCGAAGGCGCAGGCCAGATGTTCCAGGTCACCACACTTGACCTTGCAAACCCTCCACGCCTTGAAGACGGCCGCATAGACTACTCAAAGGACTTCTTTGGAAAGCATACCAGCCTTACGGTAAGCGGACAGCTTGAGGGCGAGACATACGCAACGGCTCTTAGGAACATCTACACGTTTGGACCTACATTCAGGGCCGAGAACTCCAACACCAAGAGACACTTGGCCGAGTTCTGGATGGTCGAACCGGAGATGTCCTTCTGCACGTTGGAAGGTGACATGGAGATTGCAGAGAGCTTTCTCAAGTACGTGTTCAAATACGTCCTTGAAGAGTGCGACGAGGACATGGAGTTCTTCTCCAAGTTCATAGAGCCAGGTGTAAAGGACACCATAGTTCATGTAGTGGAGACCCCTTTTGCACACATGACATACACAGAGGCGGTCAAGGAGCTTGAGAAGCACGGAGACAAGTTCGAGTTCAAGCCTTTCTGGGGCTGCGACCTGCAGACCGAGCACGAGAGGTTCCTCACTGAGGAGGTTTGCCACAGGCCTGTCATCGTCACTGACTATCCAAAGGAGATAAAGAGCTTCTACATGAAGCTGAACGACGACGGCAGGACCGTGCGTGCAATGGATGTCCTGGCTCCAAGGCTTGGAGAGATAATCGGCGGAAGCGAAAGGGAATACCGCTATGATGTCCTCAAGGCCAGAATGGCTGAACTTGGCCTTAGGGAGGAGGACTACTGGTGGTATCTAGACCTCAGAAAGTACGGAACGGTGCCACACTCCGGCTTTGGCCTTGGCTTTGAAAGGGCCGTCCAGTACGTCACTGGAATGCAGAACATAAGGGACGTAATCCCTTATCCAAGGGCAGCCAAACAGGCTGACTTCTAAGCATCTACAATGGGGACTGTTGCAGAATCTTCTGCAACGGTCCCTTTTTCTATGCCCATCCACGAATTCGAAACAGGGAGCGTATTATGAAAGAAGGGAAGGTTGTGGTCGTTCTGGCCAACGGCTTCGAGGAGATCGAGGCCATAACTCCAATCGACGTCCTGCGCCGTGCAGGTCTTGATGTCGTCGTCGCGGGCGTTGGCTCGCTTGATATAACCGGCGCACACGGTATGTCCATACGGTGCGACTGCGAGGTCTCATCCGTCTTGGCCTGTGACGTGCGTGCGGTCGTCCTCCCCGGTGGCATGCCGGGAGCCCTCAACCTCCACGAAGACGCTTTGGTCAACAAGCTCATCCTCTCGTCATCCAAGACCGATTCCCTTGTGTGTGCAATCTGTGCAAGCCCTGCAATTGTGCTGGCTCCACTTGGAGTTCTGGCCGGCAGGAAGGCTGTGTGCTACCCCGGCATGGAGACTGGAGACAGGGACATCGGTTTTGAAAAGGGTGCATCCTGCGTGCGTGATGGCAATGTCGTGACGGCTGCGGGCCCGGGGTGTGCGTTCGATTTTGCATTCGAGATCGCCCGTGCGTTGTGCGGTGACGAGGTCGTGAAGGGTTTGAAGGAGTCCATGGTATGGGGAAGATAGGTTTTGACAATGACAAGTATTTGAGGGAGCAGAACGAGTACATCCTTGAGCGGATGAAGAAGGTGGATGGTAAGCTGTACGTCGAGTGCGGTGGAAAGCTGCTTTTCGACTACCATGCTGCAAGGGTGCTTCCAGGCTTTGATATAAACGACAAGATGAAGGTGTTCCATTCCTTCAAAGACAAGCTTGACGTGATAATATGCATCCATGCCGGCGATATAGAGCATCGAAAGATGAGGTCTGACTTTGGAATCTCCTATGATACTGATGTCTTCAAGATGATAGACGACTTCGCCGCATGGGGCATAAAGGCCAACAAAGTGGTCATAACCCGCTACCATGGTGAAGCCAGCGTGGCTACCTTTGCTGATATGCTCCAGCGCCGTGGGGTGCTCGTCTATTTCCATAAGGAGATAATGGGCTATCCTGAGAACGTCGACATGGTGGTAAGCGACGAAGGTTATGGTGCAAACCCATACATCCCAACTGAGAAACCCGTAGTGGTGGTCACAGCCCCCGGCCCTGGAAGCGGAAAGCTTGCAACCTGCCTGTCCCAGATGTACCACGACTTCAAGGCCGGACGTAAGAGCGGCTATGCCAAATTCGAGTCATTCCCAATCTGGAACCTTCCAATAGACCATCCTGTGAACATAGCCTACGAGGCCGCCACGGCGGACATAGGAGACTACAACCAGATAGACCACTTCTACGTTTCGTCCACGGGCGAGATTGCCGTGAACTACAACCGCGACATGGAGGCGTTCCCTCTTCTGAAGAGGATCCTCAACAAGATCACTGGTGGCTCTTTGGATTACAACTCGCCAACCGATATGGGAGTGAACCGCCTAGGCTTTGGCATCATAGACGATGCCGTTGTGCGGGAAGCTGCCAATCAGGAGATAATCAGGCGCTACTATCGTGCCGCCTGCGAGTACGCTCAGGGAATTGGAACGAAGGAGACCGTTGGACGCTGCCTTTCCATAATGGAGCGCGTGGACCTCAAGTGCGAGGACAGACCTACAGTCCCCGTTGCTATGGCGGCGCTTGAGGACGCGATAGCAAAAGGCAAGGGCAAGGACGGCATAACGTGCGCCGCCTCCATACAGCTCAACGATGGACGCTTCGTGACGGGTCACAACTCCTCGTTCATGCATGCTTCCAGCGCTTTGGTCCTCAATTCCCTCAAGGTGTTGGCTGGCATAGACAAGAGCGTTGAGCTCATTCCCCACCAGGTCGTGGACTCAGTCACCGCCATGAAGAGGGATGTCCTGCGCGGGCGCGGGGTGAGTCTAAACCTTGATGAGACCTTGATCTGCCTTGCCATGAGCGCTGCCATAAACGAGGATGCCAAGAAGGCTTTGGACGAGCTGCCTCTGCTTCGAGGGTGCGAATCCCATATGAGCCACATCCCATCTGCGGGAGACTCCTCCGGTTTGAGGAAGCTTGGCATAAACGTGACGAGCGAACCCAAGTTCCCATCCTCAAATATGCTGAATTTTTAGGTTGTTTCTTTTGAGACTGTCCAATTTTTTGTAAAAAAACAAAAATTGGACAGAAAAGTGTCCAAAAAGCTTGTGAATTCAAAAAATTGGACATAGCATATTCTTATGCAGAAGATTAGCAACCTTGTGTTGGACATTGAAGAAAGTTCGAGGCGCCTAGAAAAGGCTATAGAGGTCTTGGAAGCAAGATTGAAAACAGCCGTCGAAGGTTCTCTCTTGGTTCGGCCTAGTGAATCTGGAAATAGATTCTTTCTCAACGCAGGCTCCAAGCATGAGGAGTATCTAGGCAAGGACAAGAAGGCAACGATTGCCGCACTTGCCCAGAAACGCTACGACAAGGAGCTTCTTAAATTCTTCAAGCTAAAGAAATCCTCTTTGGACAAGGCTGTCAAGGATTTGGAGAAGTCTCAGGATTTGGGGGATTTCAAGGCAATGTCCAAGTCCGTGCTTGAAAAACTACCCAAGGAACTCGTAGAACTCATAGTTCCCTATGACCCTGATGCTGATTATGTGAAGAAGTGGGTCAACAGCAGCCATGGAGAGAGGGAGTCCTGGACTCGGTTCAAGACAATGGGCGGTGAATACGTGAGGTCGAAGAGCGAGGTCATCATAGCTGACCGCCTTCGTGCAGCAGGTATTCCATACTTCTATGAGACTGCCCTGTATGCAGACAAGCACACCCTTGTATATCCTGATTTCAAGATTCTCAACAGGAGAACATTGCAACAGTACTACTGGGAGCATTTTGGAAAGATGAGCGACAACGACTATTTCTCCATAGCCCAATGGAAGCTTGAGACCTATGCGAAGCAGGGGCTGTTTCTTGGAAAGAACCTGCTGTTTACATTCGAGTGTGAGGAAAGACCTCTCAGTATTGAATATGTAGACATTCTTATAAACGAGTATCTTCTTTGATTGCAATAAGTTGTGTATTGCTTGTGCATAACTTCAAGCTACGAGGGCAAAAACAAGAAAAGGAGGGCTGAAATACCCCCCCCCCGGTTACTTCAAATGTACAAATACTTTACCATCAAGCGATTTTCGATTGAAATTCAACTTATGAGAGGCTGTCTATTTCTTGCCAATCTCTCTGAAGTTGTCCTTGCCAGCACCGCACAACGGGCAGGAAAAATCCTCAGGAACCTTGTCCCAGGATGTGTTTGAATCGATACCGGCGAAGGGGTAGCCCTTTTCTTCGTCGTATTCCCAACCACAGACATTGCAGATGTGTCTCATCCAAAGGTCTCCAAATCATTGAATTCCTACTTTACCCAACCCCATTGTATAGCTAAAATCCTAAAAGAAGGATGTTGTTATACGAACTTTTTAAACCGGCACGTAGGAATTAGGTGAAATTTTACATTGATTTGACGTTGCTACGCAATATGATTGATGCGGAAAAATTTGGAGGAGTCCCAAATGGTACAAGGATTGACCAACACTCAGCTGTTCAGCGGAATAGAGGAAGAGCGGATACAGCCCATGCTCAAGTGCTTGAAGGCAAGTATCAGGACATACAAGAAAGGAGCCTTGATTTTCCCAGAAGGGTTTCCAATCAAGGAAGTCGGGATTGTGTTGTCTGGAAGTGTTCTGATGGAGTTCTGCGATGCCTTGGGTACAAACCATATAGTAAGGGACGTTCGAACCGGCGGTTCCTTTGGTGAGGAGTATGCCTGTGGTGCGAAAAGTCCGCTGCTGCTTACAGTCCGGGCTGGAAAGGATTCCCGCATCATGTTCGTTGAGGCGGCTTCCATTCTAAGGCGGTGCAAGAACGAATGCGAGTGCCATCAGAAGATGATAGAGAACCTTGTCTTCGTGTCGGTCACCAGAAGTCTCCAGCTTCTCAGAAAGATAATCCATTCAAGTCCCAAGACCATAAGGGAGCGCCTACTGTCATACTTCTCCGAGCAGATAAAGGTGGCAGGAAGCTACACCTTTGACCTGAAATACAATCGCCAGCAGATAGCCGATTATCTCAATGCCGATCGTTCTGCGCTCTGCAACGAGCTGTCAAAGATGCAGAAGGAAGGTCTCATAACATACAATAAAAACCACATAACGGTTCATGTAACAAGTGAAATGTAAAAGACTTGTAAAATTCAAATTTTTTTGAAATAAAATTTTCATATGTTGTATCTACAACAGAATCCCGTATTCTCAATACTGTATTTTGCCAAAGGAATTTTTCAAAAACAGGAGATTTGGGAATATGAAGAGAGCACTTTTGATCTTTTTTGTTTTGGTTGCCGCTGTAGGCACATGTTTTGCTGCAACTGGTGATGTTATTCATCTTACCACGAAAATCGCAGAAGTCGTGCCCAGTTTCAAGATGTACAGCGGTGAAACACTTGCCAAGCCTGAGGCTGATAATGTTTCTATTGGCGTTCCAAACCCATCTGAGCAAAATGTTGAATTGCCAATTTCAATTCATCACGTTGGTTCTTCCGTTGTTGATGGTGTATCTACTGATGTGGATTACATTAGAAGCGCAGGTACGTACAAGCTCACGATTACGGCTTCTGCATTGGCAATGGCTGGTACCGACCAGACCACAGATGTGCCTACTGTATCTGATTTCGATGGAAAAACCAAAGTCGACTACTATACCATTTCTAATAACACTGGAACTAATAACGTTGTTGTTTTTACAGTCGATTATGATGGTGAAAAGACTGCTGCAGGCGAGATTGCTACTTGGAAATATACTTGGACAAAAAAGGAATCTTTGGCTGCTGGTACATACACGGGGACAATAAAGCTTGAGTTTGAGACAACATAAGCTTTTGGTTCAGCAGTTATTCCAAGTCACCTGCGGGAGCAGGTGGCTTTTGTCGTAAGTATGGGTTTGTTCGTAGATATTAGGTAAATGGCAGTGAAGAAGACAATTGCAACAATCATTTTGACGGTGTGTGTCGTCTGCGCGGTGTATGCGTTTCAGTTTTCACCGTTGGAGCAGACGTTTGGAGCCAGTGGGGTGGACACGCAGAAGACATACACGATTGTAAACGATTCAGATGAAGACATAGCCGTAAGGATATCGGTCTTGGAGAGGGATATGGACGAGTTTGGCAATGAGGTGCGTTCTGAGACCTCGTCAAGCGAGTTCCTGCTGACGCCTTCCCAGGTGATTGTGCGTGCGCAGTCGGCGTATGTCGTGCGTGTGCGCTATCGTGGACCAAGCGTCGTGACAAGCGAGAAGGCCTATCGTCTTGTGGCTGAGCAGATTCCGTATTCAACCGGCTCGTCTCAGGATAGTTCAAGCATGTTCAACTTTCTATATGTCTATGTCACAAGCCTTTATGTGTCGCCATCGAGGGAGCAGGTCTCCGTTGGTGTGGATAGCGTGACAGCTTGCATGGATGATGAAGGCAACCCCGTCTTGGACGTGACGATTCGCAACAGCGGCAACGTTCACCAGATCCTTTCTGGTGCCAAACTGACCGTAACGGACGCCACTGGTGCAAGTGTGACGCTTTCAGGTTCCGAGGCGCTTTCCGGTATAGACTCCATGAACATCCTTGCGAAGAAGACCGTCACCAAGACGATTGCGTGGCCTACAGGCCTTTCCTTCGTAGAGGGTGGAACCTACAGGGTTTCATTCAGCTACGACAAATAGGTGTAGATTCCAGTTTTCTCTTTTTCAATTTGCTATGAGTCGTAGGAAGCTGTTTGGAATTCCATTTACGATAGTATGTCTCTTTGCCATAGTACTTTGCTGCATTGTGATGTATAGACAGTGCAGCATTGAGGCCGGTTATGGACCAAAGACGTCTTCCTCTGAGCCAGCTGATTCCTCTTTCGAGCCATCCATTGGATTCGACGAATGCTACGAAGCCATACCTGAGCCCAATGTCGTTGAGCCTTCCCCTGTTGTGGAAGCGGAGGAGTCTGCTGCCGAACCCGCGCTGACACCTATGCCAATGCCTGCAGCTGAGCTTGTTCCAGCAGGGGAAGTATACGACATGCCTGCAACGGAGATCATCGTTGAGCCTGAGCCCGTAGAGTATGTAAGTCGCTATGAAGAAATTGACTGGTCTCAGTTCGTGTTCAGCGACGACGAGTTGGCTCTTCCAGATGGTATCTATTACACAAGTGTCTATGTCAACGATATATACGAGGGCGCAGTCGAGACGATTCTTAGCGAAGGAATTGCCACGTTCAACAGATTCGGTCTTGTTGGAATCCTTGAGCCCCTGCTGTCACAATCAAGTTTTGACGAGTTCTTTGCTTTTGATAATGACTTCTATTCCTTTGACGATATTCTGCCGCATGTAGAGGCTGCCAGGTTCGATTCCAATGCCCTTGAACTGTATCTTGACTTCTCGGCAAGCCAGATACCGGTAAGAACCATATCCATAAGAGGCAACTCGTCACGTTCAAAGATAAGCAGCTACGATGTCATGGGAACCGTTGAGCTAAAACCTGCTGCATTCTCCTTCATAAGCAATGTGAACTTCACCGCAAACGTCCAGCATGACAGATCCTTCAACTTTGGTTCATACGGAGCTTCTTTGAGCCTTTCCAACACATTCTCTTTCTTGGGGATAACATTCAACCTGCCTGTCTCCGTTGTGTATGACGGAAGCTTTGGTGTAAGGACATCGATTGGAAATTTATATGGCTACAAGGATTTCCCTGACAAGTCTCTGAGGTTGTCTTTTGGAGGGGTTGGAGCTACAGGTTTCAGCAAAGGCCGTCCTTTTGGCATAACGCTTGAGAAGAGCTATTCGTTTGGAACCGACACTGCAATGCTGCATCAGTATTCCCAAATGATAGAGCTTGACGAAGACTCTGTGGTCGAGATTCTAATAAACGATAGAACCGTATACAGGAAGGCTTTGAGCTTTGGTATCTACCTTCTCAGGGACTTCGTGTTCTCGCAAGGGACGAACGACATAGTGGTGAAGATACATCCAATTTCCATGGGAGAGGATGAAAGCCTTGATAGGACTTTGGTGTTCAGTCAGGACTACGATACATCTCTTCTTGCAAAAGGCGATGATGTATGGAGGCTTGGGCTTGGCGTTCCTTTGGGGGCTGGCGTGTCCGGCATTGGTATGTTCTGGGAGCAGACGATTGGATTCTCACATGTCTACACCCAAAGCCATGCGCTTTCAGTAACGAGTCAGAGCATTGACGGAGCTTCAAGCGTCTCTCTCAAGGCAAGCATCTCATCCATAGTTGCAACGGGTTTTGGAACTACACGGTTCAACTTCGTTGGAAACGTATCCTCTACGGATGGAGGTGTCTCTGATGCAAAGCTTTCCGGAAGCGTTTCACAGTCGTTCTCAAACGCTGCGTTGAAGCCACTGTCATTGTCATTTGCCTTCTCGATTGGGCATAATGCCTCAAGTTTTGCTATTAATGCAGGATATTCATTCAAACTCGGAAGTTTAGCCATTGGAACGGGACTGTCACTGTCCTTCTCATCTTCGTTCTCGGCCCGTGGTTCTCTTTCCATGTCTATGCCTCTTGGAGATGGCTTCAATGTCTCTTTGTCTTCAAGCATGGATACCTCATTTGCAGCGAATGCAACGATAGGGGTCTCTAAATCCATAGGTCAGAGGACCAGCGTGAATGCATCGACTTCCATGGGGACGGGGCGCACGGCTTCCGCCAACGTTGGGCTTTCGCATAGTGCCGGACGGTCGAGCTTTGGGTTGAGTCTTGCGGGTTTTTCACTGGGCGACCTTTTGAACCATAGCCTTGGTGCGTCGTGGACGTATAGGGGAGACCTTGCGGCCATTTCCATTAGGGAGCAGGCTCGTAGCAGATACAGTATGTTCAATACCTCGCTTTCCATCAGCACCGCATTTGCCTTTGCCGATGGTCATCTTGCAATGGCAAGTAGCATAGGTGGACCGTTTCTCATAGTGTCTCCGCAGTCCAAGGCAACGAACATTGGCGTTGCGGCATCGCAGGCTCTTAACTCCAATTCGCGGGCGCTTTCCAATACCTTTGGAAATTTCCTTTACAGTGGGCTTTCCTTGTATGTGCCAAACAATGTGTTCGTCTCCATAACGCAGGGGGACCTGCTGGCATCGAATGCATCGTTGTATAGAATGACCCCGTATGCAGTGCAGGGATTCGTTGCATCCATTTCCTACGAGGCCCTTACAACGGCAACGGGCCTCCTTGTCGTTGATGGGAAACCCTATTCTTCGTATTCGTCGCCAGTGTACGAGCTGTCTCTCGATGAATCATCCACTTCAGATGATACAGATGTCGTAATGACTCCAATGGACATTGCCTATGTCTTCACTGACGACACTGGACGCTTTGTAATGAGTGAGCTTGCACCTGGGCGCTATATGTTCGACCTCAATGTGGAGAATGGGCGCTATGCTGTAGTCTTCGATGTTCCTGAAGTGGAGGATTCAGGAATGGTTCTGTTGCTGAAGGACCTTGCTTTTGATGGCTTTGTTTCTGAGTTGTCTGCAGCAGTCACTGAAGGCTATCTTCCATCTGATATCGCTGGTGACTACGATGGTGTATTGTCCATGGAAGTGGATGGCTTTGTAACTGAAGACCAGTTCTGGGATATGATTTTTGCTCTATAAGTGCTAGTATCACTTGCATGAGATACCGCATCATAGCAAATGAAGAGACGGCCAAGGGTTTCTCCCTGTTTGGGGTGGAAGCTGTAGCTGTCTCCAACGAAGAACAGGCTAGGGACGCCTTCGAAGAGGCCTTGTGCGACCAAACCCTTGGTGCTGTGGTGCTCTCCAAGGAAGTGGGGGAGATGATTGCTGATTCTGTTTCCTCCCATGCCGCATCCTGCCGTCTTCCGCAGGTGCTGGTACTGGATGTCTAGCTAATCAAAAAAAACAGTTTGGGCTTAGTGCTTGAGGGACTCTCAGGTGCGCTCAGGTACTCTCTAAAACGCTCTACTTCAATCTTGATTCAACTGTCTTCAAGCGTCTCAAGCGTCCTAACCGCCACAAGAGTCTCAACCACCTCAAGCGCCACATAAGCCACAAAAGCCCTAAACGCTCAGAGTTCTTGGATGTTCGGCTGATGTCTTGGTTTCGATTCTTCAACAAAAAAGTTAGTAAACCTGTAACTATTGTGTTACCCTTTTGTTAAGGATGTATTGACTTTGTCCAACGACAAAGAGAGGGTTGTTATGAAGAAGACGAACACTATTATTCTGCTCGCCGTATTTGCATTCTGCTGTATTCTAGCAGTTTCCTGCAATCAAGATTCGATTGTTACCCCCCCCCAGAAGGAGCCGGAACGAAGTGAAGAAACGAAACCTGGTAAGGAATCCGAGAACCCTGAAAATCCAGAAATAGAACATATTCATACGTTCTCAGATACGCTTTCCTATGACAAGACACATCATTGGTACGATGTAACATGTGAACACAAGGGTGAACTGGAACCAAAGGGCAAAGATGAGCACAGTATCGTTTGGTATTCCTTTGCATCGGGATTCGAAAGAGTCTACGGACGCTGTTCTTCATGTGAATATACGTGTTCAGATACCAGACAAATTTCCGTTGCTGAAGGCATTGAGTTCACTAAGGTTTATGATGGAAAGCCAATTTCCTTAGGAATGGATGATTTCAAATGTCCAGGAGGTGGTGATTTCTCCATAGAGTACCGGAATGAAAAAGGGGAGACCATAAGCGCAAGCAATACAATCAACAGTGGTTTCTACAAAATCATTGTTTCCTTCTCTGCTACCGATGTCTGCCCCGAGTATAGAAATGAATTCTTCTATGTCATAGGAAAGAGGCCTTTGACTGTGGATGTAATCTATGATGGTTCTTCCGTCAACGACAGGATATTCAGAACTCCGTACATCGAATCCGGCACGGGAATACCTTTTACACAAAGGACCCTCATAATGGGAAAGAGAAATGGAAAGGTCTATGGGGAAGAAGTCTCTATCGTAATCGATATAAAGGACGAGGACAAATGGCGAAAGGGCACCGTAATAACAAGAGATGAGCTTTTGGCCGATGGCGTTGTAAAAATCACGAATCCAAACTACACATGGGAGATTCCCAACGGGTTCAAGATTGAAGTATGGGGTGAATCAGGTTACGCGATCAGAGATTGGGAGAAGGCGGATACAAGCGTCAATTTCAATGACTACAGATTCAACAACCAGGAATATTGTTTCTATAAAATCACAAATGCCAAAAAGGCCATCTATAGACTGTTCGTCAACGGCGAAGGCTCATCCGAGGCAGTCATCACCGTGTGCAATTCCAAGGGTGAGCATTCGAACATGTACATGGAAGGCAACGAGCCTACTTCTTCCATCGTAACAGATGCAGGTGATACTTTCTATACAATAGTCTGCGCTCCTCGTGCTAATTCCAGTTTGTATCTAGGATTCATGTATAGTGGTATACAATAAAACCAGAGCGTTCTAGATTGGCTAGACCGTCTAGAACGCTCAGAGTGGCTGGAAAGGCTAGAGTGGCTAGACAGGCAAAGATCTACTCTTCTTCAACCTTTGGGTCTATCTTCACCATGACCTTCTCGACGCGCATTCCGTCCATCTTGAGGACTTTGATCGTCATGTTGCGGTAGGTGAAGCTGTCGCCTTCGTTGGGGAAGGAGCCTATGGATTCTATCGTCCAGCCGCCCACGGTGTTGCTGTCGGCATCGAAATCGTCTTCGTTTATGCCTGCAAGCTCCAGCAGGTCGTCCACCGGCATGCCGCCGTCCACCTCGAACTCGGTGTCGTTGTGCTTCACGAGTTCAGGCTCAACGACATCGGTTTCATCGTAGATTTCGCCCACTATCTGCTCAAGTACGTCCTCCATGGAGACGACGCCCAGTGTGCCGCTGTATTCGTCCGTCACGATTGCAAGGTGTTGTTTGGCACCTTTGAGCTGGTTGAGGACCTTTGGCAGCTTCATTGTCTTGTAGACGTAGCAGGGTGGCATGAGCAGCGTTCTGATGTCGATTGGGGCCTCTTCATCCACGGCCTTGCCTTGCTCCTCTATGTTGGCAAGCGTCTTGAAGAGCTTGTTGAGGTGGAGGATTCCAATGACGTTGTCTATGGTGTCTTCGTAGACGGGGAGGCGGCTGTAGATTGAGCCGTCGATCGTCTTCTTTATGTCCTTCCACGAGTCCTCGATGTCTATGGCGCATACGTCCACGCGGGCCGTCATGACATCCATGGCCGATTTGTCCGCAAAGTCTATCGCCGCCTGCATGAGGTTCGAGTCGTCTTCGTCTATGATGCCCTCGTCCTCCGCCGTCTCGATTATGGACTGCAGCTCCTCAACCGATTCCTCTTGGTTTGCATCCTCTTCGCCCTTGAGCGGCTTGGTTATGAGCGCTATCGTCTTGACCACAAGCCAGATTATCGGCTTGAAGACAATCATGAGGAAGTTCACGAACGGTGCGTTGCGCATGGCTATCTTGGTTGCATTGCGCTTGGCCGATATCTTTGGCATCGTCTCCCCAAAGATGATGACGAGAATCGTTATGACAAGCGTTGAGAGCCACCCGTAGTTGTCAGGGTTGAGACCCGCCGCCGTCATCACGATTATCACCAGAACGGAGCTCATGGAGGACGCGGCAATGTTCACGAGGTTGTTTCCTATGAGTATTGCGCTCAGGGCCTGGTCGAAGTTCTCCACGATCTTCATTGCCGTGGCCGCTTTCTTCCAGCCCTTGCCCTTGTCGTCCTTTATGCTTTCAAGCCGCATCGAGTTGCATGACGAATAGGCCATCTCGGACGCGGAGAAGAATGCCGACAGGCACAGGCATGCGATTATTCCTGCTATCACTAGGTACAAGGCGATCATCTCTGCACCTCCTGTTCGGCCGTACTTGCAATCCGGTCCTTTTCATAGACCGATGTCTCTGAGCCCTGATCCTTTTGAGCCTCTGTTTGGGCTTTCTGGGCGGACTGGGCGCTCTGGGGCGCTCTGGCGGGGTCTTCCGAATCTTCGCTCTTCTCTATCTTTTCGATTCTGACATTGAGAATCCTGTTGTGCTCCATTTCATTCACCGTGACCTTGAGGGAGTAGTAGTCAAAGCTGTCGCCTTCATTTGGAATCGTGCTGAAGTGTTCGTACACCCACTCTCCAAGAAGAAGGTTCGCGGTATCCTTGTCGTCCTCGTCGGGGTCTTCGAAACCAATGGTGTCAAAGACATCGGCTAGGGTCTCTTCGCTGTCCACCGTGTAGCTTCCATCGTCGTTCCTTACGATTGGCTCCTCTACGATGTCGTCTTCGTCCCATATCTCTCCAACGAGCTCCTCAAGGATGTCCTCGACCGTGACGATTCCAAGCGTGCCGCCGTAGCTGTCGGTGATGACGGCCATGTTGAGCTTGCGTTTGGACATCTCCGGAAGCAGTTCGTGTATCTCCATGCTCTGGTGGGCGTAGTAGACCTCGTCAAGCATGGAGCGCAGGTCAGGAGCTGTTCCGTTCTGAAGGTATGACTTGAGGTATTTCCTTATCTGGAGGACACCTATGATGTTGTCTATGGATCCTTCGTAGACCGGAAGGCGGCTGTGGGCCTCTTCCTTTATCGTCTTGATTATGACGCAGGGGTCTTCCTCTACGTCTATTGCACACACATCTACACGAGGGGTCAGGATGCTCTCAACCGTGACGTCTCCAAACTGCAGGGCGGACGAGATGAGGTCGCTTTGGTTCTCGTCAAGCGCTCCTTCCTCCGTCATGTCCTCTATGATGCCTTGGAGCTCATCCTCTGTGACGGATACCTGAGGGCCTGCATCCGTGTGCTTCGCTGCGGTCTGTCCTATCTTTGTAAGGAGGAACGACGCAGGCTTGAACAGCTTCATGAAGAAGCTAAGCGGCTGGACGCACAGTGTGGCTATCTTCTCAGGGTACTTCTTTGCAATGCTCTTTGGCAGCATTTCGCCAAAGAAGAACACCACAATGGTCGTCACAATCGTCGAGAGAGTGACGGCGCTCAAGCCCCATTTCTTTGTAACGTATACCGTTACGATTCCAGCTGTTGCAATGTGGACTATATTCGTACAGATAAGCAGCGTGGTTATCGCCTGGTCAAAGGAGTCGAGTACGGCAAGCACTCTCCTTGCTCCCTTGTCGCCGCGATCGGCCGAGGCCTTTAGTCTGTTCTTTGATACTGACGAGATGGACGTCTCAGTCAATGCGAAATAGGCTGCGCTCAGCAGCAGAATCAATACCCCTAACAGAGGAGGTTTACTACCGTCATCCATGATGGACAAGAACTCCTTGATGCCCTTGGGTAGGGCGGATTCCAATTTGGCGGGAATGCATGGGCCTCCCCGCAATCGTTTCTAACAAGCTAGCATAAATGTTTCCATACGTCAACAAAATAGACTTGCAATTGAAATGGCGGGTCTCTGTGCAAAACTGCGATTTCTCATTATAATTTGATGTGCGGAGGCCCTAATGAACCTGCTTCACATGAAATACGCCGTCGAGATTGCGGAGACCAATTCTATAAACAAGGCGGCTGAGACTTTATGCGTTGGACAGCCGAATCTAAGCAGGGCAATAAAGGAACTTGAGACAGGGCTTGGACTTACGTTGTTCGACCGCAGCTCAAAGGGCATGACGCTCACGCCTGAAGGCGAGATATTCGTCAAGTATGCAAAGAACATCCTTCAGCAGGTGGATGAAGTGGAGCAGATCCTCAAGACGGGTACTGTGGCGAAGAAACGCTTCTCCGTCTCCGCTCCAAGGGCCTCATACATTGCAGATGGCTTTGCAAAGTTCTCAAACCTCCTCGATCCAAACGATGTCATAGACCTCTTCTACATGGAGACCAATTCCAGAATGGTCATCCAGAACATGCTTCAGGACGACTATAGGCTTGGAATCGTTAGGTATGCGGAGAACAACGACAAGTACTACAAGAAGATGCTTGATGAGAAGAACTTTGCATACGAGCTCGTTGCGGAGTTCAACTACGTGCTTCTCATGAACCGCGACTGTCCTCTTGCGTATCAGGATGTCATAACCCTTGACGACCTTTCGTATTTCATACAGGTTGCGCATGCAGACCCTTACGTTCCATCAGTGCCATACACGACTGTGAGCAAGGAGGAGATCTCCGAGGATTCCTCCCAGCGCATATTCGTATTCGAGAGGGGAAGCCAGTTCGAGCTCATGAGCCAGAACAACGAGTGTTTCATGTGGGTGTCCCCTGTGCCGCAGGAGATACTCGACCGCTACAACCTTGTGCAAAGGCGCTGTGAGGGTGTCGAGCGTCCCTACAAGGACGTTCTCATACACAAGAAGGACTATACCCTTACGAAGCTTGACCAGATGTTCATCGAGCAGATGATCCTTTCAAAGCGTAGGATAATAGACAATCCGATCATCTCTCCAAAGAGCGTGGTCCCTTCAACGGATGGCAAGGACCAATAGCAGGCAAGAGGGTCGAGAGAGGAGCCTTTGATATGAATCTGGATAGGATAATAGCTGTAAGGAACGACAAGACCGTCTACCATGACGGGAACCTGTCCATAAAGGCGTTCAGAAACTCCGTTCCAATGTCGTATATATTGAAGGAGGCGTTCTTCCTCTCCGTTGCAGCCGAGGTTGGCCTTGATGTGCCCGCCCTTCATTCCGTTGTGGAGCAGAATGGGCGGTGGACACTGGTATCGGACTATGTGAAGGGGCGTGCGCTGGACCAGTTGTATGCACAGGTCCCCACCCGTCGTGGCGAGCTTCTTGGCGCTTTCGTGGACCTTCAGGTTCGCATCCATGCCAAGACGTACTGCGGCCTGCCTTCGACCAAGGGCCTCATTCGTGCCACCGTGGACGGGTCTACGCTTCCAAGCTCCGTGAAGCTTGCTCTGCTTAGGAACCTTGAGCCCATGCCCGAGGGGGACCAGCTTTGCCATGGGGACTTCACTTTGTCCAACGTGGTGGAGGCCGATGATGGTAGGCTGTTCACGCTTGACTGGTCAAAGGCCTGTCTTGGCGTGGGGGATGACGATGCGGCCATGACGTACCTGCTTCTCACTCGCACGGTTGGCGAGGATTTTGCAAGGGAGTACCTTGGCTGCTATTGTCGCAAGGCCCCTACAACTATATATGCTGTAAACAAATGGGTTCCTTTCTTGGCTGCCATGAGATATGCCGTTGGAAACCGCATGGACCGCGAGTTCTATGGGAGGTATTTCCTGTGAAGGTGACTATATGCGTTGGTTCCCTTTGCCATCTCAAAGGTGCAAGGCAGGTCGTGGAGACGCTTCAGGATCTGGTGGAGAGGGACGGCCTTTCGGACTCAGTGGAGCTTGACGGTTCGTTCTGCACCGGCAACTGCCAAAAGGGCGTGTGCGTCACTGTGGGGGACGAGATATTCTCTGTCACACCTTCGTCCGTAGAGGAGTTCTACGAGAACGAGATAAAGGCGAAGGTTTGAGCTTCCTGTTGGTTTTGATGTTGTGCAACCCCGTATTGTAAACATACTTTTTGGTCCTCCTTCGTGCAGTCGTGATTTGGATGCCATGCTTGGAGCTTTCTTCGCTCGGGAAGGCGTCCATATTGTGTGCGGTGGTACGACAGCGCAGCTTGCAGCTGATTTTTTGGGGAAGCCTCTGGAAGTGGACCTTCGTTATCCTTCGTCAGGGCTTCCTCCTGTTGGCCATATCGAAGGGGTGGATCTGGTCACGGAGGGTATCGTCACAATTGGGAGAGTGGTGGAGTATTCCAGGGTCGTTGTGGTGGATGCTGAGGTCGATTGCACTTCCTGTGACGGGGCCTCGCTTGTCTGGGGATACCTGTCCAAGGCCTTGGAGGTGAACCTGTTCGTTGGGCTGGCTGAAAACCCTGCGAATGCAGATTGCGGCATTGCTCTGGGATATAGAAGGAAGCTGGTCCGTGAACTTGTCGCCAACCTTTCCAAGCTAGGCAAAAAAGTCGTTGCAAGGTACTTTTGACTTGTTTTTATATGTTGATTCGTGGATAATAGGGATTTGGATGTAAGGAGGGAGGTGCAGACCTGCGTTTTCCCTCTGGCGTGCGTTTGTGTATATTCGTACATACTTCGTTCTGTACGTACTGTAGCGAACGGATGCTTTCCGTGATGCACGTCGTACATCGCAACAATGAGGCACTTTTTTAAGGTGGAGGGTCTATGTACCAGATTGCTACTAAAAAAAATCTTAATCCTACCGTTACCCAAATGGAGATTGTCGCTCCTTTCGTAGCGGCCAAGGCAAAGCCGGGTCAGTTCATCATCCTTCGTGTTGATGAGGATGGAGAGCGCATTCCTCTTACAGTCGCAGGCTGCGACAAGGAGAAGGGGACCGTCAAGATCATCTTCCAGATCGTGGGGGCCACGACTGAGAAGCTCAACCACAAGAATGCAGGTGAGTACATTCAGGACTTCGTAGGACCACTTGGAGTTCCTACCCATACGGAAGGAATCAAGAAGGTCTGTATCATTGGAGGTGGTGTAGGATGCGCAATTGCAATGCCTATCGCCGAGGAGTTCCATGCACAGGGTGCCGAGGTGACGAGTATCATAGGATTCAGAAGCAAGGACCTCCTTATCCTTGAGGACGAGTTCAAGGCATACTCCGACAAGCTCTTCGTCATGACTGACGATGGTTCATACGGCCGCCACGGCAATGTAACCGTTCCTTTGAAGGAGATGCTTGAAGCCGGAGAGAAGTTCGACCTCATCATTACGATTGGACCTCTCATCATGATGAAGTTCGTCGTCCTTACGGCAAAGCCTTTTGGTGTTCCTGTAACGGTTTCCATGAACCCGATCATGATCGACGGCACAGGTATGTGCGGTGGTTGCAGACTCACACTCAACCAGGACGGCAAGAAGGTCACCAAGTTCGCATGTGTCGACGGGCCGGACTTCAACGGCTATGAGGTCGATTTCGACGAGGCCATGTCCCGTGGCCGCATGTACATGGACTTTGAACGCAAGGCCCATGAAGAGACATGCAATCTTTTCAAGAACGCTTAAGGAGACAGGTTATGGCAATTGATCCTAAGAAACATGAAATGCCTGTGCAGGAGCCACAGGTCAGAGCACATAACTTCAAGGAAGTGGCCTTGGGCTACACCCATCAGATGGCTATCGACGAGGCCAACAGATGCCTCCACTGCAAGAACAAGCCTTGCGTGCAGGGCTGTCCTGTCAACATTGACATCCCTTCCTTCATAGACTGCATCAAGAAAGAGGACTTCGAGGGAGCCTACAATGTGATCAACCAGACATCCTCCCTCCCTGCAGTGTGCGGAAGAGTCTGTCCTCAGGAGACGCAGTGCGAAAGCAAGTGCACTCTTGGCATCAAGTTCGAACCGGTTGGAATCGGCCGTCTTGAGAGATACGTCGCAGACTGGCACAACGAGAACTCCAAGGAAGCACCTGCTGTTCCTGCTTCGAACGGACACAGGGTTGCAATCGTCGGTTCCGGTCCTTCAGGACTTACATGCGCCGGCGACCTTGCAAAGAAAGGCTACAAGGTTTCCGTATATGAAGCCCTGCATGTTGCAGGCGGCGTTCTGGTCTATGGAATCCCTGAGTTCAGACTTCCAAAGGCAATCGTTGCTAGAGAAGTCGAGAACCTCAAGGCAATGGGCGTCGACATTGAGACGAACATGGTCATTGGAAAGACCCTCACGATCGACGAGCTCTTCGAGATGGGCAACGAGGCTGTCTTCGTAGGCTCCGGTGCCGGTCTTCCAAACTTCATGGGAATCCCAGGCGAATCACTCAAGGGCGTCTACTCCGCAAACGAGTATCTTACGAGAAGCAATCTCATGAAGGCTTTCAGGGAGAAGGACGACACTCCTATCATGAAGGGTGGAAAGGTTGCAGTCGTCGGCGGTGGAAACGTTGCAATGGATGCTGCAAGAACAGCCCTCCGCCTTGGTGCCGAGAAGGTCTACATCGTATACCGCCGCTCCATGAACGAGCTTCCTGCAAGACGTGAGGAAGTGGAGCATGCCGAAGAGGAAGGAATCGACTTCCAGCTTCTCAAGAACCCAATCGAGGTCCTTGGCTACAACAATCCAGACGATCCACGCGACCCAAGAAACGGTTTCGTGACCGGTCTTAAGTGCATAAAGATGGAGCTTGGCGAGCCTGATGCAAAGGGCAGGAGAAGACCTGTTCCAATCGAGGGTTCCGAGTTCGTGCTTGACGTCGATACTGTCGTCATTGCAATTGGAACATCTCCAAACCCACTCATCAAGTCCACTACAAAGGGTCTTGAGGTCAACGCCCATGGTGGTATCATCGTGAACGAGAACGGCCTTACCTCCAGAGAAGGCGTCTACGCCGGTGGCGATGCCGTTACAGGTGCTGCAACGGTCATCTCCGCTATGGGTGCCGGTAAGGTCGCTGCAAAGGCCATAGACGAGTATCTTAGCAACAAGTGATCGAGCTATTGCTTGAAGATTTGGATTTTGAGCCCCTCTGCTTTGTGCGGAGGGGTTTTTGTTTTTTCAAGGACATCGGTGTTTTGGGCGTTGAAGGGCGTTGTATGGCGCTGTGGGACGCTGTGCGCAGTGTTAGGAATGCTACAGACTTCAAAATTCGTTTGAAATTTCTTCGTAGGCGTTGGTTCTGCAACTTTACAAGGGGTTGGGCGTTTCTGTATTCTAAGGTGCGAATTTGTTTCTTCGAGGTGCGCCATGACCAAGTACATTTTCGTAACGGGTGGAGTTGTTTCGGGCCTAGGAAAAGGCATCACTGCGGCAAGTCTAGGACGGCTGCTAAAGAACAGGGGCCTCAAGGTCGCCGCCCAGAAGCTTGATCCCTACATGAACGTCGACCCTGGAACGATGAGCCCCCTGCAGCATGGCGAAGTGTTCGTCACTGAGGATGGTGCGGAGACGGACCTCGACTTGGGCCACTACGAAAGGTTCATAGATGAAGACCTCAACAAGTACTCGAACCTGACAAGCGGAAAGGTCTATTGGAACGTCCTTCAGAAGGAGCGCGCAGGGGAGTACCTTGGCAGCACCGTTCAGATAATCCCCCATGTCACCAACGAGATAAAGAAGTTCATATACGCCGTTGGCAGCAAGACCAATGCCGATGTCGTCATAACGGAGATCGGCGGCACAGTTGGAGACATAGAGAGCCAGCCGTTCCTTGAAGCCATAAGGCAGATAGGCCACGAAGTGGGGGAGTCCAACAGGCTCTTCATCCACGTGACGCTGGTTCCGTACCTTGCATCAAGCGGTGAGCACAAAAGCAAGCCCACCCAGCACTCGGTCAAGGAGATGCAGGGCTTGGGTCTCTTTCCGGACATCATCGTCCTCAGAAGCGACAACCCAATCGAGGACTCCATAAAATCCAAGATAGCCATGTTCTGCAATGTCCAGCCCGATTGCGTTATAGAGAACAAGACCCTTGGAAGCCTCTACGAGGTTCCTCTCATGCTACACGAACAGCATCTTGATGACATCGTGTGCCGCATCCTTGGAATCCAGGCTCCTGAGTGTGAGCTGAGTTCCTGGAAGGATGTCGTTGACAAGGTCGAATCCTCCCGTTCAAGCACATCCCATGTTGAGATTGCAATAGTTGGAAAGTACACCGCCCTTCATGATGCATATCTTTCAATCGTGGAATCCCTGAACCATGCCGCGATATGGAACGATACCCGCCTTTCGCTGCGTTGGATAGAATCCAGCGAGATTTGCTCGTATGAGGATGCCGTTTCGCTTCTAGGCGGGGTGAACGGAGTCCTTGTCCCCGGTGGTTTTGGGGACAGGGGAATAGACGGAATGATCCTTGCGTGCCGCTATGCCCGTGAGAACCGCATCCCTTACTTTGGAATATGCCTTGGAATGCAGATAGCCTGCATAGAGTTCGCCCGTGATGTCCTTGGTTGGAAGGATGCCCATTCAAGCGAGTTCTCTTCAACTACTGCCCATCCTGTAATCGACCTCATGGAGGATCAGAAGGGCCTTCAGAAGGGCGGCACGATGCGTCTTGGAGCATATCCATGTTCATTGGCCCAAGGCTCATTGCTTGAGAGCCTCTATGGATGTTCTTTGGTGCAGGAGAGACACAGACACCGCTACGAGTTCAACAACGCTTTTGAAAAGGAGTTCGTGGACGCAGGTCTTGTCCTTAGCGGCAAGTCTCCTGATGGTTCGCTTGTAGAGGCTGTGGAGCTTGGACGTGACAAGCATCCTTTCTTTGTTGCGGTGCAGTCTCATCCTGAGTTCAAGAGCAGACCTACAAAACCGCATCCAATATTCGACGGCTTCATCAAGGCTTCCCTTGCACTCTAGGATTTTGCGGTGATAACTGCGTCGGTTCGAACCGCGCCGTACAGCCAAGTACTGTCGCGGTTCTTCCTCCTTGTTCTGTCCGCAAACTCCGTCGAGTTTTCTCTAGGATTTTGGATTATAGTCAGTGGTGTTGTCCAATTTTTGATTTTTTATGGGAAATTGGACAAGAAAATGTCCAAATCTTCAGATTTTTATTGAAATTGGACATCCTTGGTGGTGTCCATATCCCACAGTCCACATCCAATTGATTGACAAGCTTTGTCCTGTTGTGTATAACTCGAATTATATATAATTCAAATTATACAATGAGGTGCAAGCATGTCTGCGAAAGCTAAAGTCACGAAAGAGATGATTGTCGATGCGGCCTTTGAGATTGCAAGAGAATCAGGCGCGGGGAACATCAATGCAAGGACTGTGTCTGAAAGGCTGAACTGCTCCACTCAGCCGGTCATGTACCATTTTGCAACGATAGAGGAATTGAAAAGGGCTGTCTATGCAAAGGCTGACCGCTACCATTCGGAATACCTTATGAACATCGAAAGCCCCCAAAAGGGCGTAATGCTGGGAATTGGGCTGAATTACATCCGCTTTGCAATAGAGGAACCCAATCTGTTCAGGTTCCTTTTCCAGTCCGACTTCTTCAGCGGGAGCACTCTGCTTGAACTTATAGATGCAGAGGAGCTTACTCCTGTCCTTACGGCTATGCAGAGATCATTGGAAGTGGATATGGAGCAGACGAAAAGGGTCTTCACAATCATTTTCCTGTTCGTGCATGGGTATGCGAGCATCATCGCCAACAATTCACTGAAATACGACGAAGAGACTATAAGCTCCCATTTGGAGCAGGCGTATAGAGGTGCAGTACTGGCAGCACAGGAAGAAACAGCATGAAAAAGCTATACGAGAAAAACGAACTTACCTTTGCAATCGTGTGGATTGTACTCTATTGCGTTCTGCAATCATTTGCAAATCCGCTGAACAAGGCCATAGGGATCGAATACTTTGCAAGTGCGGTCTTTTGCATCCTACAGACCATTGTCCTCTTCACTTTCATCAAAAACAACAAGTTGCAGAACAAGTACGGCCTTTGCGTGTCACTCATACCTGCCTATCGTTTCCTCTATTACGTGCCGCTTGTTGTCATTGCGACTGGGAACCTTTGGAATGGAGTCGCCGTCAATTACCCGCCAATGGAAACGGCCTGCCGCATCGTGTGTATGCTCTGCGTAGGCTTCTTGGAGGAGGTGATTTTCAGGGGTTTGTTGTTTGAGGCCGTTGCAAAGGAGAACATCACACATGCAGTGATAATCTCCAGTGTGACATTTGGCATTGGGCATCTGATCAATCTGGTCAATGGTAGCGGTATGGATCTTGTGAGCAATCTGTGTCAGATCGTCTTTGCAATTGCAGTGGGATTCCTTTTCGTTACCATCTTCCATCGTGGTGGGAGCCTGATTCCGTGCATCTTGGCCCACTCAGCCATAAACATACTGGGTACGTTTGCAAACGATGCGGATATGACCATTGAGAAGAACCTCCTTCACCTCGTGGTTCTGATTGCCATAACCGTTGCATACACTCTGGTCCTTACGAAGACCCTTCCAACAAACCAATGGAAAGGAACTCAAAGGGAGACAGCGCAATGAAGAATAGCGCACTTGTCGTGATAGACCTGCAGAACGATATCACCAAGAACTACAGGGAGATCATTGGAAAGGTCAATGAAGCCATCGATTGGGCTGTAAAAGAGGATATGTGGGTGGTCTACATCCAACACAACAATCTATCGGAGGGGACAAGGACTTTCAAGCCAGGTTCTCATGGTGCTGAACTTGTGCCTGAGATGAAAGTCGTATCCAATCAAATCTTCACCAAATCAAAGAGCAATGCACTGACAAGTGAGGCGTTCGCTGAGTTCAGCAAGGAACACGGCATTGCAGAGTTCTATATCGCTGGTGCAGATGCAACGGCCTGCATCAAGTCCACTTGCTTCAATATGGCGAAAAACGGATATGCCGTCCATGTTCTGAAAGACTGCATCACCAGCTATGACAAGAAGAAGATTCCCGAGATGCTTGCATATTATGAAAGCAAGGGCTGCTTTGTCATGACGCTTCATGAGGTCATGCAGTAGGTTTTGCAGTCCTATCTAGCATTGGAATCATAAGCTCAAGAAAGAAAGCTTAAGGACATCGGTCTAAAATTTTGAATAATATATTGCAATGTATAATAGCTTGTGTTATAGTGTAGCCATCGTGGAGGTAGTGACCATGAATGCACAGTATAAGAAGGGTGCGTTGGAGATTTGTGTTCTGTCTCAGCTTGTGGGCGAGGACCGGTACGGCTACGAGTTGACGGAGAACATTTCAAGGACGATGACCATTGCTGGCGGGACGCTGTACCCAATCCTTAGGAAGCTGAAGGAGGACGAGCTTGTGACCACGTATCTGGTGGATTCAGGGGCGGGTCCTGCGAGGAAGTACTACAGGCTTACTGAGAAGGGTAGGGCTAGGCAAGTCCAGCTCAAGGAAGAGTGGGAGGCTTTCACCCATGCGGTGCAGAGTCTCATAGAAGTCGATGCGAATGATACGGTATAGCATTTTGGTGTAAGGAGTTGACTATGAGCAGAAAAGAATACATGAAGGAACTTGCCTCAAGGCTTGACAGGTTCAACGAAGAGACAAGAAATGAGATAATCGAGGACTACAACGAGCATTTCGACGAGGGGCTCAGGCAGGGTAGAAGCGAAGAGGAGATAATCGCGGAGCTTGGAGACATCCAGGACATGATAGACAGTCTGCCCGCCGAGGACGCATGCGAAGGACCCAACAAGACCGATGCCCCTGAGTCTTCAATGCCTGCGTGCGACTACAGCCAGGACTGCAAGGGCTCAAGCGCCATCAGGAAGGTGGTCGTCAATTCCCTTGATGCGGATGTGGAGCTTGTGCCTTCCAGCGACGATGAAGTGCATGCAAAGTATTCGGAGACCGGGGATACGAACCTTCACTATTTCTACGACTACGAAGTAGGTGATGTACTTCATCTTGAAGTGAAGCCTATAAAGGGTACTGGTGTGACGAGTTTCCTCAATGGGCTTCTCAAGTTCCATGTGACGGTTGAGAACACTTTGACGGTAAAGATACCAAAGGGGTTTGAATCTGTGTATGTCACGACCTCGACAGGGGATATCGATTGCAGCGGAGTTGATGTGAAGTCCATCACCTGCGCCACTGTGAATGGAGACTGTTCGTTTGTGGACTGCACTTTCTCAAATGCATCGTTCAATTCCCACAACGGAGATCTCAAAGTCGAGAAGTCGAGCATAGACGATGTCTCCATTGAGGTGTTGTCGGGAGACCTTTCGATGGAGGACTCCAGGTTTGCGGACATTGCAATGAAATCCACAAACGGAGACGTTGAGATGGACGGTGTCAAGGCAAACGCCTTCAAGGTCAACACCGTAAGCGGAGATTTCAATGTCGAAAGTTCCTCCTTTGGAAATGTTGAGCTTTCAGCTGTGAACGGAGACGTCGATTTCGACGGAGAGGCCTTGGAATTCAAGGTGGACACCAAGGGTGGGGACTGTGAGCTGGACCTTTCCGGAGAGCTCAAGCTGCTTGATGTCCATACTACGTCAGGAGATGTGGACGTCACTCTTCCAAAAGGTATCGCCGCTGACATTGAAGCCAAGACCCTTTCGGGGGATGTGAACCTTGGTTCTGGCTTTGGCGACGGCTCCGGGGATTGCGGTTCAAGGTATGTGAAGACCGTATATGGTGATGGAAACGCTGAAGCCAAGGCGATGGTGCGCATAAACACAGTTGCAGGCGACATATCCGTCAACTAGAGTTTGGAAGTGGTTGGAGTTGCTGGGTTGGCAATGATGGCTTAGAATAGCCTAAAATGGTCTGGAATGACTTAGAATGGCTTAGAAAGGCTTAGGATGGCTTGGAACCATGCTATGCAAAAAAAGCATAACGGGTATTCCAAAGATTTTGGGGTGCCCGTTTTTGCTTTGCGCTTTGTTGACCCTTGGGTTTGAAAATGTTATCACATCAGTTGGCTGTTCGTTTCCATATATAGGGATGGATCAGCACGGAGGAATTTATAATGAAGAAAGCATTGGTATCTCTTCTCGTTGTATGTTCTATCTTCTGCCTTGTCGCCTGCTCGAAGAAAGCCGACACCGCAAACACATCAACGACAACAAACACAACAACGGCAACTACAGCTTCTGCTCCAGCTGCAACACCAGCTGCGGAAGTCAAGACTGAAGCTCCTGCAGCAAAGCAGGCTCAGACCTACAAGTTTGGAATGGGCATCGTCTTCGATGATGGTCAGTCCACCGATACACAGGTTGCATACGATGCAATCGTTGCAGTCGTCGTAACTGATGCAAACGGCAAGATCGTTGCATGTCAGATCGATGACGCACAGAACAAGATGAGCACGACAGACGTCGACCCAGACAAGCAGTTCCTCTCAAAGTACGAGCTCCAGTACGACTACAACATGGTCAAGTACTCAGAGGCTACGAACGAGTGGTTCCAGCAGGTCGATGCATTCGAAAGCTATGTCATTGGCAAGACAGCCGACGAGGTTGCAGCAATGCAGACCAGAGTCAGAGGTGCAGACGAGCCACATCCTGGCTATGTCGTAACAGCCGATGAAACACTCTTCGCTTCCTGCTCCATCCAGATCACCGAGTTCGTAGAAGCAGTCGTCAAGGCTTGCAACGATGCAAAGGGCAAGACATTCTCCACTGCAGACGAGTTCACAGTTGGTGTTGCAGTCAATTCCACAGCTGAAGAGTCCACAGTCGCAACCGAGGATACGGACGGTTCAATCAAGATGTATGCAGAGTTTGCAGGTGCAGTCGTTGGAAAGGACGGCAAGATCCTCGCAGCACTCACAGACGCAATCCAGCCACAGTTCACAGTCGATGTTGACGGCGAAGTCACTGGCAAGACCTGGAGAGGAACAAAGAAGGAGCTCGAGTATGACTACAACATGGTCAAGTACTCAGAGGCCACAAACGAGTGGTTCCAGCAGGCAGCTGCATTCGAGGACTACTGTGCTGGCAAGACAGCCGCTGAGGTTGCAAGCCTTCCAACCAGAGTCAGAGGAGCTGAGGAAGCTCATCCTGGTTATGTCGTAACGACTGACGAGACGCTCTTCGCTTCCTGCTCAATCCAGATCACTGGAATGATGGATGTCATTGCAAAGGCTGCAAACAACGCCAACTAATCCATGGATCTTTTGAAAAAGGTAACGCCAAGTGTCGGCCTAGTGCTGGCACTTGGCCTTCTTTTAATTGCAGTATTACTTGCAGGGTGCAGTAGAAACTCTCAGGCTGGTGCAGGAGCGGAGGCTTCAAATGGGTCTTCCAAAAAGGTTTCGTCTGCAACCAAGCTTGAACCTCGTGGCAAGGCGTACTTCTCGTTCTTCGATACGGTGTCGTATGTCTACAGCTATGCAGGTGACGATGACGAGCGTTTCAACGAGTGCACTGACGGCGTTGCTGCAATCCTTGACGAATACCACAAGCTGTTCGACATCTACTATGAGTACAGCGGAGTCAACAACCTTTGCACTGTGAACAGGATGGCTGGCGGCGACCCTGTCAAGGTGGATCCAAAGCTAATAGAGTTCCTCCTCTACTGCAAGGAAGTATATGAGCTTACAGACGGAATGGTCGATGTCATGATGGGATCTGTCCTTTCAATCTGGCACGATGCGCGCACTTCAGATGAGAAGTACCTCCCAACACAGGATGTCCTGGATGAGGCGGCTTTGCATGTGGGGTTCGAGTTTCTTGAGATAGACGAGGCCAACTGCACTGTTCGGATAACGGATCCTGATGCATCGTTGGATGTAGGGGCAATCGGCAAGGGTTATGCAACCGAGATGGCTGCAAGATGGCTTGAGGAGATTGGCGCTACGAGCTACGTGCTCAACATTGGTGGGAACGTGAGGATAATAGGGACCAAGCCAAACGGTGATGGTTGGGTGACGGGGATAAAGGACCCCAAGAATCCCGATTCCTCGTTTTCACTGCGTCTTGAGCTCAGCGACTGCTCCTGCGTGACAAGCGGTGAGTACGAGAGGTTCTTCACTGTGGGTGGCGTTAGGTATTCCCACATCATAGACCCAAACACGCTCTGGCCCGCCCAGTACTTTGCATCGTTGAGCGTCATAACGAAGGACAGCGGCTATGCCGATGCCCTTTCGACTGCGTTGTACTGCATGACATACGAAGAAGGGCTTGAGCTTGTGCAAAGGCTTGGGGACGTGCAGTGCGTTTGGGTGTTCCATAACGGAGAGGTGAAATACACTTCCGGGTTGGAAAACCTTGTGGTAAGATGAACGTTGCACTATAATGATTTATGGTGAGACCGGTTGGGGTGGTTCGTTCCCTTGCGGTCGCGCCTTTTGTTTTTGAAACCAAATTAAGGAGGGCATTGATCGATGCTTTTCAAAAGAAAGATATCAGCTGTGCATGTGCCTCATTGCAAGGCTACCCAGAACATGCATTCTGAGATTGTTGCTCCACCGGAGTCGGTGACTCTTCCAATGTCGATGCATTCCGGAGTACCTGCCGTGCCAGTCGTTTCCGTTGGCGACCATGTCTATCTTGGACAGCTGATCGCCAAGGAGGGAGAGGGTAGGGTTTCGTCTCCAATACATGCATCGGTGTCCGGAACGGTCAGCGCAGTGAGCGAGAAGTCCGTTTCCATAAAGAGCGATGGCAAGATGGAGAAGGACCCTGAAATGAAGGCTCCAAAGCTCGAGACCTTGGATGATTTCCTTGATGGATGCCGCAGATCGGGCATCGTTGGTCTTGGAGGAGCTGCTTATCCGCTTCATGGAAAGTGGGAGGCCCTCAGGAAGAACAAGATAGAGACCATCCTCATCAACGGCGCCGAGTGCGAACCGTACTGCACCGCAGACAACCGCACCATGGTGGAGGATGCAGAGCATATCAAGCAGGGTATCGAGATCCTCAAGAGGTTCGCCGGTTCCAAGGAATACGTCATTGGAATAGAGGAGAACAAGCCGGAGGCCATAGCCCACCTTACGGAGGTGTTCAAGGACGACCCAGCGGTCATAGTGAAGCCTCTCAAGAGCGTATACCCCCAGGGTGCAAAGCAGGTCCTTTTGTGGAATGCGACTGGAAAGGTCGTCGCCGCAGGTCAGAGGCTTGCATCCCTTGGAGTCATCATCACGAACGTCACCACCCTTGCCAAGATGGCCAGGTTCTTCGAGACCGGAATGCCTCTTGTCGACAAGTGCATCTCCGTGGATGGATCGGCTGTCAGGAATCCAAAGAACATCATCGTACCAATTGGAACGAGCATGGAGTACTGTTTTGAGCAGTGCGGTGGCTTCAAGACCCAGCCTGGACGCGTCCTTGACGGCGGTCCAATGATGGGACGTGCCGTCGCTTCCTTGGACGAACCGGTCGTCAAGGCTACAAGCGCCCTTGTCGCAATGGACCTCAAGGATTCCGTAGTCATAGAGCCAACTGCCTGCCTTCACTGCGGAAAGTGCGTGGAGGCCTGTCCTCTCAACCTGAATCCTGTGGAGTTCGCAAGGGCCTTGGACATAGACGATGAGGACGAAAGGGAAGCAATACTCAAGAAAGAGGATGTGGCACAGTGCATGGAATGCGGATGCTGTGCATACGTATGTCCTGCCCATAGACCTCTTGTCGCAAACAACAGAGCAGGCAAGAAATTCATGAGAGGGAGGAGAAAGTAATGGAACACTACGATCTTATCACCGTTTCTTCACCGCATTTCCACGACGACTCTTCCAGCCGTGGCATAATGCTTGATGTCATACTGGCTTTGCTTCCAGCTGTTGCGGCTTCCATATACATCTTTGGACTCAAAGCCCTTTGGCTCATCCTCACATGTGTCGCTTCATGTGTGGCATCGGAGTGGATCTTCGACCTTTGTACGAATAAGAAGGAGACTATAGGCGACCTTTCAGCCGTCGTTACAGGTGTCCTCCTTGCGCTGAACCTTGGAACGGAGGTTGCACTCTACGAAGCCGTCATTGGCTCCGTTTTCGCAATCGTGTTCGTCAAGTGCATCTTTGGCGGTCTTGGAAAGAACTTCGCAAACCCTGCAATCACAGCACGTGTGTTCATGCTAATTGCTTTTGGATCTGTTACATCCTTCGTAAATCCTCAGCTCCGCACGGTCGAGATCGCATCAAGCGCAACCCCTCTTGCAAACCTTGCATCCCACTCATTGGATGTATTGAGCTCCGGAGTGCTTCCTCCAATCAAGGACATGCTCTTTGGTTTCCACGGCGGTACGATTGGTGAAACTTGCATCATAGCCCTTGTGATCGGCTGGATCTACCTTTCAGCCAGAAAGGTCATAAAGTGGTATGTGCCGGCTTCGTTCATTGCAACGGTCTATGTCCTGTTCCTTGTTGCAACAGGTTCTCCATTGTTCGCTCTCTATGAAATACTGTCAGGCGGTCTTTTCCTTGGAGCCATATTCATGGCAACCGACTACGTGACCACTCCAATCACAGTCAAGGGCAAGGTTGTGTTCTGCATCTGCTGCGGAGTCATAACGTTCATAATCAGAAGGTTCTGTTCGCTTCCAGAAGGCGTCTCGTTCTCGATCCTCATCATGAACATCCTTACGCCTTTTGTAGAGAAGCTTACACACAACGTTCCACTTGGAGGTTCCAACAATGGCAAATAACAAGACGATACAGGCTTTGCTTCTTGTGGCTGTCTTCATCGTCATGGCAGCCTTGGTTTTGGTTCTCAACATCTTCACAGCCCCTCTTATAGAGGCCAATGCACAGGGTGCTGAGCTTGAGCCCCTCTATGGTGTAATGCCAGAGGCATCGGGCTTTGAGAAGCTTGGGCTTGATGGCGTCCCTGAGACGATTTCAAGCGTGTGGAAGGAGAACGGTGGTCTTGGCTATGTGGTAAGGTGCGCCACGAACAAGGGATTCACCGGCGACTACATAGAGCTTACCGTCGCAATCACGGTCGATGGTAAGATTTCAGGAATATCCCTTGATTCCTATCCTGAAACGAAGGACTTTGGTCAGGACTCGTATCCTGCAACGTTCGTGGGTCAGGATTCGACGCTTGCTGGCACTTCCATTGTGGCTGGTGTGACATATTCGTCAAGCGCCTTCCGCAATGCAGTAGCCGATGCCTTCGAGGTTCTGATATCCAATGGTCTCATCAGGGCTGGCGTGAAGGAGCCAAGCCAAGTCATCTCGGAGATGCTTCCTGTTGTGTTCAAGACAGCTGCAAACCCTGCTGGAATCGCTCAGATCACGGAGTTCTCCTCAAAGGTCGCAGGTGTGAAGAACGCATGGAAGACGAACAACGGAATAGGTGTTGCCTACTGGTATGAGTCCGGTGACGACTATCTTGTGATCTTCAACTCTTCATTGTCCTATAAGGTGTTCGACCTGGAGTCCAACGATGTGACGTCTTCGTTCGATGCCGTTGTGGCTGCATCCCTTTCCGAGGAAGCCGCAGGCAAGATGTCCAAGGTCGCATCCAAGGACAAGAGGAAAGTTACGAAGCTTGTTCCTGAGGATTCCGTCCTCACGCAGGTCTCCGTAGATGGAGTGTTCAACTCCGTTGCAACGGTTTTCCGTGCAGACAGCGCCTCTGGAACGTACTATTGCTTCACATGCAGACCTTACGGATTCTCAAACGAAACCATGGTCATATATGTGATCCTTGATTCCAACGGACTCATCTACACATTCAATGCAGACGAGCTCATCATCGAGGCCGAATACTTCAGCGCCTATACTCTTGAGCCTACTTCATACAAGGCCGGTTTCGTTGGCCTTGGCTCTTCCTGGTCAGGCGATGAAGCAACGATTTCCGGTGCAACGATGACTTCTCAGGCCGTAAGGTGTGCTATAAACGATGCATTCGAGGCCTTTGGTGCCGTTGCAGGAGGTAACAACTGATGGAAAACAACAATCTCAAGGCTTTTTTGTCCAATAATCCTGTAATGATTCTTTTCCTTGCTGCATGTCCGGCCCTTGCCGCCACCACAAATGTGGTTGCAGGACTTGTGATGGCAGCTGCAGTGTTCTGCATCCTGGTTCTGTCGTCCCTTGTGATGGCTCTTCTGGGCAAGGTTTCGTCCTCCTATGTGAGACTTCCCCTTGCGGTCATCGTTACCGCAGGATTCGCCTCAATGGCCAATATGCTCATAGCCGCTTTCGTGCCAAGTGCAAGCTCCATGCTTGGTGTGTACGTTGCAGTCTGCGCAATGAATGCAATGCTTGTCCTCAAAGGTGCCGTTGCATCGGATGGCGGAGTAGGAGAGTCTTTGAAGTCCGCTGTAGTGTCAGGACTTGAGTTTGCACTGCTTGTGGTCGTCATGGCCATTGTCAGGGAGGTCCTTGGTCTTGGGACATTCGCCGGCATGAAGCTTTCGTTCATGTCCACGCTTGTCATCCCCGTCCTTGCGAAGACTTCCGGTGCATTCATCGTGTTTTCGATCCTACTTGCAGTTTCCAACTGCTTCAAGAAGGAGGCAAAGTGATGACGTTCAAGGAATTGATTGCTGTAATGTTCGCCTGTGTCCTTGCGAACAACTACGTCCTTTCCAATTTCATGGGAATCGAGTCGGTTGGCTCTGACATCTCGAAGTCCTGGAAGTCCATGGCTTTCAGAGGCTTGTATGTAACATTGGCGGTTGTAGCGTCCTGCGCCATTACATGGCCGCTTGATGCATACGTCTTGGTTGGTGCAGCCGCATCCCTTCGCATCCTGGTATTCGCCGTGGTGGTTATGGCGGTCTCTTCTGCAGCCGGTCTCATTTTCAAGAAGGACGGCTGTAGCTTTGATCTTCCTGTCATGCTCAACAGCGCAGTGCTTGGTGCCTGTCTTCTCAACGTGTCCAATGGCTATACGTTCCTGACCGGGCTTTTCTCAGCCCTTGGAGTTGGCATTGGATACATGCTCGTCACGTTCGTCATGGCGGGTGTTATGGGTAGAATCAACATGAAGAACGTGCCAAAGGCATGGAGAGGCGTTCCAATCACGGTCGCAGCCATTGCCATTGTGTCAATGGTTCTCGCTGCATTCTGATGAGTGGTTCTTCAAGAGGCAGGCTCCTTAGGGATGCCTGCCTCGTTCTTTTCTTTCTGGTTCTCTCTGTGGTCCTTATCTTTGTCATAAGAAGTAGAGAGGGCACTGGAAGCAAAGTGGTCGTAGCGGTCGAGGGTGTGGAGATTGGTTCGTACCCGTTGTCCGTTGATGGTCGATACGTCCTGAACGGTGGTTCCAACATCATCCTCATAGAGGGCGGCTCCGCCCGCATGGTGGATGCCAACTGTCCTGACAAGCTTTGTGTCAAACAAGGGGCTGTTAGGTATACGAACCAGTGCATAACATGCCTGCCAAACAAACTAACCGTCACAGTTGTTGGCGGAGACGGCTCCGTTGAGATTGTATTGTAGTCGAGGAGTTTTGAGATGGATACAAGAAAGGTCTCCCAAATGGGTCTTCTTATCGCCCTTGCGCTTGTCCTCTCGTACATAGAGGCCCAGATTCCGGCATTCGTAGCCATTCCTGGCATAAAGGTAGGGCTTGCAAACATAGTGGTTGTGTTCGCTCTGTACAGGCTTGGTACAAAGGAAGCTGTTACCATTTCTCTTCTTAGGGTTCTTCTGGCCTCTTTGATGTTTGGATCTGTCTTGAGCCTTGCATATTCCTTTGCAGGTGCGCTTCTAAGCCTTTTGGGCATGGTATTGTTGAAAAAGACGAGGCTTTTTGGAAGCGTGGCTGTGAGTGTAGTGGGGGGAGTCCTCCACAATCTTGGCCAAATCTTAACCGCATGCATCGTTTTGGACACCAATGTGGTGGTCTACTATTTGCCATTTCTCATACTAAGCGGTACAATAGCTGGCGTCGTCATTGGACTTGTAGCCGCGTTGGTGCTCAAAAGGTTGGGCGGTGGCTATGAGTAGGGACCAAAGGAACGAAATCCAGAGGAACTGAGTCGAAAGACCCATGACGATGAGCGTGATTGATGGGGGTTGTATATGAGCAAAGCCAAGAAGGTTGTGACTTCACAGGTACATGGAGATAGCTTCTCTCCTAATTTCTTTGAGACCCAAGGCAAGGTTGGAACCTTACAGAAGCTCATACACTGGGTTACATCGTTCATTGAACTTATCATGACGCTGTTTCTGATAATTGGAATAGCACTTTCGTTCTTCCAGGTTCCCGATGCAATGAAGAACATACTGGGAGACAATACCAAAGGACTTCTTGCGCTGGTGAACTATGTCTCTCTTGTAATAATAGCAGTCGAGCTCATACACGTGCTCAACAGTCAGAACCTTGAGTCCGTAATCGAAATCCTCATGCTTGCCTTCGTCCGCGAACTTGTCATAAAGGAGTGGACTATGGTTCAGCTCTTCATGGGCGTGGGTTGCATTGCCGGATTGTTTGCGATAAAGAAATGGCTCATTCCAAGGAAATGCTCGGAACGGGGCGGTGCTCCTGTCTACGATGTAGAGCCTCCTGCAGAGACGAAGCCTTCGAGCGAGGAGTAGGCTTCTAGATGAAGACGCTGATAGAGCTTAGGGACACCTCCTTCTCCTATTCGACTGGAAATGGATGCGTTGAGGCTCTGTCTGGATTGAACCTTTCGATAGAAGAAGGCTCCTTCGTTGCTGTAGTGGGTTCCAATGGCTCAGGGAAATCCACATTCGCAAAGCTCTTGAACGCTCTGATTGTGCCGTCCAGCGGTTCTGTCGTTGTCGATGGCCTGGATTCGCATGATAAGTCAAATATTTATGCTATTAGGTCGAAAATTGGCCTTGTTTTTCAGAACCCTGACAATCAGATAGTCTCTGATATCGTAGAAGACGACATAGCGTTTGGCCTTGAGAACATGGGGCTTGGTTTGGACGAGATGAAGACTCGGATTGAAAGATGCCTTTTCCTGACTGGACTGACTCCTCTTCGTCATAGCGACCCTGACAAACTTTCAGGAGGTCAGAAACAGCTTGTAGCCATTGCAGGAATCCTTGCAATGCAGCCAAAGTGCGTGGTGCTCGACGAGGCCACCGCCATGCTTGATCCAAATGGGCGAAGGATGGTTTTGGAGCTCTGCCACAGACTCAACCGTGGAATTGGCATGACAGTAGTACTCATAACCCACTACATGGAGGAGTGCATAGACGCTGACAGAGTAGTAGTCTTTGACAAGGGACGTCTTGCCGTTGACGGCACTCCTACCGAGGTGTTTTCAAATGCTCCATTTGTGAAGTCCTTGGGGCTAAAGCTGCCACCTGTGACGGAGCTCTCAGAACGCCTCATCTCTTCTGGAATCGATATCCCCCACGGAATACTGACAAACGAGGAGCTTTGCAGAGCCCTTAAGGTGGTACATGGTGTCTAGGAATGTGGTTCTTGGAAGGTACTACCCGGTCTCCTCTTCCTTGCACAGCCTTGACCCACGCACAAAACTCGTTGCCTTGGTCGTGTACCTTGTGTCCGTGTTCGTTGCACAAGGGGTTACAGGGCTGCTGCTTCCAGTTGCTGCTCTTTTGTTTCTGGTCGTGCTTTCAAACGTTCCTGTAAAGTATGTCCTTCGTGGACTCAGAGCAATTCTTGTCATAGTCGTCGTCACCGATCTTTTCAACATATTCTTCGTTGACGATGGCCTGAAGAAGGCTTTTGTCATGACTTTGCGCATGATAGAGACGATTTGGGGCTCCAATATCCTATGCCTGACTACAAAGCCAAAGGATATCTCAGACGGCATGGAAAAAGGACTTGGATGGATGAAAAGGCTAGGAGTCCCTGTCCATGACTTTGCAACCATGATATCGCTTGCCTTCCGTTTCATACCCATCCTATCCACCGAGGCCTCACGTATCATGGAAGCCCAGAAGGCACGTGGAGCCAACTTTGAAAGCGGAGGCTTGATACGTCGTGCAAAAGCCCTCGTCCCCGTGGTCGTACCACTTTTCGTCTCTTCCTTCAAAAAGGCCGATGACCTTGCTATGGCCATGGATTCAAGACTGTATGGTTCCTGCGATGCCCCTACGCGGCTTAGGCCATTGGTGTATGGACATTGCGATTTCGTTGCATATTCCATCATGTTCGTCTATTTGGTGCTTTTTGTCTTAGCGAGGGTGTTTCCATGTCACTTGATATAGTCGATGTTTCATTTGTCTATGATGAAGGAACTCCGTTTGAACGAAAGGCTTTGGAAGGCGTTTCCTTTTCGATTGAATCTGGTTCCTTCGTTGGCATCGCCGGCAATTCCGGAAGCGGAAAGACCACTTTGGTTAAGATACTCAAAGGGCTGCTCAAACCAAGTTCTGGGCATGTGTCCCTTGGCTCCTGTTGCAATGTGGGTTTGGTGTTCCAGTACCCGGAATTCCAACTGTTCGAATCCACAGTTCTCAAAGATGTCATGTTCGGCCCTTTGAACATGGGCTTTGGCGAAGAGACTGCAAGACGCATGGCAGTGAAGGCTTTGGAGTCAGTAGGATTGGATTATTCCTTTTTTGGACGTGATCCTTTGGCTTTGTCAGGAGGAGAGAAAAGGCGGGTTGCGATTGCAGGCGTGCTCTCTATGGATCCAAATGTCCTTGTTCTTGATGAGCCTGCAGCAGGCCTCGACCCTGCAATGCACGACCTTGTCTTTTCATTGCTCCTTGGTTTGAACAGAGCCGGGAAGACCATAGTTCTTGTATCCCACTCCATGGATGACATAGCCCAATACTGCGACCATGTGGTTTACCTAAAGGATGGACATGTAGTTGCTGACGACACACCCTCCCAAGTCTTTTCAAACTCTGGAGCTTTGGATGTCGGTATATCAAAGCCTTTGATTGTCACATTGGCGGATGACCTTCGTCATGCAGGAATCCCAATCCCAGCTGGTGTTTGTACATTGGATGGCCTTGAAAAGGAGCTTAAAGGGCTTTTTGACCGTGATAAAACATAGTGGACATCCAAAAACCTTGACAAGTGCATACAAGGGTGCTAAAGTCCAAATCACTTGAGTTGCATTGATGACGCAACGGAAAGGGAGGGGTGGATAGATGTACAGAGCCAAGGTCTTCTCGTTGATTCTTGCAGCCATGTTCTGCTGCGCGTGCGCATACGCCACGGACGTGGTGTTCAGCTGGACGTGCCAGGACCCAAGGGTCACGGCCGTGAGGGTGCAGGCCAACGGCGAGGACGAAGGGCTGTGGACGGTCCTGGATCCGTCCGTCACCTCATACACGTTCAGGGACGTCGATACATCCGTGGACAACACGTTCAACATACAGAGCACAAGGGACGGCGAGAGATGGTCCTCCACCAAGGGCATGGTGCTCAAGGCCCAGACCCCCGAGACCTACGATGCATCGTCCATGATGGTCGTAGGCCCTGAAACCCCACGGGGGGGGGAAGGTGAGAGGAGCCTCTCCTACCGCTGGAGCCAGATAGGCGGTACAACCCATTACAACTGGTTCTCCTTCAGGTTCGACGACGGCCCATGGTACGTCGTGGACTCGAACACCACGGGTGTGGAATACCATACATGCGAAGAAGAGGACCCCATACTTCAGGTGAGGGCCTCCGTCGACGGAAGGAAGTGGACCAAGAGGACCACCACATACGACCCCAAGGGCCTCTACGACGAAGACAATCTTCCAACGCAGGGATGGACGGTAAGGATGCAGGCAGGGGCCCAATGGCCCTTCATGGCCGCGTTCCTCATCCCCAAGAGGTCCGTCGTTGCATACTACGACTCCAACAGACTCGACACCGCACTCTCATTCGAGCTCGGTGCATCATATGAGACGAAGAAGGGGAACGGATACGGCTTCTCGTTCCAGTACACCTTCACACCTACAAGCAAGGACGCGGCCTTCGAGGTCTACTCCATGGAGCTCCTCTACTCGAGGATGCTGTACCATACGAAGAGGTACGAGGCGTTCCAGCTGAACCTTGAGGTGGGTCTTGGGCCTGCGCTGTGCATATACGGCAAGGTGGGCTCCTTTGGGTTCAGGGCTAGGCTTGGGCTGAACGGAAGGCTGAACATAGCAGACAACCTATACCTTACGACAGGCTTCGATGTGAATGCAGCCTTCGAGCCTGATTTCCACAATGAGGACGAGGTGAGGCTGGGCACCACGCTGTACCTTACGCTTCCGCTGAGGGTGGGCATGGTGTATTCGTTCAAGGACGTTGCGGACTGAGGCGGTGCGGATTATGGCACATGGTCACGTTTCCAAGGCGGCTGCGGCGCTCTCAATACTGATGCTTGCGATCCTCTCCGTATTTGTAGTCTCGTGCGACATACAGTTCAATGGAGGCACGGCGATACAGGAGGTGTTCGAGGAGGAGCTGGTCAACGACGACGTATCGCTCCATCCAACTGAGGACACGAAGGTCACGATAAGTCTTGTACCTGATGCAAGCGTTCCAGAGACGGTTCTCGTCTACGAAGTGCTTCTCTACAGAACCAACTCCAAAACCCTCTACAGGACGATCGAGGTCGGCTCCACATACGCATTGGAGCTCCACGACCTTCCAAGGGCCTCCTATAGGATAGTAGGGCGCGCCCTCACCGAGGGCGGCGTTGCTGTGGCCGTGGGCGAAGTCTCCATCAAGGTCTCCTCGAACGGAGCCGATGCCGTCATAGAGCTCAAGGATGTCGGCCATATCATGGAGCGCCATGACAGGGTGGACGCTACATGCACGGCTTCTGGAAACATCGAACACTGGCACTGCACGAGGTGTGGGCTGGACTTCACGGACAAGGAAGGCCTGAACTACGTATCCGATACGACGATACCCGCCAAGGGCCACTCGATGGTGCATGTCGAGGACAAGGCACCTACATGCACCGAGGAAGGAACCATGGACCATTGGCACTGCGACAGGTGCCTCAAGGACTTCGCCGACGAAGAGGGTTCCAGCGAACTTGATGACGTGATTGTCCCAGCCCTCGGTCATAAGTGGTCCACGGAATGGAGCCACGACGAGGCCAAACACTGGCATGGATGCACGAGATGCTCCGCCACCAGCAATGTCGCAGACCATGGGATGACGGTCATAGACCACAAGGATGCGACAAAGGACGAGGCGGGCTGGGACCTCTTGAAATGCAGAGTATGTGGATTCCAGAGAAAGGATACCATACAGCCTATCAGGCATGACTTCGTTGAGGTTGATAGAAAAGAGGCCACCTGCCTTGAGGCTGGATACGTGAAATACAGATGCAGCGACTGCGGGAAGGAGTACACCGAGACCATTCATAAGAAACCCCATGCTACCACTGCGGTGGCTGCCGTCGCCGCTACATGCACAAAGGATGGGAACCATGCATTCTGGTACTGCTCGACATGCGGCTTTTATTACAAGAACGAAGCCTGTTCGGAGAAGTTCGAGGGGCTGGAATACATAGACAAGGCTTCTGGTCACACATGGTCCACAGTCTGGTGCAATGATGGTTCCAATCACTGGAAGGTGTGCACCGTATGTGGAACGAAAGACGAAAAGTCTGAGCACGTATACGACCAACGGAACGAGTCATACACATACCTTGTTTCCAGCGCTACGTGTGACTCCCCGGCAATCTACTACTACAGCTGTGTCTGCGGGGCAAAGGGAACTGAGACGTTCACCGTCGGCGAACCTCTTGGACACAAGCTTGAAGATGGACATGTAGCTGCCAAACAATCCACATGCGGTGAGGCAGGAAACTCCGAGTACTGGCGCTGTACTAGGACCAACTGCGGCAAAATCTTCAGCGATGCCAATGGCGAAAAAGAAACCAGCCTTGAAGAAGTGACGATTCCTGCAACTGGAAAGCATGTATTTACTACGAGCTATCACTGTGACACCGAAGGCGATATGCATTATCCGGTTTGCGATGTCTGCGGCTTCGTGGACAAGGCCAATGGTTCAAAACATGAATTTGTTTGGGATAACGATTCCAACGGCCACTGGTATTCGTGTAAGGTCTGCCATCACAAAAAAACGGAGAAGGTTCCTCATGACTACAAGGATGGCGTCTGTTCTGTCTGTGGCCGTTACGATGAAAACCCTGCATCTAAGCCAGGTTTCGAAGTAGGTGAAAAGTCATCTGAACCAAAGGGCGAAGTGACATATACCCACGATGGCAACACCTGGACGTTCATATTCGTGGATAGAACCCCTGACAAGGAGAACCCTGTCAGAACAGAAGAGCTGTTCTGGTGTCTTGATGGAGAAAGACAGTCCAAGTTCAATGGAAAGACGGAGTTCATTCTGAACGCTCCAAGAAAGCAAAGCTACACGGTGTTGTGCGTATACAACAACGGAAAGGGATATGGATCCTGTGAGATTACAGTCACAGGCTATTGATAAGAGGAGAGAGACGATGAAGAAAGCTTCCTGCATCCTTCTTGCTATGATGCTCATTGCAGCATTGTTCGTGTCATGCAAGGCCGAGGTCATTGACGACTCGGACCTTTTGGTAAACGTAACGTTCTCAAGTGACGACAACTCCAAAGGTCTCACATGGTCAAGGGATTTCAATCCAGAGGAATATACTTGGTACTACGAAGCAGAAAAGATTGACGGTGGTCCACAGACCGGTACCACGAAGGATATTGGCAAGACTCGCATTGGCAAGGCTGAGTCAAACGAAACTGGACTTGACCATAATGTGGGGCCCTTCTCCATCGGAGATTGGAAGTTTACACTTTATGGCTACAAAGGCACTAGGGAAGCGGATGAGTCGAATCTTGTTTTTCAAGGAACCAATCCAAAGGCATCTCTCTCAAAGAACAACGCTTCAGCCGTCAAGGTTGTCGTGGATTCCATAAGCACTGGTAGTGGCTATATCCTTATTTCCAAAGATATAAAGCTAAAGGATGGAGCTGGCAACACCTTTGAGCCGACTAATTTGACAATCAAGACCGCATCTGATACAGATGTTTTGACCGATGAATTTAATATGAAATCCGACATGGAGTATCCTGTTTCGTCTGGTTCCTATGCCGTTACGCTGGAGATGAAAGGTAATAATTCAGATAACCAAGAGGTTGTCTATTCATCCACAACAATCTACATAAACGTCTACAATGGACAGACAACTACCATTGGTGGGTCTTTGGATGATGTGAAGGTCTCCACAAGGTTCGAGGCCGATGATGGCATAGGCGGAACGTCTGGCGCTGTTGTAAAAGGCTCGGATGGTTCTACCATATTGACTGTAGCAGGTGTAACTCCTCTTAATTCCGGTGATACTACGGTTGTATTCCCGAAGAATTCTATAAGTACACCAGAGAAAGCAACTCTGAAAGTTGTTGCTTATTCGACTACATCCGCTATTTCAAAGAAATTCGGTGTAAGTGATGGAGAAGATTCTCCTATTTCAGGAATCGATCTCAGTCTTACAATCGATGGCAAAAACGTTGAAACGTTCAAAGGAAACAAAGTCACAGTAACGACATATGTTGCAACAGGTCTTGTTTCTGGAACGGAAGAGGTTAATGGTGAAACTGCTGCGGAAGCGGGGCTTAGTCTTAAGTATTACAGAAGTGATGCTGCTCAACCTGAGATTGTGTCTTATAATCCGGAGACTGGAAAGCTCGTATTCACAACGCCACACTTCAGTTTGTACTATGTGACTTCGTCTTCCTCCGTTGCCGTAAATGAAACGACTGGTACTGCGTATACATCCTTGAAAACTGCAGTTGAAGCTGTTAAAGATGGCGAAAAGGCTGAGATTGTTCTTCTGAAAGATGTTGACAATGGTGATGGAATCTTGATTCCAGAGGGAAATAAGAACATAACCATAGATTTCAACGGAAAAAAATACACTGCTTTTGAAAAAAATAATTCAAGTAATTCCAAGGAAAGAAATGCTTTCGAATTTAGAAAGGGCAACTCGATAAAGTTGAAGAACGGAACTCTTACTACAGCACAAAGACTTAATGTCACTTTAATTAAAAACTACTGCAATCTGACATTGGAGAGTTTTATGATAGAGGGGCATAGGGATGAAGATAACATGTTTGCTGTTTCTGCTTTGTCTTGCAATTATGGAGCGACTTTAATAACGGGTAAAACTATAATTCTTAACACTGAAGGTGGTGGTTACAACAAAACAGCTATTGATGTTAATTACTTGCCTGATGACGGAAACTATAATGCTGGTGAGTTGTCTGTTTCGTTCGATAACGATTTCAGTGGTGAGATTGTGGGGTCGATTTATTTTCAGTCAAAACTGGTAAGACCTGTAGAAAAAATGGTTGATTATACGCATTCTTTGAAGATCGATTCAAAGATTAGTAATTCTTTTGAAAAAGCAAATTTGGTTCTTCAAAACATTCGAAGCAAAAGTTTTTTCAAGATAAAGGAAAATCTTATTTCTAAAGAAAAAATCAAAACGTCTATAAAACTTGTTGATGACGGTGAAGGTTTCAAGGTTTTTGATAAAGACAGTAGGAGTATCCTGAATAAGACAATCGATTTGATTTACACCGATGATTTAAGACAGGCCGTTATTAATGCAAAAGATGGAGACGAGCTCGTTCTGTTAAAAAACTGTGTTCTTGCTGTTAATCCTGTCGAAATTAATTCCAAGAAAATAATAATTGATTTAAATGGAAACAAGATTACAGCTGGTTCCGAGTTCGAGGGAACGGATGGGATGATTAAAGTTGATAGCGGAACTTTGATTGTCAATGATTCCTGTCCTGAAGGTGTAAAGGGTTCGATAGATGCAACTATAATAAAGTCAATCGGAGTTGCAATAAAGGCTATAAAAAAAGCAACCATTACCATAAATGGTGGAATAATAAAAGGTATCACTTCTGCGGTTGAGAAGAATGCTGATTCTACATCAACGCCAAAGAATAATTCCACAATAAGAATTACTGGTGGAACATTTAACAGCGACCCAACGGCCTATGTTGATACTAATACTCATGTTATATCAAAGAATGAGAGCGCTGGAACTTGGACAGTCACCGCGAAGAACTGATGGATATGAAAAAACGACTTTTGATTCTGCTTTCCTGCATTGTTCTGGCGTTTGCACTCTGTGCATGCGCCACCAATGGAGGGGATGCTATAACTGGAAATGGAGACATTGTAATCTCCATGGTTGAAATGGAGGAGAAGGCTCCTGCGGTTCTGGAGCTTCCTTCCTTCGTGATGTCGCCTGAACCTGAAGATGAGAAGCCTGAGGCATATCCGTTCACACTTTCAGTAGGTGATACGGTGTCGTTTGGAACCTACAACGGGGAAACCTTGAATTGGATCGTATCCGCAGTGGATGGAGACGATGTACTTCTCGTATCGCAGTACCTCATCCCTTGCAGTCTGATCAACAGGATGTTCGATTCCACGGCATCCAACTCCAAGTGGAAGACAAGCTCCATTAGGACATGGCTCAATGGCGGGTTCCTTGCGGAGGCTTTCACTGAAGAGGAGATGACCTGCATCATACCTAGTATATCAGGTGACTTCGTGTCACTTCCAAGTAAAGAGGAAATTGATGCATTCACCGGCGACATGGAGCTTCTCGTCGCCCGATACAGGGACGATGCATATGCGAGCTCCTGGTGGCTGCGTTCCGCAGGCACGAAGGACGGCAACATCGCGTATGTGAACGGAAGGGGTTCCATTGTGGAGACCGGAATGCCGGCCAACTACACGATGGGCGTGCGACCTATGGTATGGGTACGCATTCCAAAGGTCTGAACTGATAGCAAATCGTTAACTGCCTGGCGTATGCCGGACAAGGATTGGATAAAGAAACAAGGAGAAAGATGAAATGAAGAAACTGTCATTCATCCTATTGGCGGTCATGCTGATTACGGCTATGTTCGTGTCATGCAAGGCCGAGGTTATTGACGATTCGAATCTCGTGAATGTGCATTTCACGACCGATGACAATGCAAAGGGTCTCAATTGGTCAAGACCTGCATTCGTTTCCAGCGACTACTACTGGACATACTCTGCCAGAAAGGTCGGAGGCGGTCCTGCAACCGGCGAAGGAACCGGTGAGATTGGAAAAGATTTGGCGAAGGAGATTGGTCCTTTCTCTCAGGGCGCATGGGAATTCACTCTCTATGGTTACTCTGATGAATCAAAGAAAACCCTCGTATACGAAGGAACTGGAAGTGGGGTTCTTGCAAAAAACAAGGATAACTCTGTCAACTCTATCAAAGTTGCAGTTGAAGCAAAAAAGGAAGGAATAGGAACTATCCATGTCTCCAAGGACATCGTCCTTAAGGATTCTAATGGAGTCACTTATATTCCAACTGGTATAATCGTCAAACAGGTTGGTAGCGAAACTGCCGATGACGAGATTGGATTTGATAGTACCAACGGCGAAGATATTGAAAAGGAATCCGGCTATTATGCTGTAACGATCAGAATGGTTGCCGATGTCAATGGAGAGAAGATTGTCTACGCCTCAAACACAATCTACATCAACGTCTATGGTGGACAGACTACAACGATTGGTGGAACACTCGATGAGGCAACGACTTCAACGAAGTTCGAAGCTGAAGATGGAACAGTCTCTGGCAACGAAGAGGGCGAAATTGAGACTAATGGAAGCGCAACCATTTCGGTTGGTGTTGTTCCAAACAAAAATGCTGTTGCAGAAGATGGAGAAGCTCTAAAGACCACTGTTGTCTTTGAAGAAGGTGCATTTGAGGCAGAACAGAAAACAGCAAGGCTCAGTGTCACTGCATATCCAGCATCGGTTTCAAAGAGCTTCAGCATCAATCCTTCGAATGGAGCCGTCGTGTCGGGAATCGGCCTCAGCTTGACCGTTGATGGTGCGAACGTTGATACCTTCAACGGAAAGAAAGCTACTGTAGCGACATACGTCGCAACAGGACTCGTTCCTGGCGATGTTGAAGTTGATGGCGCAGCAGCGGCAAAAGAAGGTCTTAGGCTTGTATACAATGGAAGCGAAGATTCTGCTATGCAGCCTACGATTGTCTCCTACAATCCAAAGACTGGAAAGCTCGTATTCACAACAACCCACTTCAGTCAGTACTACGTTGCTTCAACCGAAATCGTTGCAGTGAACACAACAACAAATGCTGCGTATACGTCACTTCAGGATGCAATTGATGCGGCCCAAAATGGTGATGTTATAACAGTTTTGAAAGCTATTGATCCTGAGCTTACGATTGTTGTCGAGGGCAAAACAATTACACTTGACCTCAACGGCAAAACAATCAGCAATAGTGCTGATTTGTGGTGTGGGAATGACTGGTCTCTTATTTCGGTTCGTGAAAATGGAAACCTTACAATCACAGGAGATGGAACTCTACAGGCAAAAGAAAATGACTGCTATCCTGTAGATGTCCAGGATGGAGCTATCCTTACGATTGAAAATGGAACGTTCGTTGGAAATATCCATGCTGTATATGTTAAAAAAGGTACTGCGAATATCGAAGGCGGAAGGTATTCTGTGCAGCAGAAATACCCGGAAGTGGTCAAGGCTGATGGATTTGTACTTAATCTCTATGATGCAAACCGTGCAGATGGCACGGCAAAGATGATTGTAACCGGTGGAGAATTCAAGAATTTCAATCCTCAAGATTGTTGGGCTGAAGGTGCACATACAAACTTCCTTCCTGAAAATGGTGGATATGTAGCTACCTATGATGCCTATAAGGGCGTGTTCGTTGTTGAAAAGTTCGAAGAGAAAAAAGTCAGTGACTATGCCTCTCTCGTAAATGCATTGAATTCCGGAAAATTGGCTGTTTTGCAGAATGACATTTCGCTTTCTGGTTCCGTGAGAATTGGAAAAGATGTAATGGCGGCTTTGGACTTGAATGGAAAGACAATTTCCATGCAGACGAAGGATGCAAGGGCTATTGTTGTTGATTCTGGAAATTTGACTGTTATTGGCAAAGAAGGGGCAATTGAGTCTCACGGAAATGCATTCAGAGTCATAAACGGTGGAGTTCTGTCCATTTCTGAAAGAGGAACTTATACAAGCACTAACAATAGTGCTATTGTAGCAGGAGATAGCGATGAATCCACAGGAGGAACTGTTGTTATCGTTAGCGCTGAAGTAAAGGCTCAAGAGGCGGCTTTGCTTGTGTTGAAGGATAGCAAGCTTGTTGTTTACGGTGGAACCTTTTCTGCTGCTGACAATTTTGTAGTTGGTACAAATGGAACGGAAGGACTTGGTGGTTACGATATAACAATTAATGGTGGAACATTCAATGGAAAAATCGTATCTTCCCAATTTATTGCCTGCGGAGTCTACGCTGCAAACGATGGAATCATCACTCTGAATGGAGGAGTTTTTAATATTGAAAACGGTGTTGGAATTATTGCCCGCAGAGGCGACCTTTACGTGGGGGAGAATGTAAAAATTAAGCTTACTCCTGGAGACACTGAAGCTGGCAAAATCGGAGATTCCTTGGTTGTGGTTACAACTAATTCACAAATTGTTCGTGACGAGAAATCAAATTATGGTAGTCTAAAAATAAAGAACAAATCAATCTATACGATTGTAGGGGTTGATGGCAAGGAAATCCAGAATTAAGAGATACTTGCGAGTTTAAATTTAGGAGTACTGTCAAACTGTTTCAGGTATGGCGGTACTCCTTTTGTTGCATACATGATTCATTGTAAAACATTGTTTAAAACGGTGTATTTGTATGTGTTTGCTTTGTAGTGTTTTTATTGCATAATGCATGGAAAAAGAGTTTCTTGGATGGTCATTAAACATCTCTTCACGTCATCATAACCGATTGGATCTGCAGTGAAGTAGGAAGTGATGGATTCATAGTCTGCTTTGTAATAGTCGGACTCGCATATTTCCTTGAGTAATTTCTTGATGTCCACATTTGGCTTTGCTGATGGACAGACTTTCATACTGGTTCTGAGCAATCGGACTTCTTCAAAGAGCGAATGAAAAGATTCATCGAATGAAATAAGCGGATAAAGTTTGTAAATGTCGTATAAATGTCTGGAAAGACGGACACTCTTGCCTTTCATATAATAATCGCAAATAGCAAATACCTTATCAGTGAAAGTTCGTTCAACTGTTTGGATATGCATCTTGAAAGGTTTAAGTCCATATTTCTCTATAAGGTTCTTTGCTCCAATGCTTTCAAGATATTGAAAGATGTAGCTATCTATTTCTTTCTCGACTGTAGGAAAAGCATAGGAGCCTAGTGCAGTTTCGAGTTTCACACCATTTGAAAGCTTATTATTGGAAGGCGCAATGCTTTCATAATCAAAGATATAGGCATTTACATCTCTATCGCTCTGGAGTTCGTTCCAGTTGATGATGGGTAATCTTAAAACTTGACTTATTTCTGCAATTACGACATTTTTGAGCCGTTTTCTTCGTGAAGCACCTATATGTTCGGAAAACGTGATGTCGATGTCTTCTGAAAACCTTGTCATCACATGGAGAGCTTTGGAAAGGGATGTGCCTCCTTTGAATACGATATTGTCGTAGTGCTCGGATAGAAGCTTCAAGATCATTGTGACATAGTAATCCTTTTCAATTATATCGATTGATCGGCCAAGACCTTCAGATGTTGCAACAACCACTTCCTTGAAAACCTGTTTGTTGTCATGCAAAAACATTTGTAAGCTCCATATCGTAGATCGCCTTGTATGTTCTCAGTGGATAGCTTGGAATGAGCGTATCCACCAGCGTCTTTTCTATTCTATTCTCTGAAATATAGCTTTTCAAACATTTTGAAGCATTGGCATGGACATCCGATAGGTTTTCTATGTCTTTGAGGATTTCAAGCAGCATAACGGCTTTTACGTTGTCTTTCGTTATCGTCACAGCGGATTTTCTGACAATATAACTGAATTTTCCAATTTTCACCGTTCTTGTAGCCGCACTTGTCTTGTTGCTGACGATTTCCTTGACTTGTGGCACCTGTTCTGAAATACCTATCATGTTTGCAAGAGTGTGTCCTGCATAGCAGCCATAACTGTTGGTTTTGCTTCTGATGTACTTCAACTCTGCAACCGCATCTGCACTGAGGGTAAAGGGAATGCCTGAAACTGATTTCTTTGGAAGGTAGTAGATTCCATCCATGTAGCGACAAAGAGTTCCCTTGTCAATCAGTTTCTTTATCTGCTGACAAAGGTTGTCATACTTCATATCGAGTTCGATATTCTGCAGTAGAATGGGTTCTCCTGCCTTGTAATTTTTCCTAATGTAATCAAGTAGCATTGTTTCAGTATATTTAATATATAAAATCAAATTTACTGAAATAGTAATGGTAAAACTCTTCTTTGGCAACTGATTCTTTGGGAATCCTATCGAGGTTTAAAGTTTTTTGTATCTCAGTCATTATGATGTCGCTATGAGAGCGGA
>CAVBWZ010000007.1:0-86086 GCA_963599445.1 Bacteroidaceae bacterium
CCTGATCATATCATCTACTTTCTCAGTTCGTTCGAATTGACTAGGAAGCCCTCATGCTTCCAAAATTGGAGCTTGCAACCAACGGCAAAAATGCAATCGTTGCAAACTAATTTCTTAACCTTCTCTTCTCTAATATCTCTGTAAAAATCTGTTGCAGCGCTCGCTCAATTGGAGCGTGCTTGAGTAACATACTCGATTCGTACCAAAAGTGTCAACACTTTTTTTAAAATTTTTTCAAGGAAGTTCAAAAACCTCTTTCGACCCTCTTTTGGCCCTATTTTCCATCATTCACGGCATTGGCCAAAAGGCAGGGGTCGTTGCCTATTAGACCATACACGCGCATACCCTTGGGGCCTTCATTGAGAGACACGAGACGCCTTGCATCCTCAACGGTGTTCACAGTCCAGCAGACCACAGGCATTCCGTGAACCTTATCCAAGTACGAAGGCGAAACCTGCTTGTACTCCGGCTTGAGATAGGAGCTGCGACTCACGATATGGCCCGCCCCATTCCACAGGATTCGAGGGACATCTGAAGCATGGCAGAAGATATCGGCACGAGGGATGCTGCACCTGCACACCGCTCCAAAACGCCTCAACGCAAACGGATTGAACGATGAAACCAACACGCTCCTCTCCACGTTGCAACGACGGATCACCTCAAAGGTCTTCCTGCAAAGCTCAGGATTCACCTTGCCGGCCTTCACCTTGAGTTCTATATCGTATACGAAGCGGTCGCCATACGTCCCAAGAAGCTCCTCCAACAATGGAATGCGCGCGTGCGAGAACTCCGCACCCTTGAAGGAGCCAACATCCACACGCCTAAGCTCGTCCCACGAAAAATCCTCAATCTCACGGTCTATCCCCGCAGTCCTCTTGAGGGAGAAGTCATGCGCAACCACGACCTCACCGGACTTGCAAAGGTGCACGTCAAGCTCAACGCCGTCCACGCCGGGACTCTTTGCACAGTTGTCGAACGAAACCATGGTGTTCTCAGGGTACAGCTGGCTGTATCCACGATGCCCAAACACCAACACCTTCCCTTCACGCCTACACTTCTCAAAAACGCCGTCCATGCCGTCCTCCATAGGGGAGCCTTACGCCTCTCATGCAACAATCTACCCCAAACGCACATGAAATGCTATCCTTCACACATGCAACCAGACGACGAAACCCTACAGTACATGAACGCAATAAACCCAAAGACCGATGTCCTTGATACCTGGCTCTCCCAGACACACTCCGCAATCGAAGAGAGGTTTGGTGGCACACAGGGCGTTTCATGCATCATATTCAACGCAAACCCCTGTACACTGGGGCATAGATATCTATTGGAGATAGCTTCCAAGAGAAGCCACGGAGTTGTAGTGTTCGTGATAGAGGGCAAAACGGACTCAGGCAGCCTTGGCAACCACGAGACCTCAAACATCGAGATTCCGTTCAAGGACAGATTGGAGCAGACCAATATGTGCGCAAACGGTCTTTCCAACGTTCTGGTCCTTCCCGGAGGCCCCTATATAATAGGAAGGGACGATTTTCCACCTCAGTGGAGCACGGTCGAGCGAAGCCGGGCGCACTCCTATGCGGTCCTCAACTCCAAGCTGCTGTGCCAGATGATACTTCCGGGTCTTGGAATCAAGAGTATGTTCGCAGGCGACGAACCTAGGGACGAGATGTCAGAGATGCACCTGAACGCCCTGCGCCAGCAGTGCAGAGACAAGGGCATCGGTCTAAGGGTTGCAGAGAGGAAAAGGCTTGGGGATAGGTATATCTCGTCGGCTATGGTGCGTTGTGCGGTGTCCGACAAGGATTGGGATACCGTGCGTGCGGCCGTGCAGCCCTTCGTGTACGAATACCTTAGCGGGTCATGTCGTGGAGGGCTCCGCTCTTGACGATGGCCTTCACGTATATGAGATAGGATGCCACGGATGCGAATGCGGCGAGCGCAAAGAGCACCGTAAGGACAAGCTTGAATGTCGCAAGCGCAGAGGCATCGAGTGCAAGCATGGAGCACACCCTGAAGGCTATTCCAAGTACGCTGCAAAGTGCATACAGGCAGGTCTTCGCCTTTCCAAAGATGTTGGCGGCCATGGCCTTGCCCTTGCCCATCATGAGCATACGGGTGAACGACTGGCTGAACTCGCGCCACATGATGAGGATGAAGGCCCACACAGGCATGATGCCGCTTGCAAGGAAGCAGGTGAAGAACGTAAGGTGGCTTATGACATCCGCAAATGGATCCATGACCTTTCCAAGGTCAGACACCAAGTTCCTCCTTCGCGCTATTTGGCCGTCCAGTAGGTCCGTAAGCTCCATGACCCCATACATGAGCACAAGCACGACGCTGTAGACCACAGGGGGGAAGGGGCCAAAGACATCCGGAACGAAGAAGAACAGAAAGAAGAACGGTGCTATGACAAGTCTTGTGACCGTGAGTTTGTTTGGAAGATTCATGCTAAGCCTCCTGTGTTTTGCTTTGAAGCCTGACCTTGACCGGCCCTTGGTTGGACTCCGGTTCGCCCTTGGCTCATCCAAAAAGGGTTCTGTACTTGTCTTTTAGATACCTATCGAAATGCGAGGCGTCAAGCGCATGGCCGGAGCCCTTCTCAATGAGTTCGTTTGCAGGATAGACGGCCCCGAAACGATAGTACCTTTTGGTGAGGTACTCCTTTATTTCCACGAGATTGCCCTGTTTCACGGCATCCTTCACGTCAAAGTCCTTCTCCATGTAGTGCCAAAGGTGGGCGTTTATGAGGTTGCCAAGCGCATAGGACGGGAAGTATCCGAACATTCCACCCGGCCAATGCACGTCCTGAAGGACGCCGCTTTGGATATTGCTTGGCTTTTTGCCCAAGAGCTTGAGGGACATCTCGTCCCACGCCTGAGGCAGGTCGCAAACCTTGAGGTCTCCATCGAAGAGGGCCTTTTCAAGCCTGAACCTAAGGATTATATGAAGTCCGTATGTGACTTCGTCAGCATTCACCCTCACGTCATCGACCTTCACGTTGTTGATGGCCCTCATGAAGGCATCGAACTTTATACCCTTGGTCTGGGATGGGAACATGTCGCAGAAGATTGGAAGGTAGTGCTCCCAGAACTCAGGGCTTCTTGTAACAAGGTTCTCCCAAAGCCTGCTTTGGCTTTCGTGGAACGCCATGTTCACACCGCTTCCAAGGGAGGTCCCCTTTATCCAACCTGAATTGGCGCCCATCTCGTAGATGGCATGCCCTCCTTCGTGAACTATGGTCAAGAGCTGGGATGTTACGTTTGGGTCCTCGAACCTTGTGGTTATTCGTATGTCGTCGCAGCCAACGGTGGAGGTGAACGGGTGCGCGACCTCCCCTATCGAACCCCTGTCGAATTCAAAGCCCATGTCCTCAAGGACACGCCTTGAGAACTGCTTCTGCTTTTCAATGTCATAGTGCTCGTACAGAAACGCCTCGTCCTTTTGGGACACGGTCTTGGAAGAGCCCTTCACCTCGTCCATCACGGACTTTATGGTCTTCTCCATGCCGTTGAACAGGCTCTCTATCTGAGCGGAGTCGAACCCCATGTCGTATTTGTCCAGAAGGGTGTCGTAGAGACTGCGTCCTTTGCTTGTAAGGTGAGCCTCCTCCTTGGTGAGTTCGACAAGCCTCTCAAGATATGGGGCGAACGTCTTGAAATCCCCTGTCTTGCGGGCATCGAACCATTGGTTCTGACAGCTGTTGGAAGCACTGCTCAGGTCTTCGACGAGCTTCTGAGGAAGGGCGGCGCTTCTTTCGTATGCCTTCCTTCTCACTCTTACGAGGGCTTTCTGTTCGTCCGTGGCATCCTTCATGTTGGAAAGCTCCTCAAGGAGCTCCCGCATCCTTTCGCTTGAAGATATCTCGTGGTCCATGGATGAAAGGAACGCCATTTGGCTGGCCCTCTCGTCTCCACCCTTCTTGCTCATGACCGTCTCGAAGTCATAGCCAAGGACGGCGCTTATATGCCCTATCAAAACGGATTTCCTATCAAGCTCTTCAAGGGCGTCGAATGCCCTGCGTTCCTTCTGCGTCATAAAACTTCCAACTGCTTTTAGTTCTATATGCATATGCGCCAAATGCGCATCGATACGTCAAATACAAGAAGAACTTGCAAAGTCCATGCAAGTTCTCCCCTTTTTGGAGGTTCCTCCAAAGGCCCAGCTTAGAGCTGAGCCTTGTCTGCAACCATCTTGTTGATTTCGTTTATGAAGGCCTGGATTTCAAGACCGTTGACCTGCTTTCCACCGCGGTAGCGGACGGAGACCAGGTTTCCAGCCTCTTCCTTCTCGCCAACGATCACCGTGTATGGAATCTTCATGTTGGCGGCAAGCCTTATCTTGTTGTTCATCCTTTCGTCGGAAAGGTCTGCGCTGACCCTAAGACCGGCCTCCTTGAATGTCTTCTCAAGCTTCTTTGCATAGTCGAAGAACCTGTCACCAACAGGAACGATCCTGATCTGCTCAGGAGCAAGCCATGGTGGAAATGCCCCGGCGTAGTGCTCCAGAAGAACACCAAAGAAACGCTCTATGGAACCAAGAAGGGCCCTGTGGATCATGTAAGGTCTCTTCTCGACACCGTCCTTGTCAACAAACGTGAGTTTGAAGCGCTCAGGCAGGTTGAAGTCGAACTGCACCGTTGAAAGCTGCCATTCCCTTCCAATGGCATCCTTTATCTTGAGGTCGATCTTTGGACCGTAGAAGGCTCCGCCGCCTTCGTCTATGTCGTATGAAAGGCCTTCCTTCTCAACAGCCTTCTTGAGGGCTGCGGTTGCAGCCTCCCACTTCTCAGGCTCACCGACGGACTTCTCAGGCTTTGTTGAGATGTATGCGTGGATGTCCTGGAATCCAAACGAATGGAGCATGTAGAGGGAGAACCTGAGGACCTCGATTATCTCCTCGTCCATCTGATCCGGTGTGACGAAGAGGTGTGCATCGTCCTGTGTGAATCCACGTACACGCATGAGTCCGTGGAGTGCCCCGGCCTTCTCGTATCTATAGACGGTTCCAAGCTCAGCCCAGCGACAAGGAAGGTCTCTGTAGCTCTTCTTGCTGTTCTGGTAGATCATGATGTGGAACGGGCAGTTCATTGGCTTTGCGTAGTAGTCGGCCTTGTCCATCTCCATTGGAGGGTACATGCTGTCCTTGTAGAAGCCAAGGTGTCCTGAGGTCTCCCACAGCCAGCTCTTTCCAACGTGTGGGGTATAGACCATCTCGTAGCCGTTCTTATAGTGCTCTTCGCGCCAGAAGTTCTCGATGAGCTGCCTTACGCGGGCTCCCCTTGGATGCCAGTAGACAAGACCAGGACCTGCTTCCTCGTGGAGGCTGAACAGGTCAAGCTCCTTTCCAAGCCTTCTATGGTCGCGCTTCTCCACGTCCTCGAGGTACTGGAGGTATGCCCTCAGATCCTTTGGATTGGTGAAGGCGGTTCCGTAGATCCTTGTGAGCATCTGGTTGTGCTCGTCTCCGCGCCAGTACGCACCTGCAATGTTGAGAAGCTTGAAGGAATCGGCTCTGAGCTCCTTTGTGGATGCAACGTGCGGGCCTCTGCAGAGGTCCGTGAAGTTGCCCTGGTTGTAGACCGTGACGGTCTCGCCCTCTGGGATGGCTTCAAGGAGCTCAAGCTTGAACTTCTGGTCCTTGAACATCTCTGCGGCCTGCGCACGGGTGACCTCTATGCGTTTGAACTCCTTGTTCTGCGCAATGATGTCCTTCATCTTCTGTGTTATAGTGTCCAGGTCCTCAGGCGTGAGGTTCCTTGGAAGTTCGAAATCATAGTAGAAACCGTTTTCTATGGCAGGTCCTATCGCGATCTGGGCGGTAGGAAACATCTCAAGGACAGCCTCGGCCATGACATGGGCCATTGAGTGCCTGATCATCTTGAGCTTTTCATCCTGAGAGATCTTTTCCGACATTTGTAATCTCCTTATACAAAGCCATTGGTATTGCTTTCATTGTAAACCAATGGCATGTGTTTTTTCAATAACCGCAAAACAGGCAAGGACTATATAACGGCAATATACCGGTCAAAGCCCCTTGAGCCTTGCCTCCACCTCTTCGATGACCCACATTGGAGTGGACGACCCGGAAAGAATGGCCACGGAATCGAATTGGGCTATCTTTGACAACAGATCGTCATCAAGCCCGGAGGCATTCTCCACGAAGAGCACAGGCCTTCCCGTTTTCTTCACCTCGTTTGCAAGGTTCCTCGTGTTTGCACTGTCTACACCGCCCACGACAACTGCGGCATCGCATCTTTGGGCCGTAGCCACCGCATCGTCCAATCTCCTCTTGCACGCAGGGCACGGGACGTTCCCAAAACCGATATCCTTGAACCTGGCTTTGAGTATGGCTGCTATCCTCTCGTATTCATCCCTTGGAAACGTCGTCTGGGTCACGACGAAGACGGAATCATCGTCGTTCAAAGTGTTGGACTTTGCAAAACGCTGTGCATCGTCCACGGATGTAATGAGGTGGGTCTTTGCAAGGACACCTTCCTCTACCTCAACCCCCTGCAGTCCAAGCGTCTCTGCATGGCCGGCGAATCCAATGACTATGATGTTCCTGCCCTGGGATGCAGCCGCTCTTATGGCATTGGCGCCCTTGAGCACCGTTGGACAGGTGGAGTCGAGAAGCTCGAACCCAGCATCTGCAAAGGCACGTTTATCAGAATCAGGTATTCCATGGGCGCGAATGAGGGCAATCCCTGCAGGTGCGTCCTTTGGATCCTTTATGACGCATAGCCCCCTCTCCTTGAAGTAGTCGACGACGTCCTTGTTGTGGATGAGATCCCCTATGCTGTAGCATGGCAGGTCCTTGCGCTCTGCTACCCTAAGGCATTCCAAGGCCATATTCACAGTATTGGATACGCCAAAGCAGAATCCCAGAACCTCCCCTCTTACGACTTTCATTGGAGCACCTCCTCCTTGGCGCGGACACCAAGACATCAACAAAAAGGCTCCCTGCCAGGACAAAGCCTTGCAAAAGGGAGCCTTTCACCATTTGGAAGGAAAGAAGCTCAGTCCTTCTTCTCCTGAAAATCCTTGGACTCTGTTGCTTCAGAAGCGGCCTCGGCCTTTGGAGCCTCGACCTCAGCTGGCTTCTCGACCTTCTCGACCTTGTCAGCCTTCTCCTTCTTGGAGGAAGAGGTTGTCTCAGGCTTCTTGTCCAGAATCTGGGAGATTGCGTTCTTGCTGAACTCGATCCTTGCGTTGTCATCGACCTTGACGACGACGGTGCTCTCCTTGACGACTGCGACTGTTCCTCTGATACCGCCAATGGTGACGATCTTGTCTCCCTTCTTCATTGAAGCGAGCATGTCCTTGGCTTCCTTGTCCCTCTTCTTCTGTGGTCTGATGATGAGGAAATAGAAGATAAGGATGATGACACCAAAGGTGATGAGGGTTGTGAACATGGAACCCTGAGTGCTGCCTGTCGTCGAAGATGTCGTGGCTGCTGTTCCCATAGCCATTATGAGTGAATACATTTTCTGACCTCTCTAGTTTATTTAGACGTTAGGATACAAGATACACGTATGGACGATGATTGTCAAACAACATCGGGCTACGGCATCGGCCTATTCAAGCCTATTCAAGCTCGAACGAACCCATGTACAGGTCGTGGTAGACCCCTCCTTGGGCTATGAGCTCGTCGTGGCTGCCCCGTTCGATGATGCGTCCGTGGTCGAGGACCATTATCACATCAGAGTTCTGCACGGTGGATAGCCTGTGGGCTATTACAAAGACAGTGCGTCCGTCCATGAGGTGGTCCATTCCACTTTGGACAAGGGCTTCCGTGCGGGTGTCTATGGAGGATGTGGCCTCGTCGAGGATCATGACCGGCGGGTTGGACACTGCGGCCCTGGCTATGGAGAGGAGCTGTCTCTGCCCCTGGGAAAGCCCGCTGCCATCGCCCTTGAGGACGGTGTCGTAGCCCTGAGGAAGCATTGTTATGAAGTTGTGCGCGTTGGCAAGCTTCGCCGCGGCTATGCACTCTTCGTCCGTGGCGTTCGGATTGCCGTAGCGGATGTTCTCCATGACGGTCCCTGTGAAGAGGTTCACGTCCTGGAGGACTATTCCAAGCGAGCGCCTCAAATCCGCCTTCCTTATCTTGTTTATGTTGATGCCGTCGTAGCGGATCTTGCCGTCTGCGATGTCGTAGAAGCGGTTTACCAGGTTGGTTATTGTGGTCTTGCCCGCTCCGGTGGCACCCACGAATGCAATCTTCTGGCCAGGGTTTGCATAGAGGGTTATGTCGTGGAGGACCTCCTTTCCAGGCACATATGAGAAGTCCACGTGGTCGAACACGATGCGGCCTTCGAGCTTCGTATAGGTGAGCGTTCCGTCCCCATGGGGATGCTTCCACGCCCATACGCCGGTGCGCTGGGAGGCCTCCTCCAGAGTACCGTCCTCGTTCTCCTTTGCGTTGACGAGCGTCACATAGCCGTTGTCCTCCTCAGGCTTCTCGTCCATGAATGCAAAGATCCTTGAAGCTCCGGCAAGGGCCACGACTATGGAGTTGAACTGGTTGGACATTTGGGAGATTGGGTTTATGAAGCTTCTCGAAAGGGTCAGAAACGACGCTATCATTCCAAGCGACAGGGTGTTCATACCCGTAAGCCCCAGGTTTGGGGTTCCCGCTATTGCCATGTAGCCGCCAACCACAGCGATGAACACACACGTTATATACCCCACGGAGTTCATCATTGGCATTATGGAGTTCGCCATGCCGTTGGTCCTGTATGCATTGTAGGCCCAATCGCGGTTGCGTTTCTCAAGTCCTTCGTAGTTCTCCTTCTCGTGGCAGAACACCTTCACGACCTTTTGGCCGTTGACCATCTCCTCGACATAGCCGTTGAGGGTGGCAAGAAGCGTCTGCTGTGCCATGGAGTACCTTCCAATGCGCGAGACGAAGCCCCTCACGAACTTCATGACGGCGAACACGACAAGGCACACGAGCAACGTGAGCCCCACGCTTTCATAGAGCATGCAGAAGAACACGGCAACCAACGTGAAGGCCGATGACACAAGATGCGCCATAGACTGGGCTATCATCTGCCTCAAGGTGTCGGAATCGTTCGTGTACAGGCTCATTATCTCGCCATGCGTATGGGTGTCGAAATAGCTTATGGGAAGGCTCTGCATCTTCTCGAACATCTCGTCCCTTATGTTCTTGAGGGTCCCTTGGGCCACTGTGACCATGCTTCTCGTGTATATGAGAGTAGTTACGACTCCAATGATATAGATGCCTCCCATCATGCACAATGCCTTCAAAAGTTGGGTGAATACAGGGTTTTGGGACATCAAAAGAGGTTCTATGTATGAGTCGATGAGAACCTGCAGGAACATTGGCGAAGCAGCGCCCGCACCTGCGCTAAGTATGATGCACACAAGCACCGTTATTAAAGTGGTCTTGTACGGCTTCATATAGGAGAAGAGCCTTTTGAGGGTCTTGAAGTCCATCTTTGGCATTGGCCTCTTCATGTCAAGACCTTTCATGTCAGGTTTCCTCATTGCGTCTTTAGCTGTATCTTTCATTGCGTTCTTCGTTCTTTCGTTCATTTCTCTTCGCCTCCCTTGAGCTGGGATTCGTACACCTCGCGGTATATGTCGCAGGTTTTCAAGAGCTCGTCATGCTTTCCAATGGCATTGATGCATCCATCGTCCATGACGATTATCCTGTCAGCGTTCTGCACGGAGCTTATCCTTTGGGCTATGACCAGCTTGGTCGTCTGCGGCATGTACTGGGACAACGCCTTTTGGATGAGTGCATCGGTGTGGGTATCGACCGCGCTTGTGGAGTCGTCAAGAATCAGAACCTTTGGCTGGGAGAGAAGAGCCCTTGCAATGCACAGTCTCTGCTTCTGACCTCCCGATACATTCACCCCTCCCTGCTCTATGTAGGTATCGTAGCCATTTGGCATGGCGCTCACGAATTCATGTGCGCAGGCGAGCCTACAGGCCTGTTCAAGCTCCTCATCGGTGGCGTTCTCGTTGCCCCAACGCAGATTCTCCTTTATGGTCCCTGAAAACAGCTCGTTCTTCTGAAGCACCATAGCCACGGAGCCTCTAAGCACCTCAAGGTCATAGTCCTTCACGTTCACGCCACCAAGGGAGAGGCTGCCGCCCGTCACGTCGTACAGTCTTGGAATGAGCTGCACGAGGGATGTCTTGGACGAACCCGTACCGCCTATGATTCCAATGGTCTCACCGGACCTGATATGGACGTCTATGTTGGACAGCACCTTCTTGTCAGCCTTGGACGCATACACGAAATCCACATGGTCGAAGTCTATGCTTCCATCCTTCACCTCCATCACGGGACTGCTGGGATTTGAGATATCGGTCTTCTCGTTGAGGATCTCCGCAATCCTACGGGCCGATGCCTGTGAGATGATTATCATTGAGAACACCATTGAAAGCATCATGAGGCTCATGAGGATCTGCATTGCGTATGTGGAAAGGGCCGTCAGGTTTCCTGTAGTCAATCCAAGGGCGGCATCGTTTCCGCTAGCGACTATGGCTCTGGCACCAAACCACGATATGAGGATCATGCATGTATACATGCAAAACTGCATGAGAGGGCTGTTGAAGGCAAGAAGCTTCTCGGCTTTCGTGAAGTTGTACCTTATGTCCTCGCTAACGTTCTGGAACTTGTCTATCTCATGCTGCTCCTGGTTAAAGGACTTGACAACCCTTATTCCCCTTACATTCTCCTGGACTATGTTGTTGAGCTTGTCATAGGTTCTGAAGACCTTGGTAAATATTGGATGCACTCCCTTTGAAATGAGTGCAAGAGGTATTCCAAGTACGGGAACGGCCAAGAGGAATATCCTTGATATGTCAGGGCTTATCCTGAACGACACTATCATTGCAAAGATGAGCATGGCAGGGCCTCTCACGGCTATTCTGAGCATCATCTGGTATGCGTTCTGCACATTGGTGACATCAGTGGTGAGCCTTGTGACTATCGAGGACGTGGAGAACTTGTCTATGTTGGAGAACGAGAATGTCTGGACGTTCCTGTACATGTCCTCCCTGAGGTTTGCGGCAAGTCCAACCGATGCCCTTGCCCCTACGCGGGCTGCAAGTATTCCAGTCGTCATGGCCAATGCGGCAAGTCCGAGAAGGCCTGCTCCGTATCTCCATACCGCAGACATGTCACCACGCTGGATGCCTTTGTCCAAAAGGTTGGACAAGCATATTGGAATTACTATCTCGAACACGACCTCAGCCATGGAGCAGAACACCGTTGCAATGGATACAGCTCTGTTGCCCCTTATGCTTTTGGAGAGTGTCTTCAAAGTACCTTGTCTATTGTTCATTCTTCCTCTCCTCCTTCATGTCATCCAGGTTCTCGAGTATTTGAAGAAGAGTCCTTTCCAACTCTTCCTCCCTCTCCTTGGAGATTCCCTTCATCATCTTGGATTCGTTCCGGTCTATGAACCTGCACATGGCGTCCATTGTCTCGTCCGCCTTTTCAGTGGTGCTTATGATTCTGTTCCTCTTGTCCTGTGGAGAAACTCTGCATTCTATGAAGTCCTTGTCCTTGAGCCTTGCGATTATTCCAACCACCGTTGGGTGTGCAACTCCAAGGGAGTCCTCTATCTGCTTCTGGGTCGCCTCCCCTCCGTTGTTCTTTATTATTCTAAGCACCCTGCTCTGCGTGAATGTAAGGTCATGGACCTGAAGGTCTGCATCAGCACCCGCTCTGAGCCTGTCGTTCACAAGCTTTATCAAGTAGCCTATCCGTTTCCTTGGCTTCCCATGTATTTCCTTTGGCATCGTTCGCCTCCATTGGAATATGATTTGCGCATAAAAAATGTAGCGCACTACATTTTATTGTGTAGTACGCTACAAAATAATGAAACTTGTTTTTTTCGTCAACTACCTTTTGAAGCAACTATTCGCAGGTATTTGCGATGCAGTACAAGAAAGAAAGGCACAGACAGTACTTTTCTGTACGGCTGTGCCTGAACTGACGCAGTAATGCGCACAAAGACCAAGAATAAGAACCAAGAAGCCTACTTGGAGCTTATAACGATGCCGTTAACGGCAACGTAAGGGATAACCATGCTGCCGTCGCAGACGACCTCCTTGGAGATTGCCTTCACGTGCCTGAGCATGTCGCCAAGGTTGCCGTTTATCATGGTCTCGCTCACAGCGCCTTTGATTTGGCCGTTCTCTATGTAGTAGCTGTTTTTGGCTACACCTGAGAACTCGCCGTTGGTGCCAGGCTGTCCACCTGAGAAACCTCCTACGAGGAGTCCACGGTCGATGGACGCAACGATATCGGCATAGGAATCATTGCCTGGAGCTATGACGATGTCGGAGCTGGTGTTCTTGGTGACCGGGCGGCCCGTCTTGTTGGCAAGGTACAGTCCAATGAGGTGGTTTTTGAGGACGCCGTCCTTGATGATGTCCACGTCCTGGGTCCTGTAGCCGTCTGCGGTGTAGGTTTCGCCTTCCACGATGCGTGGGTCGGACGAGTTCATAGAGATTGTGATGCGTGGGTCTGCGACCTGCTGTCCAATCTTGTCCAACCATAGGCTTGTACCGTCGAGGATCACGGACGATGAAACGTAGTTGTTCAGCGTGTAGGAGACGAACTGTGCAAAGCAGTCCGGCGTGAAGAGGACGGTGCCTTCGAACTTGCCCTCGAACGATGTGAGGTTTAGCTGGTTCTGGGCGCTCTCAAGGTGTACCCTGAAGCTTCCAAGGTCTATGAAAGGCTTGTCGAGGTCGGCTGTTGTGACATCGGCATAGTCGAGGCCGGTGGTCTTCTCTCCATCGTTTCCGGAGAACTCGATGCTCACCGAGTAGCTGCCACCAAAGTCCTCGAAGTCCGTGCCGTTGGAATTCATGTACAGGGCATGGTCCTTGGTGTGGGAGGCAAAGACGTTGAGGAGCTTGACCTTTGGATACTGGGCCTTGATGTCTGAAAGGAGCTCCTCCACACGGGAGAAGAACCTTTCGATGTCAGGCTCGTAGCAGCCGTAGTGGAAGACCTCCGCAGGCTGCTTCTCCGCTATGTCGTAGGCGGGGTCCTCGACTGCGGACTGGGCGGAAAGAATGGCTTCTTCGACCGTTGCCTTGAGTGCGTCGTCGCTGAAATCGTTGCCCGCCTTGGTCCCCATCTTGTTGTCGTTGTAGACTGTGACGGCTGCGTTGTTGCCAAATACGGTCCTGAAGAGGGAGAAATCGCCAAGGTCTGCATTGAACTCCCTTGTCTCCTTTTCATGCAGGGCGAATGCATACTTGTCCACGCCGCTTTCGTTGAGAAGGTTCTGGACGTATTCAGCTGTTTTTCTTATTTCCTTCATTTCAAGACCTCCTTACCTTCCACCAATCATGATCTTGCATCTGAGCTGAGGGCCGCCAAGTCCAACAGGCATTGGCTGCTTCTTCCCGCAGAATCCGCTTGATGACCAAAGAACGTTGTCGGACACCATGTCCACGGTCTTGAGCATGTCGAAAGCAACTCCTGTGACGGTGGTGTCAAGGATTGCACGGCCGAGCTTTCCGTTCTTTATCTCGTAGCCCATGTTGATTCCAAACATGAACTCGCCTGTAAGGTCCGCCTGTCCGTTGCCGGTGGAGAGAAGATAGTAGCCGTCATCGACCGATGCTATCATGTCCTCAAACTTGTCTTTGCCTGGAAGCACTGCGGTGTTCCTCATTCTAATCAAGGGTTCGTCGCTGAACGCCCAGCCTCGTGCGTTTCCAAGAGGCTTGACGCCGTAGTGGTCCGCCGATTCGCGGTTGTGCATATAGCCCTTGAGGATTCCGTTCTCTATGAGAAGGGCATCCTCAGCCTTAGTGCCTTCGTCGTCCATGTACACAGGAAGAGGAGCTTCCTTTCCAAGGGCCGTGTGGGCGTAGTCCACCATGCTCACGAGGTCGGATGCAACCTTCTGGTCAAGGAGCTTACTTGCAACGGAGCCTCCCATCACGAGGTCAGCCTCAACGGTGTGTCCAACGGCCTCGTGGGCGAGCATTCCGGAGAGCTCTCCGCCAAGGACGACCGTTTTATAGCCTGCCTGTGCATAGACACCCTCTTTTTTGTCCATAAGCATCTTGTACAGGGCATCGATGTCCTTGTACATCCATTCCACATCCTTGAAGTGGTCCTCGAAGCTTCCTGCTCCGCCAAAGGCCTTGAAGAGCTCGATTGGAACTCCATCCTTCGTAACGGAATTGAGGAACACATAGATGTAGCATCTTGGGCTTGTGATGTGTCCGTCATGGGCGTCGGACGTATAGATGACCTTGTCCATGGAATCCTCTGAATACATGACCATGCGGCTCGTGAGGTCCGGATATGTCGTTGCAATGTGGTCGTCCACCTTCTTGCATGCATCTATGATCCTCTTCTGCTCAAAGTCGATGATGGTGCGTCCCATTGGGATTATCCCCTGCCCGTAGGACTTTGCCATTGGTTTGTTCTTTGGTGCATGGGAATCCAAGAACAGTGCGTTCCTTGTAGCCTCTGCAATGACGGAATCGGCCGCAGCCGACGAATACTCGGCCATGGATGCGAATCCATAGACTCCGTTCTTGCACACACGTGCGTTTATGCCTCTGGTCTCGGCCCTTAGGTTGCGGACGAGGTTCCCCTTGAGGAATCCCACTGAACGGGACCTGTTCTCCTGTCCTCTGAGGATGGTCTGTACGCCATCTGCGAACAGGGCTTTCTTGCTTTCTAGAATATCGGTGAGCATTGGCACCTCCTAGCTTCAAAGTATAGTGGTTTATGTGGCACAAGACAATTGAAGAAGGTCCAAAGAAGGCGGGAAACAACTGGAAGACGACGGAACTCAACCATGTGGCGACCTTTGCAACCGTTCTCACCATGTTCACCATCTTTACAAAAAGCTCACAACTATGAGATGGAAAGAGTATGCGAATGAGGTTTTCTTCCGTAAACGAAAAAATGCAGGTTTATGAAGAAAGTTTTCTTCATTGAAGCCTAAAATTCGACAAAAAAGTAGAAAACCTCTGCAGGTTAGATGTGCAGGCCTATGTTGCTTTGTAGTGTTTGTAGGTAATTTGCAGCGATTGTGAGTGTTGTCGACCAGGAGAGTGTAGAGTTCTCAGGGAAGATTCAAACTCCAAGGGCTTTCAATACACGCTCAACGAGGCTGTCCACATCGTAGGCTTCGTCTATCTCCACAAGAGAGGTGCCGTTTGCGATGCAGTCCTCCTTGAATCCTTCGCTGCACATTACAAGGCGCTCCAAGTCAAGGCCACTGTCGTCAAGACGCTTTTCAATGACGTTGGCGCAGTCCTTTATAAGGTCGAAGTGCTGCTCTATGTAACTGCGGCTCATGACGATGAACACACTGCGGATAACGGCCATGTAGTCTACGAAAGAAGTGCTGGATTCAAGGACATCGGTCTTGGAAAATGTGGAATCGTTGTGTTTTGGGCTATCGTTTGGTGCTGTGAAGCTATCCTTCCAGTTGTGTGGGATGTAGCAGCCTTCGACGATGAGGTTCTGGTGGTTTTCGATTGCGGTTTTGACGACCTCGGCGACGAACGGCCACATCCAGTAGCGCATCTCCCAGTCGTCGTTGACGGTGAGAGTCGTCATGCCGCTGCGGATGAATCCCATCTTGAGATGGTCGAGCGAGAGGTATGGGAACCCCAACCGTTCCATGAGTTTCTGCGCCACCAATGTTTTTCCAACGTGGCTGCTGCCGCCAAGAAGTATAACCACAAGCACCTCCAGATTCGTCCACCCAAGTGGACCCGTTTCGCTGGAATTATCCCTGTTTGGCTGCTTTTTGCCAAGAATCCGTCATGAATTCGGTTGATTTGAATTGATTTGGGAGTTGGGATGGTGGAAAATCATCAAAGGGAGGCTCATATGGAATGTGTCAATGAAACGAAGCTCATGAAAGGACTCTACTTCGATGGCGAAAAGGCGGTCTACAGGGAGGACCTTCCAATACCAACGCCAGGCGAGGGCCAAAGCCTCATAAAGGCACTTCTTGCGGCGGTGTGCAGCACTGACAAGGAAATCCTCAAGGGCTACAGACCGGACTTCAAAGGCATCATGGGCCACGAGTTCGTTGGCATCGTGGAAAGCTCCGACGACCCAACCCTCATTGGCAAACGTGTCGTAGGCGAGATAAACGAAAACTGCGGACACTGTCTCTACTGCACCACAGGCCGCCCTCACCACTGCTCCAACCGCCACACGCCAGGCCTCTCCAAAGACGGCTGCTTCGCCCAATACATGGTCCTCAAAACAAGCCTTCTGCACATCGTCCCAGACAATCTCGAGACCGATGTCGCTGTGTTCACCGAGCCTCTGGCAGCCGCCTTCGAGATCCTAGAGCAGGTTGACATAAAACAAGGGACGCCTGTCGCCGTCGTGGGCGACGGAAGGCTTGCCTTGTGCATCGCGAACGTGATGCACCTGACAGGCGCAGACCTCACTGTGGTTGGAAAGCACCCTGAAAAACTTGGGATGTTCAAGCCTCTAGGCAATGCCCTACTTCACGCAGAACCTGAAGGTTTTGAAGTAGTCATCGAAGCTACAGGCCATCCTTCCGGAATGGAGACAGCATTCCGTCTTGTACGGAAGAAAGGCATCATAGTGCTCAAAAGCACGTTTGCAGCTCCTGTCACTTTGAACCTAAGTCAGATACCTGTGAACGAACTTACAATAGTTGGAAGCCGCTGTGGCCCGTTCGAACCAGCGTTGGACGCGCTTTCGTCTGGGCAGGTCGTGCTTCCGCCAATCGAGAAGCACGATCTTGCGGATTTCGAAAGCGCATTTTCCTCCCCCGCCTTCAAGGCCGGCTTTGGATTCTAGTTATTTGGGGCATTTCCTGCATCACTACACTCAGGCTGTGCAACTCAGCACAATCCCTCGTTTCTCACTCATCAGACGAGGAGAGAAACTCAAACACGCGCGACCAGTATGGGGCTATGATTTCGTCCGGACTGTTGAAGATTTCGTGCTTGGTATCGGAGCAGAACACCACATGGACGTTTGGAGCCTTCTCTGCGAGTTTGAGTTGCCTATCGTTTCTGACAAGCGTATCACCATCGGCCTGGAATAGGATGGTTGGAATTGTTATCTTGGAAGCATCCTTGACCATCTTGGTGGTGGCCCTGAGGGAGGATTTGAGCCAGGACCAAGTGGCGCCGTAGGTCTGGTGGTAGTCGTCCGAGCGTCTGAGTTCGTTGTAGTACAGATAGCGTGGGTAGCTGATGCCGGGCGAGTTGAGGAAGTCTCCGTCGTTTCCGTCCCATGCGCTGTGCCCAAACACGTAGCCGTTGCCCTGTCCAAAGAACACGGCGCTTCCCGCAATGAACTTGGAAAGGAACTCAGGCACCCCGTTGGTCTGAACGCCAATCATTGGAGACGTAAGCACCGCCTTGTCGAAGTAGCCGGGATACTGTTCAAGGAAGCGGGTTCCAATGCCTCCGCCCATCGAGTGCGCGAAAAGATAGAGCCCTCCGTTCCCCTTGCGAGGCAGCACCACCTCATCGAGAAACTGCTTGAGATCCGCGGTGTAGACATCGAAATCCTTGACCTGAATCTTTGCAAGGTCCTCATTGAGACTGTCCGCACGCTGCGAATAGCCATGACCAAAGTGCTCAATCATGAACACGTCGTAGCCTTCCTGCAGGAAGTAGTATATCACCTCGTTGTACTTGGCGATGAACTCGGAGAATCCATGCAGAATCACGACCGTCCCCTTCTCGCCCTCCACGTCGTACTGTTCGTAGTAGATACGGTGCCCGTCGCCCGCCGCCGCTATGGTCCCAACCTTTCGGATCTTGTCCAAATACGGCACCACAGTGTCCGTCATCGTCTCCTTGTATTGGGAATCCTTCACGACAGGGAAATCCGTCCCCTGCTTGTAGTCCAAAGTCTCCACGGGAACGCCACTTGCAGACGCACAACCCACCAAGAGGGCCGCAACCACAACCGCAGCCACAGCCAACATTATACCGATATCCTTGTTTTCGCGTTTCATGACTTACCTCCATGATGTGTAACAGAAGGTATGCCTTTGTTGTTGAAACAGGCAAAGGAAACCACTTCTCTTGTCTCTTTTTTACACCATTCTTTTCCTAGTCTTAACCGAGGACTCCTACGAACCCCTGAAGAATCTATCCCTTTTTGTTTCTTCACGGAAAGTTCAAGTAAGAGTGATGGAAATTGGAAAAGAGAAACTGCACGTGGATTCCACACCACAGGACAACGAACGATGACATAAAAGACCTTGTTTCCGGCTGTTTGTGTGCATAGTTTTGCCTAGAAAAACGGTTTTTCGATGTTTTCATGTCATTTCGGACATGAAGCGGATGCTGAAACGACTACCTCGACGAAGACTTCTTTTTCACTTCCACGAGGCATCTCCAGCCCTCCCAAAGGTTCATCCCCGAGAAAAACGTAAAGAGCCATCTAAATCATATGGTTTATTAAGAACATCCTCAGCCTTGTCTTCGATCTTAAGCAGCTCGATATAGAGGATCCAAGAAAGTTCAGACAGTGTCTGAATTATTGGGCATCCAAGATGCAACTTTCCATCTTCTTTCACTCAGTTCTTTTCCTTGTCTTAACCATATTATTGACATTGGCACTTCAATTTGTTTATCATCATCTTGTTTTGGGGCTGTAGCTCACTTGGCTAGAGCGATTGAATGGCATTCAATAGGTAGTCGGTTCGATCCCGATCAGCTCCACTTCCAAAGCCGCACTCGTTTGGGTGCGGTTTTTTCGTAGTGCGGTGGGAATCAGGAGACGAGCCTATGCTTGGGATGCCTTCTTGTAGCCTCCCAAATCTTGAAGAAGAAAACCTTTAGAGAAGACAAGGATGTCGCCTTTCGCCAAACCATGCTTGGACTTACAAGCACCTCTCCTCTCAACCCCAGCAATGACAATCCACATGATTGTAAAGTCATCCTGCTTCCTGAAAGGACTTACCATCCCAAAGTGATGATTGATGTACTGAAAACGTCTTTTCCAAGATTTGCAGTATACATGGATCCTCAATTTTGCCGGTTTATATGCACATGGTTAGAAGATTGACCAGCAGCCTAAAGAGGTTTCCCTAAAGAACAACTTAATAGCCAATTCTTACAGGCTCAACTTCAGTTTGAGTGTTGGTCCTACATCTTCTTCATGCGTTTTTTCATGCGTTTTTTCATGCGTAATTCAGAGATATACGCATGAAAAGAAATCAAAGGCTTATTCTCTATAATATAACAATTAAGATAAACAACTCACCTAAAAACTGCATTTTCATGCGTTCAATTCATGCGTTATTTTGACAATCTCCATATAGAACTTGATCCTGATTTAGTATTGGAAATCAATCCATCTGTTCTGAGACTTCTAAGCAAATTATCAATACGATTCTTTTTCTGCTTTTCAGATAGATTCACTGGCAAAATTCCTTCCACCAATTTATTAATTTCTGCTTTCGTCAAGCTATTATGGGTTTTGATTGAATTGAGAATAAGCTGTCTGTACCCTTCATTCTCCAACCCCTTTTCCCTTGTATATCCAATCCTATCACCAATAGCAGTAGCAACATTTTTTGACAAAAATACTTTGGGATACCTTCCTTCAATGAGATGATTCCGCCTTAAACGATTTGACTCATCCTTGGAGATTGGTCTTTTTTTTGACACTCTATCCAAAAGAATCACATCTTCAATTGACAGTTCAGTATTTTTCATTAGAATATCGGCAAAGTCCTTATCAACAACCTTTCCAGTGATTTTAACCTCAACCTTGTTTTCCTCAAGAGTATAATCTGGCAATGGAAAACCTCTTCTTTTTTGTAGCATAAACATCTTCCTTATTCCGCCACCTGCAGTCTCCACCATACCTACATTTGCCATCGCATCTACTAAGAACTTATTCCTGTAAACAGCTTCTGGTGAATCTTGGATGACAACAGACTCAACACTTTCAGGAATGAAAGAACCTGCATTGATGAAATTCAAACAATCACCCTTTTCAATGATGTCTATACGTCGTCCGATTTGATAATCTTGGTGAGCAATACAATTACACAAAGCTTCGCGGATTATAAATGGATCAAACTGTGTGACGGTCTCTGGGATTAAAGAGTCATCTCTGAGATACTGATATGTTGCATTGTGTATTTTGTTGGCAATTGTGTCTGCACTCAAAACAAATGGTATTGTGCATATACAGAAATCTTTGTTATCACCTTTTTCATCTTTTATTAGCAGTCGAATCTTTGGATCAATACAATCATCAATCATACCAGAAACTTCTTCCCTACCGACAAGCAATAAAGTTGTACGAGTAATCTTCCCCTTAAGAGTCAACTTTGCCTTATTAAGAAATGTTCCATCATCCCAGCTGTTCGTTTCCTCAGCTCTGCTTGGGTATTTCTTCTTGAAAGCTTCTTTTGCCACGGCAATTGCAACAGGATCAAGATCACTAAATGTAGCTTCTGGCACAATGGCCGCGCTCCAATCAGGAACCGTCTGACTAAAGATTCTTTTTAGTTTATCCTGACTTAATCCAACAATTGATTCTCCTTCTCTACCATAGAAGTGTCCATTGAAAGACACTGGAATACCCCTAGGTGCAGCAGGAATTTCAAATACAATAACTCTTTTCTTGTTTCTCTCCATTTGCACAATATTCTGAAATGACATGCTTGGCGATGTCTGCTGGTTGATAAACAATTTCAACTCGTTAAGCTTCTTTGTTGTAGCAATGAAGTTTGTCCCAACTATTTCATGAGTCCTATCTACAACTCCAAATACCAACCATGCAGAATCAGATCCCTCTAAATTTGCTTCATTGCTAAGAGCAGAAAAGTACTGACCAAGCTTATCTCTGCTGAAGTCGTTCTTTGCTTCTTTAAACTCTAAAATCTCAGTCTCTTCCGGCATTGCGAGGAGTCTATCAAGCAAGTTTTTATACTGATCCATTTTTTCTCCCGAAACAGTCCAAGGGACTTATAATCATCAGTTTTCCACAGAATATTCTTACCTGTTAATCTGTCTTCAAACAGGATTTTCAAATTCTCGGAATAGGCTTATGAATCTTGCCAGCATCTTCCAAGTTGTCTGAAGAAACCACTAACCGTATGCCTTGAATTTAACATATTTTGTCGATTGTGTTTACTACTTATGCTGGGCAGCAATGATAATCATGTAGTGTTGCCACCAGCTCACTCATTTTTTCATGGCAACTCCTCGTATTTCACCATGACCTTTACCAAACACCTTGGAACACTACGGAAAGTACGTTTCGCTACCTGTGGGCAATGATTCGCTGTTTATGGGGAAGAGCTTTTATAGAAAAATTGCTATGATTTTTTTCGGAGGTGTATAGAAATGAATCAAGTAAAGATAGGAAAATTCATAGCCACCCTGAGAAAAGAGAAGAACATGACGCAGGAACAGCTGGGGAAGAAGCTGGGAGTAACCAACAAAACCATTTCACGTTGGGAGAACGGCAACTACATGCCAGATGTCGAAATGCTGTCACTGCTGTCGAAGGAGTTCGGTGTAAGCATCAACGAGCTTATAAGCGGAGAACGGATTGCAACTGAGGACTTCAAGGAAATCGCCGACAGCAACCTTGTCACGGCACTGGACAACAGCTCCTTTACGCTTAAGGAGAAGATAGCGTTCTTCAAGAAGAAATGGTTGCGCGAACATATCTCAACCATTGTCCTATGCGTCATAACGTGGATAGGTCTTGTCGTAATGCTGGCGCTGAAACTGCGAGGCAGCAACGCATATCCCCTTCTAGGCGCAATAGGCAGTATGCTTGGAATACTTTTCTATTTGGTGCTGTACAACCGCATGATGGCGTTCGTTGAAGACCTTGCCTATAGGCCGGTGCCAGGACAAGGGAACTGAAACAAAAGAATCCTGACATCAGGGAAACAACAATCCCTGCCAATACACAAGGAACAAGCAAGAAAGTACAGGTTGCACCTCAAGCCCGTCTTGACACTCCAGACGTTCTGGGCGAACCAGCCGCTCTGGTCACTCTAGCCAATCTGGAACGGTCTAGACTGGAGGTTGTTGGGACGCTCAGGTGCACTCTGGAACGCTCTACTTCAACCATGGGTCAACCGTCTGCAAGCGCCACAAGAGTCTCAACCGCCATAACCGCCTCATAAGCCACAAGCGCCCGATAAGCCCCATGGAAACACAACGCAAAACCTACTCGAACTGACGCGCAGTTATGGGCGCAAAGAGCAAGAACATAGTCTGTGCAAATTCCTCCCATATACAAGGCGCAAGAGAGGGATAGTACTAAACTGTACAGCCCGAACGCAGCAACGCAGTAGATGGGCGGAATTTGTACGGACTACTTGCGGCTGAGGCGTTGGCAGAGGTATTCAAACCATCGCTTCAGCCGGTTCTTCCCCTCGCTCTCCTTCATGTCGTGGGCGGCGGCCTCTTGGGTCGCATAGGCATCGGTCCGTTTCATTTCGTCCCAGCGGCGGACAAGCCACATGTAGATATCGGCCTCGGTGCAGCCAGGGAAAAGCTTCTTGAGGTGTTCCTTGTCAAGGGCGTCGACGATTGGACGGTAGACGTTCTCGTACCAGCTGACGGCCCCCTCCTCAAAGGACAATTCTCTGTCCAAGTGCTCGTTGGCGTAGTATTTGTGCACGAGTATGTGGTTGACCATCTCAGGGTAGGAACCGGGGGTCGTGAAGACGATTTTGTCCATGGGAAGGTATGTGGGGTGGTACTGCTCAAGGAATCGTTCGCGTTCGTAGGCCACGACACGGCGCTTGAGCTCGTTCATCGTCATGCCCTCCTCAAGGGGGATCTTGGACGAGAGCTCAACAACCTCGGCATCTATGAACTCCTGCCCCTTCGCCTTGGCCACGGAGACACGGTGGTTGCCATCGCGCACGAAATACCAATCCCCAAGCTTATAGACCGATATCGGTGGCAGTGGGATGTCATCCAGTCGCGCTGCGTCTATGCTTTCCCAACGGTGCTGCAGGATGTGGGACTTGGGATAGAAGGCGGCGGAGAAGTCATGGTAGCGGTTCTCCGATCCAATGATGTTCTTTACGGGGATGGTCTGCATCCCCTTGTAGAACTGCGCCTCAGGCTTTATGAGCTTCGTGACCTCATAGAAGGAAAGGAGGTCTGGGTTCTTCCAGCGGAACGTGGAAAGGACCTTTTGGATCTGAGCTCTCCGGCGGGCTTCGTCGAAATCGCCCGATACAATCATTCTGTCTGCCATGTCATAGACCTCCGGCTTTGTTGTCTTTTGTTGTTTTGGCTGCGTTGCCGGAGGAGCCGACTCCAAGAGATTCGTCATCCAAAAGATATGAGGAGTAGACGTTCACAATCTTCGTATTGCCACGTTCCCTTACCCGTTGGGCGTTCATGTCGTCCAAATGGATGTGCCCATGCACAAGATAGCGGGGCTGATACTTGTCAATGAAGTGCAGCAGACACTTGAAGCCCATGTGGCAGAGGTCCGGGCCGTCGCCGTACCCAAACGGAGGTGCATGGGTCACCAATATGTCCAGGTAGCGACCATAGCGGCGCTTGTTGTAAAGCAGCTGAGGCACGAGCTTCCAGATGCGGTACTTCATCTGCTTCTCCGTGTACTGGCTGTCGCCGTCGTTGTACCTCATGCTGCCGCCAAGGCCTGCAATCAAGAGGCCGGTGCGCTTGTCCTTGTAGCATTTGCCATCTATCAGAAAGCCGTAGAACTTTGAGGTCTCATCCTCCCCCATTACCTTATAGGCGTTGCCAAAACCAATCGAAGGGCCCTCAAGTCGCATGGCGCGTCTGAAATTCTTGAGGTTGTGGTTTCCGTACACATAGTAGAGGTCGCGGCTGAGCATTGTGGAGACATAGTCGTATGAATCCACTGGAAGGTCTCCGCAGGAGATTATGAAATCCACATCCTTGTATATATCCCTCACGTTCGAAGAGAAAGCCAAAGAGCGGGTGGTATCCGAAATGCACAGAATCCTCATTGCCGACGATTATAGCTGCAAATCCTGAATCTTTATACCCCTATCCCTGCACAGGGCCTCTATGCTCCTATCGTATGTAGCCTCTGTGGCGGTGGAGAAGAAGCAGCCAGGCACTCCTTCGTTGTTGTCGCGGTGATGCGCAACGCACTCGCAGCATCTGCCATGGCGTGGGCAGTCGAAGGTACACGGACAAGGACGATGGTTACTACAGACACTCATTTTCATTTCCTCCATACAATTAGATCGCATATCACAGGCTTATCACAAGGCGGTTCGTGCCATTCCCATAGGCATAGTCACCGCTCTTCATGGCAGCCTTCACAAGGCAAAGCGATATCTCATCACCCTCTTCCAAAGGATTGTACTTCTCTCCCTGCCACTTGAAACGCATCTCAAGCACATCCTTTTCTCCATCGTACTCTACGGCAAGTTCCAAAGGGAAAGGAGAAGGACAATTTGGAAGTATGTTGACAGCGACAAGCTCTTCGAAAAGACGCCTAAGGTTCCTTGTTCTCTTGACGCCAAGCATGTTCTTCTCGCCAAAGGCCTGCAGCTTCTCGTTCATTGCAATGAAGTCGTAGTCCTTGGATTCGACCAAGAGGGAAAGGACCTTGAGGCGTTTGACAAACGACCTCGTCCTGTCCTTTTCAGGATGGTCGAATATCTGCCCAGGTGTTCCGTCCTCATATATGACGCCCTCGTCCATGTAGAAGATGCGGGTGGAGACGTCACGGGCGAACTTCATCTCATGGGTGACGATCATCATCGTCATACCTTCTTTTGCAAGCTCCTTCATGACGGACAGGACCTCTCCAACCATCGTGGGATCAAGGGCAGATGTCGGCTCGTCGAAAAGGACTATCTCAGGCTCCATGGCCAAGGTACGTGCAATTGCCACACGCTGCTTCTGACCACCGGACAGCTCGTCAGGGAAGGAGAAGGCCTTCTCCGCCATTCCAACCATCCTCAAAAGCCTCATCGCCTTTCCATAGGCAACATCCTTGCTTTCCTTCTTGAGAAGCATTGGAGCCAAAGTGACGTTCTCTATCACATTGAGATGTCCAAATAGGTTGAAGCTTTGGAAAACCATACCCATCCTGCGCCTCAGCACTTTCAAGTCTGTGTTCTTGTCGCCAGTGTCATGGCCAAAGACCTTGATCGTACCACTTGTAGGGGTCTCCAAACGGTTTATGCATCGCATCAGAGTAGACTTTCCGGTTCCGGATGGGCCTATGATCGTTATGACCTCGCCCTTCCTTATGGTGGTGTTCACATCCCTAAGAGGCGTTATGTTTGGATACTCCTTCCTCAAATGCTCCACTTCTATGAGCACAGGCCTTTCGCCTGTGGAACCACCACTGTTTTCGGGCTTACCTTCCTGGCTCTCCACATATTCACCTTCATGGAAGCCAACCCTCTTTCTCTTCTTTGGGTCTATCCTTATCTCTATGCGACCCACAAGGAACCCAATCAAGGACGAAAGGGCGAAATAGATGGCGGCTACCGCCAAAAGCGGGAAGAAAGCCTCGTATGTGCGGCTTCTTATGATGTCGCCGGCCTTAGTCAGATCCTGTATTGCAATATAGCCAACGACTGAGGTCAGCTTCATCATACCCACGATCTCACCCTTGTAGAGGGGAAGGATGTGGGAGAGGGCCTGCGGCATGATTATACGTCCAAAGACGGAGACCTTGCCGAGCCCAAGGGCTGTGGAAGCCTCCCACTGGCCTTTGTCAACGGCGTTGATTCCTGTTTGGAGGATACCTGCAACGGAAACGGAGAAGATGATCGAGAACGCCACTATAGCCACGGCTATAGGAGAGGCGTTCACCGAACCAAACACGACGAAGTAGACGATAAGCAGCACAACCAAGGCAGGAACCCCTGTCATGAGAGACGAGAAGGCCCTTGCAATGGTGTTGAGGCAGCGTTTTCTGCTTCTGAGAAGAAGCATAAGGAAGAAGCCCAACACTGTACCTGCTACGGCGGAGCAACCTGATATCAGAAGGGTAACGCCCAATCCTTTGAGGATGAGCTTCCATCTCCCTTCCTTCACGAAGGTCTTGTCAAAGCTCTCCTTCACCTTGTCAAGGAAGCTCCTTTCATCCTTCTCCGAGCCATCCGCAGAACCCGGAACGTTCTCGCTGCGGCACACGAAGACGTTTCCTCCCTTGTAGTGGGTGACTGGAAAATCGACCTCCTTGGCACGTTCCTCTGTGATTGAAATGCAGCCGGAGGCGACATCGGCCTTGCCAGTCTGGACGAGGTTTATGATGGATGAGAATGTCGTGGTGGAGATATCGACGCCCATGTCAAGCCTGTCTGCAATCATAAGGGCAAGTTCCACTTCGTACCCTGCGGCGTTTCCGGTGGAGTCCATATAGCTCATTGGGTATACGCTTGGTTCGTATGCATACCTGAGCGTCCCGTTGGCCCGTTTCCCAATGTCATATGAAGACCAATCGACGTGCATCTTCTCTTCGTCGCCGGAAAGCCACTTCTCCCTTAGGGCTGCAAGCGTGCCGTCCTGAGAGAATTCTGTGATGACAACTGAAAACCTATCCGTCAGTGCGCTGCCTTTCTTCAATATGAAACCATAGCTGTCGGAGACGATGACTTCAGGGAAGATTGCAAACTCCTTCCTTTGGCCAGTAACCACGTTTGCTATTGGTTCGTCTACGATTGAGGCATCCACATCGCCTCGTTTGAGGGCTTCGAGGGCTCCGGCCTGGTCATCGTAGTAATGCCATTTTATGCCATCCACGACATTGTCCACAGCCCTATCCACCACAGTGCCTGTAATGCAGGCTATGTCATGTCCTGAGAAATCCTCCTTGGAAGTGAACACCAAAGAAGACGAACCTTGGTCGTTGCTGCAACCTGCAAGAGAGATCGAAAGAAAGACTGCAAGAGCCACTGCTGCTAGAACTTGGATTCCTAATCGTTTCATGTTTTCTCCTTCCCCTAACTCCGTCTAAGGGTCTCCTTATCAAGCATGTTCAATCCGCCTGAGGCCATCACAGCCTCTACCTGCAGACATGTGAGGTTGTTGGCTGTCATTATGAAGTCTATTATCGAGTTGATGGCCACGGCTATGGCTACCGCCTCCATTGGAATGGATAGCTGCGTGAACATAACGGTGTAGCACGTAAGGGCGCCTCCTGGAATTGGAGGGGCAGCCATGGACAAAAGGCTTGTCACTATGACCATGGTCACAATCCAAGCAGGAGTGATTGCAACTCCATAGTTCTCCGCCATGCAAAGGCAGACTGCTGTAAAGCCAATGAGAGCTCCCGGTTTGAATATCACCTGTCCCAAAGGGACTGCGAAATGGGAGATCGTCTCGGGTATACCCAGTTTCTTCTCGCACGTCTCCATATTGGTGGCGAATGCAGCCGCAGATGATGCGGTCGTGACGCCTATCAGGAATGTTGGAAGAAGCTTCCTGACAAGCATTCCAAAACCAACCTTGTACCTTATCGAAAGGACGGCTATGAAGACGAGGCTCAGCACGGGGCAAAGGACGAAGGTGATTGCCAAAGCCTTGAATATCCCAACCATTCCAGAACCAAAATCAGATCCCATCAGAGAGAACAGGGAGAAGAACACGAACACAGGGATGAGGGAGCTTATGGCCTCCATGAGAAGGCTAACGACCTCGTTCATCTGTTCTATGATGGCTCGGGCGGCGGACACCCGGTCTCCTAGAATCAACAGGGCGAATCCAACTGCAGCACCTAGGAATATTATCTGAAGGGTGTTCCCCTCAAGGAAGGGAGAGACTATGTTGCTTGGAACTATGTCAAGGACGATTTTGTATATCTCCGAAAACCCAGAGAGGGACGCACCGTCCAAGGAGAACTCCAATGGAAAGAACCACACGATGAAGCCCGTCGCTATAGCATCCACCAAAAAGGTCAGGATCACGAAACGTGAGATCACCCTTTTGCCAATCCTCCCCATTGCAGACATGTCCCCAACGTTGAATATCCCCCAGCAGATGGCAAGGAAGATCATTGGAGACGAAATGGAGCACAGGAGGTTCAGGATTAGACTGAAAAGCGGATCCGTCACAGCTCTGATGGCACCCTGAACTCCACTGGGAAGAAGCCTCTGCAAAAGACCAAGAAGAACAGCAAGCACAATGGCGACGACAAGCCTTTGCATCTGCCCTGTCTTCTGCTTCTTCCTAAGGTACACGCCAAGGGTGTTCTCTCCGTTGCTATAGCCCTTGTTCAGATTCAGACCTGCCTGTGCAAGCAGCTTGTTCGAAAGCGCGTAGTCCTCCAGATCCTCCCCTGGAGCAATCTCTGGACCTCTTACACGAATCTCTGCATAGTCCTTCCCAAGCCTTCTTCTTGCAACATATGCGACAGGGGCCTCTGGAATGGAGCTAAGCCATTTTTCGAGAATCTCCTCAAGGGATAGTCTAAGCCTTATGCAGTCCTTCTTGTCGACACAGGCCTCTGTCAGCGTCTGCGAAAACTCATCGGAAACCCTGTCTATCGTCTCCAACGACAACTTGTATTCCCTTTTCTTTGCTGTAACCATCAGCTTGGAACCTCAAAGCTCTTTCTCAAGGAGAGCCTGTTGTAGCCGTCCATATACTCATACGAGACCTGATCCATGGTCTTCTTCACCATGAAGATTCCAAGACCACCAATCTCACGCTCTTCCGCTGAAAGGGTTATGTCAGGGTCCTTCGTCTCCAATGGATTGTAAGGGCGACCATTGTCCATGAATACGAGCTGTACTGTATTGTTCAGCACGGAGCACTCGACCTTGGCGGTGGTGGCCCCACTGTACAATCGTATGTTGGAGTAGATTTCATCCACGGCAATGCTCATCTTCCTTATGATCTTCACAGGGACATCGCTTGCTTCAAGCCTCTCTTCCACAAAACCCAGAAGAGTCTCCATGTTCTCTTCCTTTGGATCGAGGGAGATGCAAGCCTTCTCCTTCAGGCGAAGTGAGAGCATGGTCATGTCATCGAACTGAGGGGCTTCGCCCACGAACTCGTCCACATCCTTCTTCACAGCATGACATATCTCTTTGGCATTCATACCAACAAGACCGTTCAGGCACTTCTCAAGACGCTCGTCTCCATAGAGTTCGTTCCTGCTGTTGGTGGCCTCGGTCACCCCGTCAGTGTACAGGAAGATTTCATCTCCAGGCATAAGGGAGAGCTCTCCCAAACGGTACTTCACACCCTCCATGCCGGCAAGGACGAAGCCTGGCCTAGTCTTGAAGAACTCGAATCTGCCGCCCTTGTGCCTGACAAGAGGAGGGTTGTGGCCTGCATTCGCAAACGTCACGACGTTTGTTCTGAAATCAAGGATACCCATCCAACAGGTAACGAACATCTCAGCTTCGTTGTTCTCGCACAAGTCCCTATTCGCCCTAGTGAGGATGAGGGCCACATCGCTTTCGCTGTCTGCATGGCTCTTGATGATAGTCTTGGCCTTCATCATGAACATTGCAGCGGAGATCCCCTTTCCGGAGACATCGGCTATAAGGAAAGCAAGTCTATTGTCATCAAGGAGATAGAAGTCATAGAAGTCCCCTCCAACCTCCTTGGCGGTGTCCATGGTTGCGAATATGTCGAAGTCTGTCCTATCAGGGAAAGCGGGGAATACGGATGGGAGCGTGGACAACTGTATCGTCCTTGCGAATTCAAGCTCCTTGTCTATCCGGGCCGCAGCCTCCTTGATGTAGCCCTTGAGGGTCTGGACGGTCGAATTGATGTCGTCTGAAAGCGAGACGAACTCCTTGTTGGTCCGCACGTCCACGGATACGTTCAGGTTTCCACCGGTTATCTCCTCCAACGAGGAGTTAATCTTCTGGATGTTCTCGACGACGAGCTTCTTCACAAGGAAGTAGATGAGAAGGAAAAGGAAGGCGAACACCATGATCATTATGAACACCGTGGTGTACAACGACATATCTCGTCCGAACACGACCTCGTCCATGGGCATCACGCCTATTATATAATAGCCTTCCGTAACGCCATACATCACAAGGGAATCCTCTCCATAGACCGATTCCCTTGAGAGCTGCCATTCGCCACCGACCTCCGTCTTGAGGCCTGTAGTCGCATACAGGCTCTCCCCTTCGTGTCCGTTTGGGTCGCTCACAAGATTGAAGCTGTTGTTGGCTATGAGCATGAAGCCGTTCTCGCCCACGTGTCTGTTTCTCGTAAGCCCTTCGACCCTTTCGTCTATATCCCTCTGGAAACGCTGTGAATTGTACCCCACCTGTACGAAACCACCTCCTGTCAGGGTGGATGCAGCGTATTTCATGGCAACGCCGGCCTTATGGGATACCGTCTGATATCGCTGGACAAGCTCATCAGTACCGTCCAGAAGGACAAGGAACTCCTTGGACTGTTCACCGCTTGCCATATCGAATCCATAGTAGATGAGCGTCGTACTCTCTACGATTATGCCGTTTTCGTCTATGATGCTTATCTCCGAGACATCGTATTTTTTGAGAAGCTCAACAAGTGCGGCTCTGTTCAGAGTTTCAAGACCTTCCACCTCTTCCTTTATGGCCCTTGTAAGGGCAAGGAGGTTCTCATCGGAAGCATCGTTGATATCGTCCCTGACATCCTCTATGTACAGGCTGAGCATGCTCTCGGCATCGCTGTAGGCAAGCCTCGTCTCAAGGACGTATATGAAAAGGAAGGAGACGACGAACGCTAGGACGACACAGCAAAGAAGCCAACGGGAGAACGCCTCCGCAAGCCTAAGCCTATCCTTACTTCTTTCGTTGTGCCTGAAATCCCCGGAGAGGATGGAGACTGCGAGCATGGAGAGCAAGACAGCAAGACCGTTGATTGCAATCATTGGAAGCGTTGCACTCTCGACAAGAAGGAACGATTCCCTCACGTTCTGCATGTTCGTAAGGAACACAAGCAGCATGTTCACCACTTCCAAAACAAAGGCTATGGCCATGCCGTAGAACAATGAAGGCCTCTTGTCATCGAACATCCACTTCCTTAGAGCGGCTCCCACAACGCCAGCGAGAACGGTTGTGAGGCTTGCACCAAGGGAGGTGTACGTATCCCCCTTCAGGAACCTTCCAACTCCTCCAATGACACCAGCGACAAGACCGGATGGAGCTCCAAAGACCAAGCCTGATGTCAGAACACAGGCATCCCTTGCACTTATCAGAGCTCCTCCAAGAGGCACGCTCAGTTTCGTTGAGGCTACGGCAGCCCACCCAAAGACAAGACCAAAGATGATTTCCCTGGCGATTTTCCTCTTTGAGAAAAACGAAGACCTGCTGCTCCATCTATTGCACCAATACATAAGACAGGTGACGACGGAAGGAAGCAAAGTCAGGAGGACAAGTTGTACATATACCATGGCAGTCTCTTTTCCAGAGTTTCCTAAAGGGTTATTCGATTGTGAGGATATCCACGAAACCCGTGACCTCAAAGACCTCCATGACGGTTTCGTTTACATTCTTTATCGTCATGGAACCCTGCTTGTTCATGATCTTCTGCATTGCCAGCAGGACTCTAAGACCTGCCGATGATATGTATTCAAGCTTCTCGAAATCGAACACGAGGCTGCTGATGCCGTCAATGCTTGAACGGACGTTCTCCTCCAACTGAGGGGCGGTGGTTGTGTCCAGCCTTCCCTCTACAGCTATCAGCAGATCCTTTCCATTCAGTGTCTTTTTGATTTCCATAATATCGACCTCTCCTTATCAGGCGTTTTTCAATCACTTTCCAAGGGCGGCGGAAAGCCAAGGAGTAGAAGGCATCCAACTCTTGTCCATATAGGCTGCATCCACGACTTCTCCAAGGTTCTCTATCGTGATTCCCTCTTTTGACATGACCTCGTCCTGCCTTACTATCACCGATGGAATCTCCATCCACATTCCAGGACTCTCGTAGTAGCAGGAAGCGGCCTTGATGGAATCATAGTCTCCAGCCATCTCCAATGCAAGAACCCTTAGGGCGAACTCTCCATTGAGACTCCAGTTTGTGGTGGCACAGGCCTTCCAGTTGAGTCCTTCCTGCATATCCATGATGTCCAAGTTGGATATATCGACCGAAACGAGAGGAATGTTGCTTCCACTCTCCTTCAGAGCCTGATAGACACCTTGGGCATAGGCGTCGTAGCAACACCAAATTGCATCTATTTCACCATTCTCATACTTGGCAATGGCATCCTTCGCCACTTCCTTGATGGATTCCACGGCATTCAAATGGTCGCTTGGAGCTATCGTCTCAACGGTATTGATTCTTCCTACGGTCTCGTAGAGCCTATACCCAACCTCCCTGCGGTCGAATGCTGCGATATATCCCTCTTCCTGGACCTTGAGGATGTTCACCCTCTCCTTGTTTGCAGTCTTCTCCGGATACATCGAAAGGATCTCTTCGACAAGCACAGCTGCAAGCCCGGAATCTCTCTGGAAGAACTGGACTACACCGTCTATGGTTCTCGTCCTGCCTTCCTCGTCCTTGAAGAATGTATCGAAGGTCGCAATCTTGAAGTTTGGATACTTTTCCACGATGCTGGACAGGAACGACCAGGAGTATGACTCTCCCCCATGGGATACGACCACCCCGTCGTATCCTTCCTGTGCGCAAAGCTCAATCCTGTTTCTCCACTCTTCGTCGCTGTCGTTGCAGAAGAACGTATCTGCCGTCATGCCAAGCCTATGGGCAGACTCCTCAAAGGAATCGGCCCAAAGCTCGAAGATCTGGGAAGGGGCCATGTACATGATGTATGCGACCTTCTTTCCCTCAGTGGGGTTCTTCAAGGAGACGCAGCTTGAGAAAGACATGACTACAACGAGTGCAGCCAAAACCAACAAAGCTATTCTTCTCTTCATTTCAAACCCTGGTTATTTGTCCATGTTGTTCATTGCTTCCTGGATTCTCTTCATGTCGAAGGACTTCGTTACATAAGAGATTCCATCCTTGTAGTACGAGGAGGTGACAAGAAGTTCTTCACGTTGAGAAGTATAGCCTTCCACGTTTCCATACCAGAAGATCACATCTATCCTCTTGCTTGTAAGGGCGACGAGACGTGCATCTGCATCCACTTGGACGAACGTGAACGAAACACCCTTTGCCTTTGCTATCTCGTTCATGAGGGCGACGTTGAAGCCGGATGGCTTGCCGTCCGATGCAACGTAGTCCATTGGAGGAAGGTCTCCTGTGACACCAACTACATATGACTTGCCGGTCTTTGCAGTCTCGATGCCATCGTCGGAAACCGATATATTGGTGATGTATTCATCCACAAGCTTTTCCAACGTTCCATCGTCCGCTAGAGAGGTGATACCCTGCTCAAGTATTTCAAAGAGCTCGCTGTCGTCCTTTCTTACAGCCATCCTTATCTCCGTAGGAACACCCTTTCCTCCAGGGGCCACGGTCAGGGAATCGTCCTGGGACTTGAGATAGTTGGCCACAGATGTTGGGACCAACAGATACTCGACGTTCCCTGCGTTCAGATCCAGAATCATGGAAGTAAGGTTCGTGTACTGCTTCCATTCCCCAAGGGCAGGATGTGGAAATATCTCAAGATCGGACGGCTCCTGCCAATTCATGATTCCGCATTCGATGTCATTGGTCGTAGCCTTCTCGCTGGAGGCACCGGCGAACGCCAAGGAAAGAGACGTCAACAAAACCATAGCGATTACAAAAGCTTTTTTCATTTCCAAATCTCCTATATCCTATTCATGCTTTTATATTTCGATTTCAAAAAGGTTTTCACGATTTCCAGCATCATAGCGGTACTCAAGTCGCCTAGCGGTGTTCTTAAGAATCGTTATGCCAAGGTGAACCATATCAGCGTCGCCGACTGAGGCATCGGCCTTGCCATGGATTCCGTCCCCAAGCCCATTGGAGACCTCTTCGAAAGGATTGTATTCCATCCCCTTGGAGGAAAGCCTGATCAAGGAGCTTTTCTCCTTTTCGTCGAACGAAAGCTCCAGGGACATGTCCACGCAGTCGCTTTTGCCGTAGTCGAGCATCTCGTAGATGAGCTCCTCGGTGCAAAGCTGGAGACGATGGGCCTTCTTCTCGCCAATCCCGTACTTTGAGGCGAAGTCCCTGATATTCCCCTGCAGCTGCATGAGATCGAACGAACGGGAGTCTATTTTGTACGAAAGGTACTTCATCTTATGGATGAAATCCCTTGTCTTCTTTCTTTTTGGGTTGTCGAATATCTGTTCAGGTGTACCCTCTTCGTAGATGCCTTTTTCATCCATGTAGAGGATTCTCGTCGCAATCTCGCGGGCGAAGGACATCTCGTGCGTGACTATCACCATGGTCATGCCGCTTTTGGCTAGGAGTCTGAGCGTTGCAAGGACCTCTCCCACCATCGTTGGATCCAGCGCACTTGTGGGCTCATCGAACAGCATGACCTCCGGCTCCATGATAAGGGAGCGGACTATGGCTATGCGCTGTTTCTGGCCGCCGGACAGTACGTCAGGCATTGCATATTTCTTGCTCTCAAGACCAACCATTCTGAGGAGCTTAAGCGCCTTCTCTTCAGCGTCCTCCTTTTTCATCTTCAGCAACCTGATGGGAGCAAGTGTTATGTTGTCCAACACGCACAGGTGGGAGAACAGGTGGAAGCCTTGGTAGACGAAGCCTACACGGCGTCTTATACGGTTCAAATCCGCCTTTGGAGACGTAAGCTCATCGTCTCCAATGTAGATTGAGCCCTTGTCAGGAACCTCAAGCAAGTCCATGGAACGCAGAAAGACGCTCTTTCCACCTCCGGATTCGCCGATTATGACAATCCTCTCGCCCTTCTCCACAGTAAGGCTTACATCCTTGAGAACCTCCAGGGAACCAAAGGATTTTGAGATGTTCTCGACCCGAATCATGCTCATGTCCTACGGCCTCCTTTCTTCAAGGATGACTTCTTCAAAGATGAAAGCCTGTCGACCAAGGCAAAGATTCCATAGCACAGGTATGACAGCCCCAGATAGAGCAAAAGGCCTATGACGATCATGAACAACGGCTCGATCGTACGGCTTGAAATGTTGTTGATAACCCTTGTTAGGTCGGTTATGGTTACATATCCCACAACGCTGGTCCATTGTATCAAGGTGACTATCGTGGACTGGTACGTTCCCTTGGCAATGGCCGCAGCCTGCGGCAGCGTAACGAGGAAAAAAGCCTGGTATTTGGAGAATCCAAGGGTCCTTGCAGCCTCCACCTGGTTCTTGTCCGTCGCTTCGATGGCGGAATAGAAGCAAGCCGCCGAGTAGGCGCTCATATGCAACGAAAACGCCACTATGGCGACGAAAGTTGGAGAGACGTGGCTCGAAGCGAACACCACATAGTACATCAGCATAAGAAGAAGGAGTACGGGACTTCCCCTAAGGATTGCGATGTACAGCGATGCGGCCTTCCTGACAGGCCAGATGCGACTTCTTCGCATTGCACAGATGGCGATTCCAAGCAACGAGCCAAGGATTACGGAAAAGACGGCGATCTGAACAGTCACACCCAAACCCCTTAGAAGGGTCTTGTAGGAGTCACCGCTTATGAGAGTTTTATAGACAATCTCCTTGATCTTCATCTGGGTCATCCCTCTGTGAGGTATACTACTCCAATAGGCATTCTACGGTGCGGGACGACTCCGAAATTGGTCAATTAGATTCCGAAATTGGAGACCCTCAAGAAGAGACCAAGAAGGCTCCCTATGAACTCTCAGCTCCCCATGAACTCTCTATGGGCTCAGAACCACACAAGCAGTGCAGACGCCATCCTCCACTTTGTACTTCACTTCTCCATTGTATCTCTTGGCTGCCGTGATGACGCTGTCTATTCCAGTGCTTCTGTTGACGGGAAGGCCGTTCTCCAACTTAAAGCCCGATGGTGCTGAGTTGCTCACGACGACCACAGTCTTCCCTCCAACGCTCTTGACTGCAACACGGATAGGCCCAGAACTTTCCATACCCTTTGTAGCATTGAGGGCGTTCTCCAAAAGGTTTGCAAGTATTGCAACGTAGTCCACGTCCTTTATTCTGGAATAGAAAGGGGTATCGGCCTGCGCAATGAATGAGATATCGGCTTCTTGGGCCTTGTTCTTATACGATGACAGGATTCCGTTGACCATGACATGAGGACAGAACGATGAAGTACGCTCCTCCCTTTTCTCTTCCTCTCCAAGGTATCTGAGAATGCCGTCTGTATCACCTTCCCTGGCCATGGAGGCAATGCAGTCGTAATGGTGGCGGACATCATGACGAATGCGTCTTGCTTCCTTCTCAGTCTCCCTTACGTTTTCCACATACGCAGAGAGATATTCTATGTTCTGTTTCACAAGCTCATCCCTGGCTTCCTTCTTCATGTAGTAGATGTTGCTTATGTTCACTAGGTTCACCGCCACGAAGGAGGATGCAACAAGGACATAGAAAAGAATCGTTCCAACATCCTTATCGTTTGACCGTAGTCCCATCATAAGAGACGAAAACATGAGGAAATACAGAATGGAGACGACGAACATCCTTCTCCAGCTCTTCGATTGGAAGCCACTCACCTCCCTTATCAACCCACGACCATATCTCCTATATATGAGCAGAAGAGGAAGGCAAAAGGCTATTTGGACAATGCAACGCAGGTAGTACACGAGGACCGCCGAACCTTTGTAGGCAAAAAGATTGCTTAGAATCGATGACAGAGGCCAAAAGAAACAGAACACACATCCGTATGACACCCAAAGATAGCACTTCTTCCAAAAGCCATCGGCCGATGCATAGACGAACGTTCCCCAAAAGTACAAGAACGAACCCATGAAAGAAACGAAGAAACTCAAGGAATTTGGCAAGAGACCATGGCAAAAATAGATGATTGCAAAGAAAACCATCCCTGCCAAGCTCCAAACAAGAACCGTCCTACCCCTTGAGAAACGTCTTTCCTCCAAGAGCAGCGCGGCTACCATGTGGAGGGCGAAAAGGAAAAAGCAAAAGAAGAAAGCAGCTATTGTGTATTTGAGTCCAAACACTTTTCTTCAGTCTCCTTAAGGTAATAGTCTACATACGACTCCTTCAAAGCGGTACGCAGCCGTCGTGGTATAGGAATGATTGTACCGTCGTCCATGACGAAGCCGGAGGAAAGACAACGTACATGAGAAAGATTCACGATGAACGAACCTCCACACTTCACAAAGCCTTTCTTTCCAAGCACAAGCTCCTCAACCTCCCTTACAGAGAGCCACGAAGTCAGCTTCTTCCCAGAGGAAATGGAAAAGACCTTCTTCTTGTCTATCGTCTCAATGTAGAGAATGTCCTCCAACGCTATGCGATTGATCCTTCCCTCCGATGAAAGCAGAATCCAAGTCTTCTCCTCCCTAATGGAAAGCACCCTGTCGAGTGCGGCGTCGAACCTCTCCTGAGTGAATGGCTTCTTGATGTAGTCTGAGACATGAAGGGAAAAGGCGTCCACTGCGAAATCCGGACTGGTGGTCAGGAATATGATGTTCGAGTTCTCGCTACGAGAGAGGATTTCGTGTGCGATCTCCGTCCCAAGCATCCCTGGCATGCATATATCCAAAAGCACGACATCAGGCTCGCCCGTCTTCTCAAAGGACTCCAGCATGTCGAACCCGGAGGAATAGACCTCGACCTTCATCGTCCTATGAGGGTGCTTGATTGAGTACGCCGATAGATTGTCTTCAATGCTCTTACGTTCTACAGCATCGTCATCGCAAATGGCTATCCTGAACATCTTCGTCCTTTCCTTTGTCCACCATTCTATCCACAATGTACATCTCGGTCGAGAAATCGGGCCGTATACGTGTAAGCCTGATATCTCCGGAGCCCGTAAACCGCTGACCAAGCACGATGCCTGCACTTCCAAGCTGTCCCGCATAGACCGATGTCTCTAAGGCCAGCCCCCGCTGGTTCTCCTCGAACTTCGACGCATTGTCGCCAAGCCTGCTCCTGTCGATCCGCTGTGCACGTGTGGATATGAAAAGACGTTCAGTGCTGTGAGCGCTGAAGCCGGCATCCAACACAGGAACCACAAGCCTATCGTTTGGCATGTTCGGAACATTGAGCATACAGGCATCCAACATTATGAGCCGCCCTTCGTAAGCCACAAGCCACTTGAGGCTGTTTCCACCATTGAAGTAGGACGTGTCCCTGGTGAAGGTCCCAAACTGGAAAAGCCTTCTGTTCTCCTTGTAGAACCGCACCTGCTCCTTCATGGCGTCAAGTTCGTTGGCATCGAGTTTGGTCAGATCCAGCTCATAGCCAAGAACCCCAAAGGCGGCTACGTTGAAACGGTCCTCCAACGAGCTCATACGAAGGCTTTGATGGTTTGGAGAAGCCGATACATGGCACCCCATGACGCTTTGTGGATAGAAGAGGCTCGTACCCCATTGGATGAGTTGGCGCATAAGGACATCCGTATCATCGCTTGTCCAAATCTGGTTCATGTAGCACAAAACCCCAAGATCGAACCTGTTCCCACCGGATGCACAGCCTTCAAAAAGGATGTCTGGGAACTTTGTGGTCAAAGCCTCGAGCACCTTGTAGAATCCAAGTACATATCTATGGCAGAACTCACCCATGAAGTGTCTGTCAGGCCCTTGGGTGTTGAAGTCGGAGAAGAACCTGTTCATGTCCCATTTCACATAGTCGGCCTTGGATTCTTCAAGAAGTACCGAGATACAGGCTATCATGTAATCCGTCACATCCTCTCTTGTCCAGTCAAGGATATACTGGTTCCTCCCAACGCAAGGTTCTCTGTTTGGAATTGCGATGCGCCAGTCCGGATGCTTTTCGAACATCCTACTTCTCTCGCTCACCATCTCTGGTTCTATCCAGATTCCAAACATCAAGCCCTTTTCATGCAGCTTGGAAGAAAGACTTGCAAGTCCGTTTGGAAGTTTGCGTCTGTTTGCCGTCCAGTCGCCAAGAGAGGTCGTGTCGTTCTCCCGTTCTCCAAACCAGCCATCGTCAAGGACGAAGAGCTCTATGCCTACGTCCTTGGCTGTGTCTGCAAGACCAAGAAGCTTGTCTTCATTGAAGTCGAAATATGTGGCCTCCCAATTGTTCACAAGGACAGGCCTCTCCTTATCCCTCCAAGGGCCGCGGCATACATTCTCGTCCACGAACCTATGCATTTCATGGCTCATTCCATTCATGCCTTTGTCAGAATAGACCATCACAGCTTGGGGAGTATCGAACGAAGAGCCAGCCTTGAGCTGCCATATGAATGTGTTTGGGTTTATCCCTGTCAGGACTCTCACCCTCCCGTATGGACTTAGCTCAACGGTCTCTTGGTGATTGCCGGAATAGATCAGGTTGAATCCAATGACCTCCCCTTGGAATTCGGTTGCATGAGGTGATTTCAATGCAATTGCTGGATTGTGGAAAGCTCCGCTTGCGCCCGTCTTGCTGTCGTTGATATGGATTCCTGGTCGCAGAGGCCTGTCGCAGACCATTCGCTCCCTGGCCCATGCGCCATCAAGGGTGACGAGGTTCCAATCAGGATTTGGAACATCCAACTGAAGAGAAGCCAACGCCTGGATGTAGACATCATCCATTCCTTCGTTCTCGATTCTGGAAAACCGTACTATCGTATCTTTCTCATCACTGACAAGGTAGTAGAGTCTTAGCCTTAGCGGTAGCAGTCTCTCCTTAAGTACTACTTCCAGAGTGTTGAATTCATCTCCATAGATGCTTGGCAGCCCTTCCATACGAGGGATTGCGTTGGTGATCGAATACGATTCGTAGGCAAAGTCAAGGACGTTGTGGCCGTTGTCGTATGAAACCTTCATTGCCGGCTGTCTGTAGTCGCCCCTGCCCTCCGTCGAGAACTCGGTCATGAGGTTGTCCAGAAAAAGCAGGTTGTGGTCCTTGTCATATGCAGTTGCATCGCATATCTTGACGTTCTGGACATTGGACATAAGGTCTGCATCAAAGGCTTCCAGCCTTCTACCGTAGTACAGGTGCTCAAGTATCCCACACTCTCCAACCTTGAAGATATACGAAGTGTTTGGCGTGGCAAGGTTGAAAACCCCATTCTTGACTTCTATCATTCTGCGTTCCCTTTATGTAGCTTCACCGCCATTGGCTGTTTTGGATCAATTTGGATTATAACATGCCATCACCCTGTTTGACATTGCCTGTTTTTATGATATATTGGCAACGTTGCAAAGGTTGCTCTACCGCAGCCCTGAACACACAACCAGGAGCGATGTCCGAGTGGTCGAAGGAGCCAGACTCGAAATCTGGTGTGGGGCTCGTCCTCACCGTGGGTTCGAATCCCACTCACTCCGTTCTTTATCATTTAGAAGAGGCGCGGCTTTCCAACGGCCGCGCCTTTCGTTTCCTTTGGCATTGGGTTTTGCAAATCAGCCGCTTTTCTTCATTTTCTTGATTTTTGGACCTTACTGAAGAAAATTTTCTTCCTAAACCCGTTTTTTTCGCTTTACTGAAGAAACTTCGAGGTACCCATGGTAGTGAAAAAACGATTTCATGGACCTTCAACATGCCCATAGGTTCCTCAAAAACGTCCCTTGGACAAACCAAAGACTACCACAGCGCCCATTCATTTCGTACAATTGCCCGATTTATGTCAAAAACAACGCAAATCCTTGGTCAAACACAAGGTCCAACGGTAGAAAAAACAACAATCTTAGGGTATTTTGACACATCATGGTGGTGTTTGTAGGAATAGTTCTATTGACTGCGGCGTTCTCAGTACGCTCCCTCATCAAAGGGTCTCTCATAAAGGTGTGGTATGACCTTTGGATAGCCATACCAATCGGCCTTGGCTGGTTTCTAGCAACAACAGCCGCATACTTCGTATTTCTATACCTATTGTCACTCACCATAGACCTGAAGAAGCCTGTCACGAAGAGAAGCGGTTTCTACCGTTGGCTTCTGGACCAAACGGTCAGCCTCATACTCACATTGGGGAGAGTCGAAGTACAGGCTACAGGACTTGAGAAGCTCAAAGACCTCCCTCCATTCCTGCTCGTTGCAAACCACAGATCCAACTTCGACCCATTCGTGGCCATAGCATCCTGCCCAAAGGCACAGCTTGCATATGTTGCAAAACCTGCAATCTTCAAGATTCCAATAACAGGAAGAATCGTCCACAAGTGCTTCTTCCTCTCCATAGACAGAGAGAACGACCGCGAAGCCCTCAAAACCATAAAGGAAGCATCCCGTCTAATCAAAGACGGCACAGTCTCCATTGGGATATACCCAGAGGGTACACGCAGCAAGACAGGAGAGCTCCTGCCATTCAGAAACGGTTCGTTCAAGATAGCGAAATGGGCCAACTGCCCAATCGTGATAGCAAGGACGACGGGTACGGAGAAGATAGCGCATCGCTTCGCCCGCAGACATACGAAGACGACGTTCGAGGTATTGGACGTCCTCACAGCCAACGAAGTTGCAGACATGTCCACATGGGAGATAGGCCAGTACGCCCGCAGCCTCATGCTTGGAGACAAGCCGCAGCCACACAACGAAAGGAGACTTGAAGAAAATGACATACCACGTTCTGTATAACCCGCACGCAGGAAACGGAAACGGATTTGCACAGGCCAAGAAGCTGAGTGCCGTCCTCACGCACGACACACTGGACTTCGTCGATGTGACGGAAATCAAGAGCTATGCCGATTTCATTGAAAACACCCCTTCCCAGGACGGAATAATCCTAGCCGGAGGAGATGGCACGCTCAACCGATTCATAAACGACTGCAACTCAAACAATGCCCTACAAAAAGTGATTTCCCGTGAAATCCAGTACTATCCAGCAGGAAGCGGCAACGATTTTCTAAGAGACCTTGGAATTGCAGACCCAAAGAAACCAATCGTCATAAACAAATATCTTGAAAACCTTCCAACCGTGGAGGTGAAGGGAAAGAAGCACCTTTTCCTCAATGGCATAGGCTATGGAATAGATGGATACTGCTGCGAGGAAGGAGACAAACTCAGAGGCAAGTCCGACAAGCCCGTCAACTACACCGCAATAGCAATCAAAGGCCTGCTTTTCCACTACAAACCAACAAGCGCAACCGTCACTGTTGACGGAAAGAAGCACACATACAAGCATGTGTGGCTTGCACCTACCATGAACGGGCGTTTCTATGGAGGAGGAATGATACCGACCCCTGCACAAGACAGGCTCGCTCAGCCTCGTACACTCTCCGTAATGGTATTCCGCAGCGCAAGCAAGCTCAAGGCCCTCATGGTGTTCCCCTCCATCTTCAAAGGCGAACACATCAAAAAAAAGAAGGTCGTCGAGATTCTTTCAGGCAAGGACATAACCGTTGAGTTCGATAGACCTTCTCCTCTTCAGATAGACGGCGAGACCATAACAGGAGTCTCCTCCTACCACGCAACCGCAGCAAAATAGAACATTCAACGAACCTTCCTGACAGGGTGCCTTATGACGGTCCTCCACTTCTCTGGAGCGACCTTTCTGGCATCCGACAGGTATATCTCGTGGTGCAGTCTTGTAGTCGAGAAGTCGTTTTCATAGCCGTTATCAGAAACGAAGGCATCCATCAGTGCAATGGTTGCCGGTTCGTTGTCGAACGGCCCAACGTGCAGGATCTGCACACATAGCCCCTCCTCAACAGTAAGGAACTCCGCACCAGAGCAGTCCAGCCCCTTCTTCTTGAAAGCCGTCTGGACAGCCCAGTCGAAATCGGTCTTCGTTATGAAATCAGGAAGGCGTATCACGGATATCCAGTTGAACGTCTCCTTGCTCGAATAGTCTATGCCATCAAAGCCGTCCTGCCACCAGAAACCTTCAAGAGGAGGAACCACGTACTCGAAGAAGCCTTCTATCTCATGGCCGGATTTGCGGCTCATCCTAAGGGTATACGCCACAGCATATAGGACTTCGATCGCCTTCTTGTAGGCCCCACCCTCTTCGTTGGGATTTCCCTTTCCTCTGACCGCAATGTAATTGGCATTAGGAACATCCACAATCTCAGGGGTGCATTTGGGCATGTAGAACTCTTTGTATTCCTTCTTGAAATCGAACGCCATAACAAAACCTCCAAACGAAGCACTACGAGACAGCAAGTACAGACGCCACATCGCACACAATATGATAACATATAATAAGTATATTGTAAAGCAAAACGTCCTATAATACGAACCAGGAGCATATAGACATGCAAAGGAACCTCACCACTGGCAGCATACTCAAGAACGTCGTCCACTTCTCTTTGCCGTACCTTCTCTCCTACTTCCTCCAAACCCTCTACGGAATGGCGGACCTCTTCATAATTGGCCAGTACGAAGGCGTGGCAAGCACCACTGCAGTATCCATAGGTTCTCAGGTCATGCACATGATAACGGTCATAATCGTAGGGCTTGCAATGGGTTCGACTGTGAACATAGGCCAAGCCGTGGGAGGTAACGATGGCAAGAGAACCGCATCATGCATAGGCAACACCATAACGTTGTTCATGGGGGTTTCAGCTGCATTGACAGCCATTCTTCTTCTTCTCAGAAGGCCAATCGCACTTGCGATGTCCACACCACAGCAGGCACTTGAAGGGACCATCGACTACCTTACGATATGCTTCATTGGAATCCCCTTCATAACCGCATATAACATAATAAGCTCCATCTTCCGTGGTTTGGGCGACAGCAAAAGTCCAATGTACTTCATTGCTGTGGCCTGCGCAGCGAACATCGGTCTGGACTATTTTTTCATGGGTGCGTTGCATCTGGGGCCTGCAGGTGCGGCTTTGGGCACGACGTTGTCCCAAGCCATAAGCGTCGTGGTCTCGATTGTCGTCGTCCGAAGAACCGCTACCGGCATCACGCTGAAAAAAGACGATTTCAAGCCAAAGAAAGGCATCATGGGAGGCCTTCTCAGAGTTGGAATCCCAATCGCGGTTCAGGACGGGCTCATCCAGGTTGCGTTCATAGTCATCACGGTGATTGCAAACCGTAGAGGCCTAAACGATGCCGCTGCCGTGGGAATAGTCGAAAAAATCATGTCATTCATCTTCCTCGTGCCATCGTCGATGCTTTCAACGGTATCGGCATTGGGAGCTCAGAACATAGGGGCGGGCAAGCCTGAACGGGCAAAGGCGACCATGCGCTACGGCATCCTCATAACGACCTGCTTTGGACTTGCAGTAGTGGCGCTCATGCAGTTCTACGCAAGCTCCTTCGTGGCCCTATTCACGGACAGTTCCACTCGGGATGGCCTACAGGTCGTAACCATGGGAGGCCAGTATCTAAGGGGCTATATCTGGGACTGCCTCTTTGCAGGCATACACTTCTGCTTCAGCGGCTATTTCTGCGCATGTGGAAAGTCAGGGCTTTCGTTCGTGCACAACATCATAGCCATAGCCCTCGTGCGTATACCCGGCGTGTACATCACCTCAAAGATGTTCGCAGACACGCTGTTCCCAATGGGCTTGGCCACCGCCGCAGGGTCGCTTTTGTCCGTACTCATATGCCTTGCGATGTACGCCATGCTTTCACGCAAAGAATCGAGAACCAACTGAGAACCTTATAAAAGCCTTCGCTCTGAGACGTCTTAGAGGTCTGAGACGTTATGTGTCTTGAGCCATCTTGGGAACGAGAACTCTCCCCTATAGTTCGAAGCATTGTAGCTGGGATATTTCTCTGGAGAGTAGATAACATCGCTTACCTTGGACTCTCTGTCCTGGGTGTAGACGAACAGCCTCTTTCTATCCCAAACGACAATCCCATCCCTTCCTCCATCCAAAGATTCCAGAACCTCACAGCAAAGTGTGGGATGTCCGTCATCAGGGAATGGGACGACGACATCCCCCGTTCCATCCATCAAACCGCCATTGGAGGGATCCGCATTCAGAAGAACCAAATCCTGTCCGGATCCATCCCAGTTTACAGGAGCTATGACGTTGCCGTTGCAAAGCGCCTCTCTATGCCATATCTCCTTGCCTTTGGAGTCATGCATGTAGATTATGCCGTTGTTCTGCCAATATGTCGTAGTGCAGATTTGAAGGCCTTCCCTATCAGGATAGTAGTTTCCAACACTTATCCTTTGTCCATGTCCGTTTATATCCCTCAGAAGGATTTCGCCTTCCTTGGATACCAGCATGAACCCCTCCCATCCTGAAACAATTGCAAGGCAGGGCTCTGAATCATGGTCATAGCGACCAAAGACGATCTCATCCGTGTGATCGGTTTCAATAGGCAAAGACCAGACAAGGGATCCATCGTGGTCGACCATGTTGTAGCATGAAAACAGTTCATCCTTCCCGTCACCATCGAAATCGTAGTTGTAGGGGAAATGTCCGGTGTTGTACTTCGAGAACGTCCAAACGAAATCCAAATTGCTGTCATAGACCCAAAGACGGGAATACCTATCCTTCACAAGGATGTCGCTTGGCCTGTCTTTACCTGTAACATTGACGATACGGATTGCATCCACATTGAGCCTGTCAAAGGCATAGCGTCCAAACTCAAGGCCCGTAACGCTTTTGGGATCCGCAGTGTTGAGAGGGGTGGGGATCTGTTTCCTTACCTCGCCGGTCCTGCCATCGAGGATTGCAATCTTGAAGTCATAGCTGACTATGACCTCGTCCACACCATCGTTGTCTATATCATAGATTTGGAAAGGAAGATCCGTCGTGAGCAGAATCACATCTTCGTCGTCTATGGGCTCTCCTTTCTGCCAGAGGACCTCTCCGCTTTCAAGGCTAACGGCTGTCAGACAGCTTATGAAAGGATAGCGATCCTTATAGACCCTCCTTTGATGTTGGGCGATGATGAAAAAGAGCTCTTCCGTTCCCGTGAGATGTCCAAACCTAATCTCCCTTCCAGCTCCAAAGTCCTTCAGATCTATCACCTTTGAAAGCTTCATCTGAGGGAATTTGGCCCTCTTCTCCGTCACCCTCTTCTCATCGCGGGAAATCCTTTCGTCAAACGCCTTCTTCTCATCGTTGGTCATTTCCACCAAGACCTTGGAATAGGCTGATGGCATAGAGGATGAAAGTGCAATGCAACCTTCCAAGTACATTTCATCCTTGACTTCAAAGACTTCCTCACCATCCAAAAAGCATGTAAACGAACAGCCCTTGCACAAGACGCTCAAGGTATGGAAGGAATCAGTCGACCATTCGCAAACCTTCGAAGCCAGAACGGTACGCTCCATCTTGTTCACTCTGTGGAACTCTACACCATCCCCTTTCAGGTAAAAGCCATAGTGCATCATGCTTGTCTGATACCGGAATGCAATGCCCGATATCTCATCCCTTCTGTATGCCCGCATGACGACCGACAGCCTGTAGTCGCACATACGGACATCCCCTTTTCTAAGGCAAGGGACCGCAGACCTTTCCTTTGGAGGTTTGATCCGCATCTGCTCCATGAAATGCCTTCCATCTAGGCAAGGAGAGGTCACAAGCCAGGAAGGACCTCTGTAGTTGAAGTCTGCAATGGGATCGAACCATCCGCCTTTGTAGCCCTCTTCAGGATAGTAATGGTATTCCCCCATTGCAGAGTGGTCTCTGTCATAGGGGAAAGCACCAAGAGGAAACGAGGAGAAGTCTTCGAAGAGTATTGTATTCATCCTACCACTCCACAAGACCATCGATGTCAACAGGAAGCCCTGATGCAATGCTCTTGTTTGCAGCTATTCCTACAAGTGCAGACTTGATTCCATCAACGTAGTCCGCTGCACGGTTGAATTCGTCATGCGGAGGGCAAGGAAGGAAAACATCATCAAGAAGAACCGGATCACCTCCACCGTGACCTCCCTCTTTGGTTTCGACAGGAACCTCATACGCCGTTCCAAACATGGGACAGACCCTTATCTTATGGTAAACGGTCGCCCCTTCGCCGCTTTTGTCGCCTCCTGCGTTTATGTAGGGTTTCTCAAGTGCAGTGTATTCTATCCTTCCGGCACTTCCATTTATGCAAACGTTGAAGCCCTCCCAGGGAGAATACGAGAAAAGGGAATATGACATTTGAACGCCGTTCCTGTACTTGACGAGGACATTCATCGTATCTTCGATTGAGATGTCATCCCTGAACACGCTTCTGTCCCTTATGTAGCCGCTATCGGCTTCTGCATCAAGGTACAAAGACTTGAGGGTTGGATTGGTTTCCATGTCGATGGCAAACGGATCACCCTTGGCTGCCTCCTGCCCATGGCAACGATAATAGAACTTTTCCACACCCCGTTTCTCTGCAGCCTCCTTGCCATAGAAGTTCAGAGAACCAAGGGCAAAGACCTTCTCGGGCTCGGTGTTGAGCCAGAAATTCACAAGGTCGAAATGGTGTGTAGCCTTATGGACAAGAAGCCCGCCGCTGTTTGCCTTGCAGCTGTGCCATCTTCTATAGTAGTCGGCTCCATGGGTGGTGTTGAGAAGCCATTCGAAATGGACCTGGAAAGGAGTGCCAATGGCACCATCCCTTATCAGCTCCCTCATCTTCGTATGGTATGGGGAGTACCTATAGTTGAAAGTAACCCTCACGTGATGTCCTGTCCGTTTGACAGCATCTATTATCCTCTGGGCCCTTCTTTCGTCTATTGTTATAGGCTTCTCCGTCACTACGTCACAACCCTTCTCCAAGGCTCTTACGATATAGTCGTCATGGGTCCTGTCGACGGTCGTTACGATCACTATGTCCGGCTTTGTTTCATCGATCATCCTCTCGAAATCATGAGGAAGATACATTGGGACTTCTTCAGCCCCCAACTTCGTAATCAAGGAATTCGCATACTTCATCCTTGTAAGGCTCAAATCACAGAATCCAACGAGCTCGTCTACATCCTTGTATGTAGTTGCAATAGCTTCGTAGTACATACGGGCTCTTCCGCCTGTTCCAACCTGTGCATAACGTTTCTTGCTCATGGCTTCACTCCTTTCTTGAAATTATATTTCCATCTGACCGTATACCGTCATCCAATCATGTCATTCAATCACGCCATCCAATCATGTGATCGGAGCTGGGTTGAAGACGAGGAAATCGTTGTAAAGATGATATTTCTCGGTGGCCGTTTTCTTCGTTCCACTGACGACGTCAAGGATATCGGAATAAAGGATATGGGCCATCTGGGGTATCGTCTTCTCGCCGGTGACCACGTATCCCGCATCCATATCGAATAGGTCCCCCCATTGCTCTTTCATGGAATGCTGTGTACAAATCTTGTAGATTGGGATTTCCTGAAGACCATATGGCGTCCCGCGCCCCGTGCTGAAGAGTTGGAGGACGATGCCGGAGGCAAGCTGGCTGGAACCGCAACCCAGATCGGATGCCGGAGTTGCAGCGAAGATGAGACCGTGGCACTTTGGAAACTCACCAGGACCTACGACCTCTGCAATTGGAGAGCTTCCGCTCTTTGCAATGGAACCCATGGCCTTTTCGACGATATTGCTAAGCCCTCCCTTCTTGTTGCCCGGAGTCGGATTCGCACTACGGTCAACGTGGCTGCGAGCCAAGTAGTTGTCATACCAAGAAATCTCGGACTTAAGGCGCTCTACGGCAGTCTCGTCCTGGCACCTGTCTGCAAGATAATGGACGCCATCGCGGACCTCGGTGACCTCAGAGAAAAGCACCTGTGCACCGCAGGCTGCAAGCATATCGAAGGCATAGCCTATCGTTGGGTTGGCGGAAATGCCGCTGAAGGCATCAGAGCCACCGCATTGGGCGCCAATCCTCAGCTTCTCAAGAGGAAGCTCCACTCTTCTGCGGGCATTGAGGATTTCAAGCTTCTTCTTTGCCATTGCGCAGATACGGTCGATCATCTCTCCATAGCCCTTGCAATCCTGAAGGATCAGCACATTTTCGCTGTTGTTCTCCTCCGGCTCAAGGATCATATCCATTTGAAGCTTTTCACAGCCAAGTCCAACGCAAAGGATCTGTCCGCCAAAGTTTGGATGGTGGATCATGTTGCGCACACCACGAATTGGAATGAAGGCTTCATCTGCGGCAATTGCAACGCCGCAACCGTAAGGATGAACGACAGCGACTACATCATCGACATTGGGGTAGTTTGGAAGCAGATCCCTTTTTATGATATCGACGGCATTGCGCACCACGCCGGCAACACAATGTACTGACATGGTGATACCAAGTATGTTTCTGCTGCCAGCCGGCAGATTCGGGCCATTGTCGTAGCCCATCCAAGTCCTGCGGGAAGGCAGATCCTTACAGACAGCGCCCTGCTTTCCAGCCTTCAGGGAGGAAACGGCCGGGGAGCTTGGAAGCTGCAGATTACGTTCGTTTATCCAACCACCGGCCTTGACGTCTTCAGTAAGATATCCTAGAAGGACACCATAACGGATTACGGCATCCCCCTTTCCAAGGTCCTCCAATGCAATCTTGTGCCCTTGTGGAATGTCACAAAGAGCAACAAGAGGCATTGCGTCAACGCTATAGCCTTCGATGCTGTCCCCTGCTTTGGTAGGGCCAACCACTACAGCAACATTGTCCTGCTCCAATATCCTAACCGCTTTCATACGCCTATACGCCTTCCCGCAAAACATCAGTAATCATACTTCTTATATGATTCTTTATGATCTTACTTTTCAATGGTTACGTTGCTGATCTTCTCGTAGTACTTTGCAAGCGCACTGTGGTCATCTGCACCGCAACCATCGTTCTTGACAGCCTGCATCATCTCCATGACCTGACCGGTGAGAGGTACATAGCCATTGATTGCATGTGCGGCATTGAGTGCATTCGTGAGGTCTTTGATATGAAGCTCAATTCTGAAACCTGGCTTGAAGTTCCTTGAAAGCACCATTGGAGCCTTGGCATCCAAGACCGTGGAGCCAGCCAAGCCACCCCTGATAGCCTTATAGATCAGCTCCGGGTCTGCACCCATCTTGGTAGCAAAGGCCAAAGCCTCGCTCATAGCGGCGATATTGCAGGCAACCACAATCTGGTTTGCAAGCTTTGCAACGTTTCCAGCCCCAAGGTCGCCACAGCGCACAACGGAGCCAGCCATTGTCATAAGGAGCTCCCTATACTTCTCAATGGTCTCTTCCTTTCCACCGCACATGACGGAAAGCGTACCATCGATGGCCTTGGGTTCCCCACCGGAAACAGGGGCATCGACCATCTCAATGCCCTTCTTCGCCAACTCAGCACCAATGCTTCTGCTTTCGACAGGGTCGATGGAACTCATATCAATGACCACCAAGCCAGCCTTGCCCCCCTCGACGATTCCATCCTTGCCAAGAGCGACTTCCCTTACCTGAGGGCTGTTGGGGACCATTGTAATCACGACTTCACTGGCCTGTGCGACCTCAGCGGCGTTCTTCTTTCCTTTTGCACCCAAAGCCTCAAGCTCCTTCACCACGTCATCGTGTCTTGAATAGAAGCTGACTTCATGCCCAGCCTTGATGATATTCTTGCACATAGGCTTTCCCATAATCCCCAGTCCGATGAATCCAACTTTCATTTCATTACCTCTCTTGTATTTATTCAACTTTCAATCAGCCCTGCATCGATGAGCTGAGCCTTAAGACCTTCAAGCTGTGCGCTGGTGGAGTTCTTGGAAGGAAGATACGGCGCACCAAGATCCAGACCAAGAAGGTTCGCATAGTCCTTCGTCGCCACAGGGAAACTGGACTTATCCATTTGGAGCCTAATAGGGTTGAGCCTGAACTGATTCTCCAAAGCCTGCTTCAAATTCCCCGCAACGAAGGAATCGTAGATGGAACACACCATCTTGGGCACAAAGTTTGCCATGCAACAAACGGCACCAACGGCGCCAACACACAAGCCGGCATAGATCAGTGTGTCCTTGCCGCACATGACCTTGAAGCCAACATCTCTGTTGCGGCGAATGAACTCTTCCGTTTGTGTGATGTCACCGGAGCTGTCCTTCATACCAACAAGGTTCTCGTGTTCATGGGCAAGCTTTTCTACGACAGCTTGGGAGATCCCATACGAAACTCTGCCTGGGTTGTTGTACAAAAGCATTGGAGCTCCACCTATGTTGTCTGCAATGGTGGCGAAATGGGTATAGAGCTCATCCTCACTGGGCTTTAGGAACATGGGCTGTAGAACGGACACAGCCTTGGCTCCATGCTCAAGACCCATCTGTGCCAGCCTTACGCATTTTGATGTCCTAATGGCGCCAATTCCCATGAAGATTGGAACTCTTCCTGCAGCCTGGTCTATCATTACATCAAGAATCTCTTTCATTTCGGATTCTTCCTGCATATAGAATTCACCATTGGAGCCAAAGGCAAGAATGGCGCTCACCCCGTTGTCTATGACAAAGTCCACATGCTTTCTAAGTCTTTTCTCATCGAAATTCTCATTCTCATCCAAAGGAATGGCGATTGGAGGAACGATTCCTTTAATAAAAGAAGTATCAGGTCTCATACACACCTCAAAACTCAAAACTTTTCAAACATCACCGCAGGTTCGACATTGACTTTGACGTTTTCAAAGGTCGCATCTGCGTTTATGACCCTAATCCCCCTGTAGGATGATTCGGGAATCCCCATGCACATCTCAGGTTCTGTGTTCTCTTCGATTGCATCGGTCAAAGTGAAAGAGCAATCCCTGAACACCACATTCTGAAGCTCAGACTCAGGAAGCCCAGCGATGAAGCCGGCGCTGTTTCTACACTCCTGGGCATGGACGTTCTCGATCAGGACGTTCTTGATGACAGGAGTATCCTCAGTGACAGGGAAAGGCTTCAAAGAGAAGAGAGAAGGATCATCTGAGCCGCAGCGATAATACATGTTGATGGAAATTGGACAAATGACATCCTTCATGTAGATGTTGGAAGCAACGATATCAGTCATATGTCCGCCTCGGCAACGTCTTGTCTTGATCCTTATACCTCTATCAGTACCAAGGAACCTACAGTTCTTTACATAGGCGCCTTTGACGCCACTTGCAGTCTCGCTGCCTACGACAAAACCACCATGGGCGTTTCTAACGGTACAATTGCAGACACTGATGTTCTCAGACCTCTGGAACTGCATCATTTCCTTGCCGCTTCCACATTTCACGGCGATTCCATCGTCACCAACATTGACATCACAGCCCCTGACCTCCACATTCACACAGGACTCTATGTCGATGCCGTCTGTATTTGGAGAGTCAGCAGGGTTGCTGATAACGATGTCCTTGAACAGCACATTCGTACTGTTTATTGGGTGGATAGTCCAAAACGGGCTATTGATAAGCGTAATACCATCAATCTTGATGTTCTTTGAATCCAATATCTGAAGCAAGGCAGGACGCAGGAACTGACAAGGTCTACCACCTCCACCACCTGGTTCATTGAGATAGTTGGGGTTCAAGCCGGCAAGCCTCTTTTCAATAGGCAGACCAGGAGTGGCTGGACGCCCGCCGTTCTTCCACTTCCAGATATAATCCCACCATTTCTGGCCATGGCCATCCAGAGTTCCAGCGCCCTCGACCACAACGTCATTTGCATTGTTGATAAGAAAACAAGGATGCATAGCCCAACAGCACACGCCTTCCCAACGGGTATAGATAGGAGGATACTCCTCAAAATCATCCACGTAATCCAAGACGGCACCCTTCTCGAAAACCAAATGCGTATGGGATGGCACATCGATCGGACCCACCTCGTAATGCCCCGCAGGAACCACAACGGCCTTCTTGCCGGCATTCTCCTTCAACACGGCATTCAAATCCTCGCCTGATTTCAATACATGGACTTTCCTGTTCAACTGAGCCGGAAACTCCAGCTCCAACGCCGCCGATATGAACGGCCCCACCCCGTGCAGGTTGTCTGTAACCCGAGGCTCTCCCTCTGTATAGTACTTGAAGTCGGCCGGCCTATACGGTCCGTCATCGGAGGCGCGTCCCAGACCTGCACTCCTACAGATGTCATGCAAGAAGAGCTCTCCTCTCTCATTGACGGTCACAGAACGCTCGCACAGCCCTGAAAATGCCACTTGGGCAGCCTTCCTGTAGGATTCATCCAAGAACCCAAGCCTATTCATCTTGGCAAAGAAGTACACGAACATGCACGTGGACGAGCTTTCCAAGTAATTCGCACCCTCGCCCGCCTTGTCCATCACCTGGTACCACATACCACTCGTCTTGTCCTGGTATCGCAGCACCACAGGAGCCAGCTGCATCGCCAACCTAAGGAGTCTAGCCCGATATCCTTCAAAGGTCTCCTCTTCAGGGACAATCTCAAGGAGATCGGCCAAAGCCATGACATACCAACCCAGAGCACGTGCCCAGACCTCTTTGCTCCGCCCCGTTTCAGGATCGCACCAAGGTTGTTTGCAGGACTCGTCCCAAGCGTGTCTCAGGAGGCCCGTATCCTTGTCAAGCGTCTTCTCATAGACCAGTTCGAATTGGTAGACAATGTCCTCAAGACACTCCTTGAGCCCACCGAATTCCTTGGTATATGAAGCATAGAAAGGCCCCTGCATGTAAAGGCCATCCAACCACATCTGGTTTGGATATCTCTTTTTGTGCCAAAAACCATTGGATGGAGTTCTAGGCTGCCCCTGAAGCTGCCTATAGAACATATCCAACGCTGTCTTATATTTCTTCTGTCCGGTAAGCTTGTAGAAATCAATGACGAGATTCCCCATTCTCACCTGGTCCATGCTGTAATCTTCGAGTTTATAGGTAGTTACCACACCATCTTCTGGAATGTAGCAATTGATCATGTCATCGACATAATTGAAAATCTCTTCGTTTCCGAGAATCCTGGAAGCCCTGAGGAGAGCCTCAAGCAAAATGGAGGATTTATAGCTGTAAGGAGCGTTCTCCTTGTCGTATTTTCTCAAAGCAGACAGACTCATGCGTTCTGTCATGGATTTTCTTGTATCAATCATACTTGTTTTCACCAAAAGGAAGGGGTTGCAAGCGTGCAACGTACAACCCCCTCCTTACAACATCAAAAACTATACAGGATTACTGAAGAAGTCCGTTTGCAGAAGCAAAGTCATAGCCGGCCTTCTCCCAAGCAAGTCCGCCGATTTCGTCAAACTGCTTCACGAATGCATCCCAGTTGCTCTTTGTAAGCTCTCTCGTTCCGTTGAGGAATTCAGCGATACCCTGCTGATAGAAAGTCGTTACGTCTGTGCTGGTCGGTGCTGGCATGCTGTTCTGACCTGGAGTGTTCGTCCATGTCTTGCTCTGCATCTCAAGAAGGACATCACCGGCGCTCATGCGCTTCTGTGAAGTTGCAGTGATGTATGCAGGATAGCGAAGAGCGATTTCCTGAGCGTTGCTGTAGTTGAATGCGCAGTTTCTGAGCTGGATGTACTTCTGACCATCAGCGCTGTTGTAGCCAAGGGATCCAAGGCTTGCATCTGACTGAGGAAGACCATCTGCATCAAGGATGTAGTTCTTTCCCTCTTCGCCATATCCGCAAAGGAGGTAGCCCTCTCCATAGCTCATCCACTCGAACATCTCAACGATCTTCTTTGCCTTCTCTTCCGAGACATCGGAATTGATTGCATAGATTCTCATACCCTGGCAGCGTGGTCCAACAGACTGGTCGCCGTTTGGTCCAATAGGAGCATCGATGACCGTGAAGCTTCCAGTTGGGAAGTTGTCGTCGAATGGCTTGTAGTTGTTCTGGCTGGCATAGGCGGAGTTCTGCTCTCTGAAGACGCCGAACTTGCCCTGCTTCCATGCAGCACGGAAGTCATCCTTCTTGTAGGACATCCAGTTTGGATCGATGACACCGGTGTCTATGCATTTCTTGAAGAACACCATCCAATCGTAGTAGTTGGCATCGTGGATCTTAAGGCCAAAGTTGCTTGCACTCATGTTCCAAGTACCTTCAACACCAAAAGCACCCATCAAAGGCTCGAAGCGGCGGCCAGGATAGATTTCATAGGAGACAGTCTCTTCTACGAAGGCGCCAAAGCCATAGGTATCGTTTTTGCCGTTGCCGTCTGGGTCATTGTATGTGAAGGCATAGAGGACATCGTAGAGTTCGTCCAAAGTCGTAGGAACGGAAAGGCCAAGGTTGTCGAGCCAGTCCTGTCTTACCAAAAGACCTTCGTTGCCGGTAATTGCAGATGGAGTTGCGAAACCGTAGATTCTGCCTTCGTATGTGACATAGTTCTTTGCAGCATCGTCGAACATGACAGCACTTCTGTTCGGCATAAGATCATAGTAGTCCGTTACATCAAGGACCATACCGTTCTTTGCAAGGTCAGCCCAGACTTCCCTTGAGCATGTGAAGAAGTCAGGAAGTTCGTCTGCAGCCGCCATTGCTCTGACCATGAGGTCCTGGTCGTTTGGGTTCGATGGAAGCATCTGAAGCTCAAGCTTGATTCCAAGCTTATCTTCAAGAACAGCATAACCTGCCCAGTCAGCTGGAAGAGCACCGGCCTCAGTCTGTGTTGCAGAATAAAGCATTGCGATGGTCATTGGTCCAGTAGTTGTCGTCGTAGCTTCACTGCCACCCTGTGCAAAAACAAAGCTGGAAGCAAGAAGGGCAACAAAAAGAACAATAAGAGTTTTTTTCATTTAAAGTTTCCTCCTTTTAAATGATTGCAAGTTTATAGTTTACAGGACGCTTTTCCCTCGTCCTGCAAAATCCCAGTCAACCTTTGACACTGCCTGCCAAAGTTCCCTTTGTGAAATATTTCTGAATGAACGGATATGCAACGACCATAGGGATTGCACTGATGAAGACGGATGCGGCCTTGATCGCCTCGATAGGGGCGGAACCAAAGGCACTGGCCTCCAGGTTGTCGTTCATGCTTGCACCAAGCAGGATGTCCCTGAGAAGAAGAGGAAGAGGCTTCAGAGAGCTCTTCTGCAAGTAGAGCAGGCTTCTCATGTAGTCGTTCCAGAAAGCAACTGCATAGTACAGTGCAATGGTCATGATTATAGCCTTGGAAAGAGGCAGGATGATCTTGAACATGATCTGGATGTCATTGCAGCCATCGATGAAGGCGCTTTCTCTCAGGTCGTTTGGGATGCCTTCAAAGAACTGCCGCATGATGATCATATTGTACGTGTTGATTGCAACAGGCAAAAAGACCGATGCCAACTTGTTCACCATCCCCAGTTTGGAAATCAGCAGGTAGGTGGGAACGACTCCAATGTTGAACACATAGGGTATCATGACGAAGATGACGATCCACTTCTTTCCAGGAACGCCCTTGACGGAAAGGGCATAAGCCATAGGAACGGTAAGGAAGAGGGCCACACAAACACCCATTACAGTGATCTTCACACTGTTGAGGAAGGCGCTTAGGAAGCCCGAATTGCTCAAAAGGGCCTTGTAGGCAAGAGTCGACCACTTCCAAGGAGCAAGGAACATACCCTCAAGATAGGAGCCGATATAGCTGGCAGGCCTGAACGAAAGGGTGATTGTACTCCAAATGGGGATGAAGATTACGACCAACAGGATTGCAAGGAAGAGGCGAACGCAGATCTGGAACACCTTGTCGCCAGAAGTAAGTTTGACAGAAACCGAACCATTGTTTTTCTTGGACATCCACACACCTCCTTAGAACAGAGAATTTTCAGTGAACTTCTTGGAAGCCCAGTTGGAGACGAACAACAGAGTCATACCAATGACACCCTTGAAGATGCCGGCTGCCGTTGCAAGACTGAACTGACCATTGATGGTTCCCCTGTAGACCCAGGTGTCGATGATGTCGCCAACGCTGTAGACAGCTGGGCTGTACAGCATGTACAACTGGTTGAAACCAGCATCCAGAATGGTACCAATCTTCATAAGAAGGACTACAACGATGACAGGTTTGATTGCAGGAAGGGTGATGTACCTTACCCTCTGCCAGCTATTCGCTCCCTCGACCGTTGCAGCCTCGAAGAGCGTTCCATCAATACCCATAAGGGCGGCAATGAAGATGATTGCACTCCATCCCATCTCCTTCCAGGCATCGGAAAGGATGACGATGATTGGGAAGGCCTTTGGATCTGTAAGGAAGTTCCTGGGTGTTCCGCCAAACAGCTTGATGATGTCGTTCAAAATACCCTGGCTTGGAGAAAGCAGGGAAAGCAGGATTCCATACATGATGACCCAGGAGAGGAAGTGAGGAAGATATGACAATGTCTGAACCACTTTCCTCAAAGGTGCACGGGTACACTCGTAGATTGCTATTGCCAGGAGAATCGACAAAGGAAGGCTGACAAGCAGTTTTCCAAAACTGTACATAAGCGTGTTTCTGATCAGATCCCAGAAATAGTATGAGCCAATGAAGGTTTTGAAATTCTCAAGGCCAACCCAGGTACCACCGGTGATTCCGGTTCTCTTCAAGGAAACAAAATCCCTAAAGGCGATCTGGGCGTTCCAGATTGGAATGTACTTGAAGATGAAGTAGTACACCAAAGGGATGATCAGCATGAGGTAGATGAACTTATGCCTGTTGATCTCAGCAATCAAAACCTGATTCTCAGATTTCTTGAAAGTCTTTTGCTTTTCCTTAAGATCAGCTTTGACAGAACCAAGAGCCAAAGTCGCTGCATTGATTTCACTGTCATTGTTTTGTTTTTCAGCGGCTTTAAGACTTGCAATGAGAGATTTCTTTTTTGCTTTCAAAGATTCAATCTCAAGATTCAATGCATAATTCTTTCCACTTCTCATTTGGTACTTGCCGTCTACAGGCTATAGACAGTCTCTCCTTTTTTCATCTTGGGAACAGTCTATATCGAACCAAATTTAACTTATATTACCTGTTTTTGTACTTTTCCGACCTTGCAACTCTTCTTTAATATACTTTTATATATCCTTTCCACCCTTTATTTCATCTCTTCTTCACCTTGACCGGACTGTAGCCTTTTATCTTCTTGAAGACCCTGCAGAAATAAGCCTGGTCCTGAAAACCCGTTTCATTGGAGACTTCGTTGACCGACATTCCAGTGTTCCTGAGCAGATTCTCTGCAAGCCATATCCTGTATCTGTTGAGATACTCCCAAGGAGAGAGACCCAATTCCTTCTTGAAGATTCGAGTCAGATAGTCTTCGGACGTATGGACTTCGTCCGCCACCTGCCATCGGCTTATGGGCAAAGTGGAATGCTCACACAGGTAGAGTTGGGCCTTCTTTACGATTTGGCCTGTCAAAGGGGCAAGCAGCTCAGAGCCTCCAAGGATGGCACGGACACGCATGGCGAATTCATCGCTTTCAAGAATGCAGGAGTTGACGAACAAGATGTTGGGGATGGTGCTCATCTCATGGATAAGTTGGGCGTTGATGTAGTCCGAGCAAATGATTATAGGGGAAAGGTATTTTTTCCTTATGCCATGCAGGCAATCCACAAGCCTCCCCTGTGCCAACTCATTGGATTCGTACTGCTCAATGGTGAAGATGGCAAGTCTTGGATTGTATCTACGGAACATGGAAAGCACATTGGAGAAATCACAGGCTATGATATTGGGACTCTGTAGCCAGCGATGCAGGTTTTCAGAAAGAGGCCCCACTTGAAGAAGGACCCTACCCTTTGCCTCCACATAGGAGCGCATGGAATCTTCAAAGGTTCTTTGCTTGGAGCACTCAAGGCAGACGAAAGGCAGTTTTCTGTAGACATCGTTGGAAATCAGACTCCAAAGAACGGTCAACGCATTATAGCCCTTGAAACCACCATCCCAATAGACCGCACTTGTGCCAGGAGGCAGACGCCTTTTTACAGCGAGCGCTGCACCATCCAGTTCAAGGAACTTCACCCCGTCGAAATTGGAATCGGTAGCATTTTCAGTATTGGTAGCAAAGCCAGGCGTTCCATTTATAGGCGTTCCATTTATGCATGCAACAATTGCATTCTCTCCAATTGCAGAAGGCGTAGAACCATCCAATGTTGGATATGGCAATGTAATCGAAACACCATGGCTCTCGATCAAATAGTTGCCGTTGTGTAGTAGAACAATCTGCTTGGCATAGTCCAACGAAGAGTTCTCACTGTATTTCCACATCTCATTTCCATCAAAGACTTTGATCTTCACACCGTTTCTACCCATATAGGCCGTTATCTGAGAGTTGGGACCAATCTCGGAAACGATGATTCCAATGGTTTTCCTAAAAAGCTTTTCATCCAGCATCACACAAGCCAAAGGTCCATCATCCTTATAGCAGGCAAAGCCCTTTAGGAAGTCGGATACACTTGTGCAGTTGCAGTTAAGTTCAAGTTCACCAGTAGAGATCAGAGATAGATCAATGGTTCTCTTGACATCAACGATTCTATTGTTTATTTCATTCCTCGCACTCTCTTCCAATTGGGAATTCAGCACAAGATTTGAAATCTCTGTAAGCGGGCTTCTAAGATTTTCTGTGACATTTGCGAAGAAATGCGTTCGTGAGAGGTCTGCCTGTTCAGCGGATTCCTGGGCTCTTCTTGCCGTCTCGAAAAGTCTGGCGTTCTTTATCGCGCTAGAAACGGCGCTTCTGACTTCTTCGCACATGAAGCCATCGAATCTACAGGTCTTAAGAAGGAGATAACCCATGAACTCGGTCTCTGAGCAAAGAGGTGTAGCAATCCAGACTCCGGGGTCCAACAATGTCCCCATACTGGATGGAACCAGCATGTTTTCAGGGAACTCCATTGATTCAGACCCTTGACGTATCAGAAGAGACTTCCCTCCATCATTATAAACCAAATGGATTTTGGAAAAACCAAGAGTCCTTGCATTGTTGTTCAGGACTGCAACGATTTCCTGGAAATCGCTTGTCTCCAACAGCTGGTTGCTAAAGGAATTGAAAACCCTTCTGCTGTTGCGTTCGTCAAAACTCAGCCTGGACATACGATTGTCCAGGAAAGAAGGAACGATGGAATAGGCGTTCTTGGAAAGCAACGAATACTTCTCTTTTGAAAGTATGTCCTTGAATCCGTTTATGACCTTGAGGACCTCATGGTTGTCAGCCCCCACCTCAAATAGTTTTTCCAATAGAAAACGAACATTGACTTCTGAAGGCTCTTTGACAACACGGTTGATTATCCCCCTGGCCGCTACGGAGGAAAATCCAAAATCCTTCACCAAATGCGCTGCAAGGTCAGAGGCGCTGGAAATTGCAGATGAAAACTCAAAAGCCTCGCAGCCGCAGCTCCTTCTTATGATTGGCGTGGTGTCCAACTCTTTGTCATAGCACCGTTTTCCTTGGGCCAATGAATAGAGAGTGCTCAATGCGGCCTTGCCAATGCCTGCATATGGAAGCCTTACCGTAGTGGCAGGGACATTCAAAAGCCTGGAGTCTATTGAATCGTTGAATCCACAAATGAAAACATTCTCTCCAACAACATACCCATAGGACTTAAGGACCTGCTCCGACTCGTACATCATAAGGTCGCTGGCGCAGACGATCATGTCAAAATCGCGACCAGGACGCAGATTCCTGGTTTCAAGCATCTTTCTAAGCCCTTCACCGCCTTGGGTCCATTCGGTAGGCTCAGAAATCAGATTGCAATCTATTGGAATATTGTTTTCCTTCAATGTATCCAAATAAGCCTGATATCTCTTCATGGAGGAATTGTGGTTGAGAGGCCCTCTAAGATATAGGATCCTTTTGGCGTGGTGAACCGTAATACAATGCTGGACAAGATATCTTGACCCCTCATAGGCATTGAAACAAATATTGGGGATCTTTGGAAAAGATTCGGATTTACCATCAATCGTAACAAGAGGCTTGGAGAGGATTCCCTCAAAACGCTTCAATACGACAGTCGAGTCTACATTTCCAGAAAGGGAAGAGCTCCAAATGATGGTGCCATCGATATTATCCTCGTTCACGAGGTCATAGATGGAATTCTTCATCTGCTCAAGCGAACTTGGGCTGTCAAGTTTGCCCCCTGGAAAGATTATGAGGGTGTCTTTGCCGTCATCAGGAAACAAAGAAGCCACAGACGGCCAAAGGGCAATCGAGGATCCTGTAAAAATTCCAGCAAGGACAAAGCCGACTCTCATGCAGAGAATTATAAATGCAGATGCGGATAAAACCAACAAGTTTATAGAATTTCAGAGGAACTTTCAAAACTATGCTTTGTGCGGATTGGACATGGATTGCCGAGATGAAAGCCGTCTGAAGAAACTGAAACAATACTTTGTGTATTGTGAAGTTGATGAAGGCGCGGTTTCAGCCGTGCAGGACATGGTCAGGACGCATGAAGGAGTTTTGAAAGTTCCTCTTCAGCACCGTTTATATCCTTGGTGATATATGCTATGCTTCCACACAAGGAAAGGCATGCGAGAACCCGACTACGACTTCCACCCAGACCTCAAACCCTACTCAAAGATGAAAACGCCACTCTCCCCGGCATTCGTCTCGTTCGTGCAAAAACCAATGGGCCTCCTATACGCACTCCAACACGACGATGGATCCATCCACATAACAAGGACCACAGCACCAAAACCCAAGACCGATGTCCTTGCGCCCGCCTCTTCCAACGTAAAAACCATTTCAGGCATAAGGATTCTTGTCTACGAACCCAAAGATTGTACGGGTCCTTTGCCATGCCTCTACTTCATCCATGGAGGAGGATTCGCATTCAACGCTGCGCCGCACCACTTTGCATTGGCTCGTCGATTCACGAAGGAACTTGGCATCAAGACGGTTTTCGTAGACTACAGCCTTGCCCCAAAGCACAAGTTCCCTGTAGCTCACAACGATTGCCTATCTGTATACGAATGGTTGATTTCAAGTGCTGACAACCTAGGAATAGACCATCAAAGGATAGTTGTAGCCGGTGACAGTGCAGGAGGCAACCTGGCTGCGGCGGTATGCCTTATGGCCCAGGAACGAAGACTTCCAAGGCCAAAGGCACAGATGCTTCTATACCCAGTCCTTGACCGCAGAATGCAGACCCAAAGCTACAGACTCTACAAGGATACACCAATGTGCAACGCACGTGACATGGAGAAGTACTTTGGAATGTACGTTGGTAACTTGGAGGCAGTCCCGTCCGCCTTGGTGCCATACCTCTCGCCTTTGGAGGCCCCGTCTTTTGAGGGAATGCCTCCTACCTACATAGAAACAGCCCAATACGACTGCCTACATGACGAAGGAGTCCAGTATGCCAAAGTCTTGAAGGATTCAGGTGTACCGGTCGAGCTTCACGAAATCAAAGGCGCAATGCACGGCTACGACATAGCAGGAAACAGCAAGTTCATGGACGACATCATGGCAATGCGAACTGCATATCTCAAAAGAGTCTTCTGCATATAATTTCTAATTTTTATATGCAGATAAACCTCAAAATATGGAATGAATATGGAAATGAAACTTGATTTACTGCATATAAACCGGTATTTTTATATGCAGATATGCACAGATTCGACTACTCCTTCTTGGATACAGGACTGCTCCCAGCCAACCTAGTGAACCTCACAAGCGAAATATACGCACTGAGGGAAGCTTCAATCACACGCAAGGACAAGTACAAAACGGCTTTCAAGGAACTCGAAGCCGTAGCAAGAATCCAGTCCGTAAAAAGTTCAAATGCAATCGAAGGTATCGTGACAAGCGACAAACGCATTACGGAGATTGTAAGCGGCAGCAGCGCCCCTTTGAACCATACCGAAGCGGAAATTGCAGGATACAGAGATGCATTGAATCTCATCCATACAAACCATGAAAACCTCTCGTTCAAAGAAGACGACATACTGCTAATCCATGAAACAATGACATCCATTGCAGGCTACGAAGGTTCTGGAAATTACAAGAAAACAGACAACGTAATCCTGGAGGTAGACTCAGAAGGAAACAGAAGAATCCGATTCAAACCGGTTTCCGCATCCGAAACACCAAAAGCCATGGAGCAGCTTGAACTTGCGTATCTAGAAGCCTGTTCGAATGGCAACATAAACAAACTGCTACTGATTCCATGCGTCATACTCGATTTTCTATGCATCCACCCCTTCAGCGACGGAAACGGAAGGATGTCCAGACTTCTGTCTTTGCTTCTTCTCTACAAGAATGGTTTCGATGCAGGAAAGTACGTTTCATTCGAAGAACAAATCAACAAGTACAAGAATCTCTACTACGATGCACTGCAACAATCGTCATCTGGTTGGGAATTCAATGGAAACAACTACTCGCCATTCATCCAAAACTTCATCTTCACGCTCTATCTATGCTACAAAGAGCTGAACAAACGCTTTACGGCACTCGAAGGAAACAAAAACACGAAGAAAAGCCTGGTTGAAGCAACAGTCCTTGGAAGTCTCTACCCAATTTCAAAGGCTGAAATATGCGCGCTCCTTCCAGACATAAGTCCAACGACCATTGAAGCCGTACTTGGTGCAATGGTCAAAGAAGGGCGAATCGAAAGAATAGGAAGCCCCAGAACCTCAAAATATTTCAGAAACAATTGACGACATCATAAGCATCATCCATCCTCTCGTACCCTTCGTATTCAGCACAGGGGTCTTCCCTGCACATGTCACCATCCTTGAGGGAGTCGAACGTTCCACTTACATGCATACTCCTATTTCTAAGTTCGTTCTTCTCTCCTAGAAGCAAGTTCCTTAGAAACAGTTCAAGATACTCCGTCGTCGCATGGATTTCTTTCTTCAGATTCCTGTAGTTCGCACGGACAAGAGAATTCCTGAAATACCATGCATTCTCAGCAAATGCATCGTTTTCAACATCGAAACCAAGAGACCTCAGATACTTTATGAAGAACACCGCTGTCGTTCTGGTGTTGCCTTCGCCAAAGGCATGAATCTGCCAAAGCCTTGAAACGAACAGTGCCAAATGTTTTATGATTGAGTTTGAAGCCAGGCCTTCGTAATTGAACTTCCTTTCCTCTCCCAAATCATAATCCAAAGCCGCTCTAAGTTCGTAGGCACTGCCATACAAAACGGACTCTCCATCCAAAACCCATTCCCTTTTCGAGATGTTGTAGGTCCTCACCTCTCCGGCATGTTCGTATATCCCTTCGAAGAGACGTTTATGAATGGAAAGATATTCCGTTGAAGAAAGGCCAAAAGCCCTCTCGGACAAAATCTCCGCAATCCTTAAGGAAACTTTATCAGCTTCTTCAGTCCTGTCGTCAAGAGCATTCCCAGGATTCTCCTTGTAGTAGCTATCAAGAAGAAGGCCAGCCTGACCAATCGAAATACTCCCCGCGACATTCTTTGCAGCTACTTCCAAAAGATACTTCGAAGGTCGTAGTCCATCCACGGCCTGTAGACCAACGGCGGTACGCCAAGCATAACCCTTGGCTTTTCCGCTGGGCTCAAACTCTTTGAGATATTCTTTGAAAGCATCATAGTCCATCTCAAACTCCTGCCCTGTTTTTTCTCTCCTGTGCAGCAACCTTGATTTCCTCAATCATCGAAAGCGTAAGCTCAGGACAATCCTCATCGCAAACAATTTCACCTTTTGCAGCTTTTTCAATCTCCTCCAGTTGTTCCCTAGAGGGTTTGGCATTTACATCAATTTCTCTCTTCACCATCATAAATATTCCTCCAACTCTACTAAATCATCCTCTGTCGTGGACCAGCTGGTTGCAAAGCGAACGACGGTGTGGGATTCGTCGTACTTCTCCCACCATCCAAACGCTACGTGCTTGGCAAGTTCGTCCAGCTTCGAATCCTCCATGATTACAAACTGCTGATTCGTAGGAGACTCAAGGAAGAACCTGCAACCCTTGCGTTTGAGAACATCTTTGAGCTTTTCCGCCATCTCAATCGCATGACGGCTTATCTCAAAGTAGAGACCATTGGAGAACAAGGTATCGAACTGTAAGCCAAGAACCCTTCCCTTAGCCAACATTGCACCACGCTGCTTGACCTGCGTAATGAAGTGTTTTGGGGCATTGCCGTGAGTGAACACCACAGCCTCACCACACAAAGCTCCAACCTTGGTGCCTCCAACATAGAACACATCGCACAGAGAAGCCAGATCACTTGGACTTACATCATTTGACAAGCTCTCCAAACCATAGCCCAATCTGGCACCATCGATATAGAAAATCATACCATATCGCTTGCATACGCCATAGACATCCTCAAGTTCCTTCTTGGAATACAACGTGCCGTACTCCGTTGGAAACGACGCATAGACCATCCCCGGAAACACCATGTGCTCATAGCTGGCATCACCATAGAACCTCTTCACATAGTCCTCGATGGACTTTGCAGACAGCTTTCCGTCCTCTCCTCCAAGACCGATTACCTTGTGTCCCGTATACTCTATTGCGCCAGCCTCATGTACGTTGACATGACCAGTACCAGCGGAAATCACACCTTCGTGACTTGCAAGCATTGTACTTATGACAACCTGGTTCGTCTGGGTTCCTCCAACAAGGAAGAAGACCTCCCCTTCAGGACAGCCGAACGCAGCCTTTATCTTCTCTGCTGCACTTGCACAGTACTTGTCTGTACCGTAGCCGCTCAGAGCCTCGAAATTCGTATCACCCAACCTCTTGAGGATTGCAGGATGCGCTCCTGTAGTGTAGTCGCTTGCAAATGAAACCATATCATCCACTCCTTATCGCTAGCCTTCCGTAGAGAATCGTAGAATATCGTATATCTCGTGAAGGTCCCTTATCTCGTAGTCAATCCTCACATCGCCTTTGGCCGGCAGGCCTTTTGGATTGTACCAACAGGTTGGAATCCCAGCATTCGTACCGCCAAGGATGTCGCTTGTAAGCGAGTCGCCAACCAACAGAATCCGTGACTTGTCCGTTTCCTGTATATGTTTCAAGACCGCATCGAAGAAACGGACATCCGGCTTCTCGAACCCCACCTGCTCGGAAAGGAACACCCCGTCCATAAGCACACCAAGACCGGAGACCCTGAGCTTCTTGGTCTGGGCGAGTATAGTGGCGTTGGACACCACATACTGCATCACCTTTCCATGCAATGACTTCACAATATCGTAGCTGTCGTCCTTGAACACAATGGTATCGCCAAGCCTTTCCTGATACTTGTCGTTGAACTCCTCAGCATAGGAGGGAGAAACCCCAACCTCCACAAAGAAGTCCTTGAACCTTCCAACAAGAATCTGGGGCTTTGTAAGCTCCTTTCTCTCTAGCCTTTCCCAGTAGTTCCTATTGATTTGGGAATACCGCCTGACCATCTCATCCGTGCACTCGCCAAACCCATATTCAAGGAAAAGGCTTTGCATAGCAGCCTTTTCAGGGGCTTCGAAATCAAGAAGGGTTCCATCCACATCCCAAAGAATCGTCGTAATAGCCATACCCGCATTGTCCATGCCAGCATTATACAGAAAAGCATACAAAAAAGCTCCCCTTGGTCATGATCAAGGGAAACCTTCACAAAGACATCGGGCTTATCGAGGAATCACCCCTTCACGCTTCCCGATGTCAAGCCGGCGATGAAGAACCTTTGGAAGCACACGAAGAGAACGACGACGGGTATGAGGCTGAGTACGGACATGGCGAACACATAGCCCCATTGTGTGAATTGATGCTGTCCAAAGAACCCCGCTATTGCAATTGGCAAAGTTCTGAGGTCGTTGTCGTTTATGACGGTGTTAGCCCAAGGATACTCCTCCCACGAAGACAGGAAATTGAATATTGAGACCGATGCTATTGCCGGTATGGAAAGAGGGAACGCAACGTTGAAATATATTCTGAAATTGTCCAATCCGTCTATTCTGGCGGCATCTATCAGATCCAGAGGGATATCCTCCATGAAACCCTTTATCATGAACGTGGAGAACGGAATCACCCAGGCCACATAGAAAGGGATGAGTCCCAAGAGCTTGTTTATAAGCTTCAATTTGAAGGCAAGCTCGAACTGAGGGATGATCAAAGCCGTACCGGGGATTATCATGGTCACGATTATGAAAGAGAAAAGCACACGTTTCCCCTTGAAGTCGAACACACCTAGGACAAAGGCAAGGGCGCTGGAAACGATAGCTGAGATGATGACGGCGGACACGGACACTACCATGCTGTTGAGAAAGTTTATGTAGAACTTGCTCTCAGAGAGAATGAACTTGAAGTTCTCAAGCGTTATCTTCGAAGGCGATGGAAAGAAATGCGGCGGATACTCGTAAAGTGCCCCATTTGGTTTGAGCGCCGTCGAAATCATATAGAGCATAGGAAGACTGGCTATCACCGATATGAAAACCAGAAACAGATACCTTATGAACAAGTTGGTTTTTGACGAAGACCTACCACCCATCATGCAGTCTCCTTTCTCTTCATGGCTTTGAACTGGAACACCGCAAGGATGGCCAAGACGACCGCAATCACGAACGAAAGGGCCGCAGCATAGCCGAATTCACCTTGGTTGAAGGCTTTGAAGTACATCCAAGTAAGGACGGTGTCGGTTTGGTGGACGGGATTCCCTCCTGTCATGAGCTTTATGGAAGTATAGACGTTGAACCCACCAATCGTGAGCATGACCCATGCGAAAAGAATCGTAGGGACGATCTGAGGTATTGTGATGCAGAAGAACTTGCGCCAACTTCCAGCACCATCCATCTCCGCAGCCTCATACAGGTCCTTGGGAACCTGCTGTAGAGCAGCAAGGAACACCACCATGTTCCACCCCGCTCCCTTCCATGTCCCAAGAATCATCGCGACGGCCAATCCCGTAGCACGACTGTCAAGCCATCTTATGTTGGTCTTCGACACATGTATCACTTCCGTAAGGAAATAGTTGAGGAGGCCCTCCGTATTGAAGCAGTATTTGAAGACCAAAGACGCAATCACCCAAGACGTTATCACAGGTAGATAGTTGATTACCCTGAACGTAACGGAAAAGCGCTTTATCCCGTTTATCAGCCACGCCACAAGCAAGCCTATGGCCATCTGCGCCGGTACTGTTATGAGAGTATAAAGGAGAGTGTTCACAAAGGTCGTGGAGAAAGTGGGATCCTTGAACACTGTAATGTAATTGGAAAATCCAATGTATTTCTGGTCGAACATCGAACCAAAGTTCCATTCGAAGAAACTCATTGCAAAAAGCTTTGCAATTGGGTAGACGGTGAAGAAAACGAACACCAGAAGACCAGGAAGTACAAGAAGCCACAACTGAAGCTTTCCTTTGGCTGATTTTTCCCTAAGCATCTCTATTCCCCAAAAGATCCGTCTGCAAGAGGAGAACCTCTCCCCTTGCAGACAAATCAAACAAAAGCATCACTTCAGAAGAGCATCCATCTTCACGGCAAGGTCGTCCATAGCCTGCTTGGCGGACTTCTCTCCGTTGACTACGCTGAACACGGCGGCTTTGAGCTCATTGTCTATCTGCGACCATGCGGCGACGGTAGGTCTTGCCTTTGCCGTCTTGATGGCTTCGATGAAGGGAGCGAACGACTGGGACTTGACGGTATCGCTTTCAAGAGCGTTCTTGTTGACAGGGATCTGACCGTTCTTGGCCATCTCGGTCTCTGCATATTCGCTTGTCATGAACTGCATGAACTTCCATGCAGCTTCCTTGTTCGCATTCGTGAACATTGCAATGTCCTCGCCACCAAGGACCGATACGCTTCCGCCCTTGCCCTCAGGCATTGCAAACGTTCCATACTCGACATCAGGATAGGCACCCGCAAGCTCAGCGCTCTTCCAAGGACCTTCAAGCATCATTGCATACCTGTATGTTCCAAAGCCATCGGTCATTGGAATATCACCGGAATTGAATCCCGTAATGCAGCCCTTCTTGCAGAGCTCCGCAAACGTCTCTATTGCAGCAATCGTCGCCTCGCTGTTTATATAGCCCGATGCCATCGTCTGGTCCTCGTTGGTGAGCGAACCGCCAAAAGTCCAGATGAACGGACAAATGTTCCAACCTGCAAGATCCGGCTCGTTCCAGCCCCAAACCTGCTGGCCCTTTTCGTTCTTTCCGGAAAGAGCCTCTATTGCCGCAACCAGCTCATCAGTCGTCCTTGGAACCTCTATGCCAGCATCCTTGAGCATTTTCACATTGTAGAATACAATCTTGGAGTTGGTGTTGAGAGCCAATGCATAGTAATGTCCGTTCACGAAACCAGTGGACATTGCACTATCTAGGAGCTCGTTCTTGACATTGGCGAAGTTTGGGAACTCACTGTCCAAAGCAGTGAGGATTCCCATCTTTTGGAATTCAGGGACCCATGCAATATCCAGTCTAGCTACATCTGGAAGACTCTTGCTGCTTGTGCTTATGATGATCTTGTCATGAAGCTCCGCCCATTCGTGAGCTACAGCATTCACCTTTATGCCAGGGTTCTGTCTCTCGAATTCTGGAATCAAGACTTCCGTAAGGGTCTTGTTTTCCGCCGACTGTGCACTGTAGTGGTGCCAGAAGTTGATTGTCACCGTGTCTGAAGCTTCATTCTGCGCCTGGGCGAACACGAAGCCAACGACAGAGATGAGAACAAATGCCATGAGAGCAAATCTCTTGATTCTGTTCATTTCATTCCTCCTGTATTTCTATGAAGAATCTGATAGGACTTCCTGTTTATCTTCAACGAAGAGATTCCAAAATAGTCCAGCACAGACCTGTCATCAACGATCTGATCCTCTTTCGAGGAATTGAATGCAAAACCAATGCAATCGGTTGCATTAAAACGTATAAAAATATAGATGCTTTGAGACTCGGACACATACAGTTGTCTGAAGTCTCCATGCTTGATGATTTCGCTACCGTTTCTGAAATGCACCAGCTTTTTCACATAGTCGTGAAGCTGCGAATCGGCACAGCTCCATCTCATGCCTGCCCTGCAAAGGGGATCGTTCCCTCCGGACATTCCCACTTCATCGCCATAGTAGATTGAAGGGGAACCAACGAAGAACATCTGGAAGGCAATGGCAAGCCTCAACCTATCTTCGTCCATATCACAGCTTGTAAGGAACCGCTCCGTGTCATGGGACCCCAAAAGGTTGAAGTTGGCCTTGTTGGTCCGCTTGTGGTACCGCATCAGCATGTTGGAGATATCCTCTGCAAACCTATTGGCACTTCCGTTTTTGGCAAAGAATCCAAGACATGCGTTTCTGAAAAGGTAGTTCATAGAGATGTCAAGCTGATTGCCGTCTCCAATGATTCTATAGGCATCCGACCAACATTCGCCCAATAGAAGCGCATTTGGATGCTTGGATTTAAGCGATCTTCGTATGAAACTCCAACAAAGAGGCTCCACTTCGTCCGCGACATCCAACCTCCAGCCATCTATTCCGAACTCATCTATCCAGTACTCCATAACAGAGAGGATGAAAGCCTGTACCTCCAGATTTCCGGTGTTCAGCTTTGGCATATGGCAATAGTCGCCAACACACATGTAGTTGAGAGGATTCTGTGAAACAGGAAAGGATTCGAAGTAGAACCAATCGACGTATTTTGAGTCCTTTCCATTCCTTACGACATCTTCAAAGGCATGGAAGCGAGTGGATGTATGGTTGAAAACACCATCAAGGACAACTCTGATTCCAGCCGAATGAAGCGCATCCACAAGGAATCTGAAGTCCTCCTTGGTTCCAAAATCCTCGTCTATCTCAAAGTAGTCGATCGTTGCATACTTGTGGTTGAACTGAGCCTTGAATATGGGGTTCAAATAAAGACATCCAACACCAAGGTCCTTCAGGTACGGAATCTTCGACTCAATCCCCTTGAGGTTTCCACCAAAATACTTGGAATCAGGAACGGAATCCCATGGATGAATGTCAGTCATACGCTCCTGCCCCACGCTGGCGAACGAATCCGGGAAGATCTGGTAGAACACGATTCCCTCCGCCCAGGAAGGCATTGAGAGGGAATCCATGCTCCCCGCACAAAGAAATTCGAAGAAACCATCATTAGGCTCTTCTTTGGAAAGCCCCATTTCATTGAAGAAAAACCTTACGCCATCTTCTGTCGCCAGCTCGAAATAGTACTTTATATAGTGGACCTGTTCAGGAAAGACGACAACAGCCTCCCAAAGCTTTCTCCATCTGGTGAATAAGTCGCATGTCATCGTTCTTTTCTTGAAATCCGTCGTGTTTCTCTTGAAATAGTGGAGGGTGACATCCTTTACACACACTTCCGTGAACAGCCGGAACTCAAGCGTGTCTGGGGCCAAAGGACAAAGATATTCTCTTGTCGCCCTGTGTTCGCATCCAAAACGGTTCATCCCTTCACCCTCCTGCTGGACGCCCTTTCAATCAGCTCCGTGGAAATCAAGGATTGCTGGGGATGGGAGCCGTTTATTTGGTTTATCAGAATCCTGGTCGCCTCCGATCCTTGGGCCAAAGTGTCTATGTCTATGCACGAAAGAGGAGGATCCATATATGGGGCTATTGGATAGTTGTCGAACGTCACGACACCAACATCACTGGGGACATCCAGGCCCAACGCCTTGGCGGCTTTGAGGATTTCAAAGGCCGCAAAGTTGTCAATGCATACGAAACTATCGAATCTTCCTGAAGATAGGACATCGATGGCGGAATGCGAGTCATTCAGGAACGAAACCTCTTCGGCTTTCCTTCCATTCGCTTCAAGGCATTCAAGGAACCCTCCCAAACGCCTTTGCACAAAGCCATCGGTCTCCTTGCCGCCAAAGAAGGCAAGCCTTTCGTATCCGTTGTCAAGAAGATGCTGTGCCGCAATCATTCCACCCTGACTGTTGTTGATATCAACCCAGCTGCACATAGAAGACTGCTTTTGAGGCTCACCCAGTACGACGAAAGGGATGTGGCCGCCTATCAGCTTGTCAAGCACAGACTTGCAGGCAAGTGATGGAGGAATGATGATTCCATCCGTCTTTCTCTCAAGGATGAGCTTATCCAAGGTCTTCGAGACCTTTCCATCAAAGCATCCTGTAATCAAAAGGTCATAGCCGCATTTCTGTACAGCCTTTTCTATTCCAAATACAGAGTTAGTGAAGAAAGCGTTTGAGAATGCACCTGAATCCTCTGATGCATCTATAAGGAGGCACACAGTTCTGGCAATGCCGTTCGCAAGATTCCTGGCAATGGCATTTGGATGGTAGTTGAGCTCTTCGACGGCTTGGGAGATTCTCTTCCTCGTCTCCTCGCTTATCGTGGCCCTACCTGTGAGCGCCCTGGAGACGGTTGAGGTGGAAACCCCTACTTTCTTCGCTATATCCTTTATTGTAACAGACACGGCAATCCCCTTTTTCAATGCAACCGCTTGCATTAATGATGTTAATACACCTTTTCCAACCTGTCAAACAAAACTTTGTCGTTTTAGAGAAAGGCTCTGCACTAAAAAGCTGCGGATTGGGAACAATGAACGGCACAACCATTATACAATCTGGACAAATCTGGACGTTCCAGCCACTCCTGCCTACCCAAAGCGGTCTGTTTCGACCACAGTTCAACGGTCAAGGGGGGGGGTGTCTGACCGCACCTGAGTGTTCCGTATCCCTGAATCCAGACCGCTTCGTATAGGCTGGAGTGGATGTACAATGGCAATGCATGTCTCACTTTAGACTTTTGAGCGAGAAAATCAGTGAAAAAGTCTAATCATTAGACTTTTTGCTTGAAAAACCCTTGGAAAAGTCTAAAAACGTTATCCATGCGTTGTCCATGGGCCCCTTCACCTTTGGAGTTGGCGAGGGTTCTATCTCATTTTTCTTAGCAGAATCACATAGACCACGATGGAGGCAACAATTTCTAAGACATAGATGCACACGAAAATGGCATTTCGTTGGGAGACGATGCGCTGGCCTTCCCGGTAGTCATCGTATGTATAGACCGTAATGGGAAGGACGCTTCCATCCTTTGAACTAGTACTGTATGAAACTGACAGAACGTTTCCATTGCGTTGGGTGTATTTCAATATGGTGTTCCCTTTCCCGTCCTGTATGGTCCGCTTTAAGGCCTCGTCCTTTGAAACGACGTCTCCATATTCATCGTAGTAGATGGCTGCTTCGCTTTCAGGTGCAATTTGAACAGCGGTGTTCTGCGGCAGAGAGGCTTGTTGATTGGAATCAAAGGAGGAAGGCCCAGGAACATCGGTCTCTACGAATTCCAAGAACGATTCATAGTCTTGGAACTCAGTCCCCTCCATGACGGACAAAGGCCCCCACATTGCAGTCAGTGCCATGTGGGCGATGAAAGTGACAAGCAGTACACCAAGCAACACCCCTCCAACAATGGTCTGAATCCTATGTTTTCTTTGATATTTTTCCTTGGCATCCCCTTCTAGGGCAATCCTTTCGCTGTTGACGAGCCTCCCATTCACTATATGAACAACGATTGCAAGCAATACAGCCACAGCCAGAATGAAAAGACTTCCATACTTGAACCAGCTGCCACTGGAAAGTCCAAGATGGGAATCAGAGACAAGCAAAACCAAAGGCAGCGAGAATGACAGCAGTACACCTGCAACGAAGAACGAAACCTCCGCCATCCTTATCATTCCAAAACGCATGGTGCCGTCATGCTCGTCCACTGCATTCATGGAAAGGAACGAATTGAGGACCATAGCCTCGAATACAATCGATGACACGAAGAATACACAGCCCACAAGAAACCCAAGCGTGGCTTTGTTGAATGCAAGGTTGCAGATTGCAGCGGCCACAAGGCCTAGGACAGAAACACCAATGGACATGAACGACATTGAACGGAAGTTGTTCAATGCCCTGCTTTTCATGTTCTCCAATTCCTTTCGACCTTTGCGCCCAAGACCGAGACCCTCTTCACAGCCATTGCCTCCACAATTGGAATCGTCTTCAACCGAAGCCTTCCGCTCACCCCTTAGAAGTTCGTCTGCAGTGACACCAAAGATCTCCGCAATCACAGGGATAAGGGAAAGGTCAGGGTATCCGTCATCGCGCTCCCAACGGGAAACGCTTTTGTCTGAGACGTTGAGTCTCTCTGCGAGTTCACGCTGAGTCATGCCACTTGCACGTCCGAGTGCAGCTATGAAGCTTCCCATGGTTTTCTTTTCCATAATCATCATCCACTCAGGATTCTCGGTTCCCGACGGAAAGAAATCCACCCAGAATCAAGAGAATCTCTCTCGCATTGCGAGAAATGAACTTGGAATCAGAGGAAACCCCGTTGCGTCATGGCCTTGTCAGCTCCGTTTTGTTGAAAAAGCCATCCGCCTTCAAAGTTGCAGACACTGCGAACTGAAGGTCCGTAAATGAAGAAGTGGTGTTCCTGTAGTTTGCAGCATGGATGAACCCAACCTCTCCTTCCAGCTCAAGATAATCGTCAAAGGCCTTGGAAACGCAGAGGTCCAGGACAAGACGCCTCTCTGGGTTGTCACCGGTTATCATATCGGGGTCTTCACCATATGTAATCGTAGTATCTCGTTGCGAATCATAGAACTTGATTCCCTGCTCGCCATGGATTCTGTAAAGTGCGGAGAAATCGATCTCAAGGCCCTTGTTGTCTCTCCAGTCGAAACCAGCCCCAATCACGACCGAGTCCGGCCCATGTTTATATCCAAGATACGAGACATCGTCGTTTCCAGCAGTCGTCCAGTAGAGCTTCTTTCCAACGATGAGGTCCATATTCCAGTATTCCTTGCAGTCAACGTTCTCCTCTTTGAGGTAGAGGTTTGGAGAGGTATAGACACCTTCCAGGTAAGCATCGTAGACGCCATTGAACAAGGAACCAGACTTCGTCACATTCAAAAGTACACCGTATGCACTCTGCGGATTGTCGCTGCCATGCTCACCGCTCAGCTGGATCTGGTCGAATACGAACTGCGAATTTATGGCAAAGCCGTATGGAAGGGCCGCGGAAAGCTCAAAACCAAAGAAATTGTTCATGTTTCCAAGGTTCTTGCCGGTTCCATCCGAATAGTCAAACACGTTGTGGAGAATGAAGAACGGGTTGAGCTTTCTCAAATCCATAAGGGCCGTCGTTCCATACACCAAAGCACCTTCAGACAAGGACAGCGAAAGCCAACTGGTAGGCTTGAATGACATGTCATGGAGGAATACCAATTGACGAGCTCTGCTAACGGTGTAGTCGTTTGCTATCTTCAAAGGAATGTAACCTGTTATGTTGCCATCTTTGTCTCTTGTAGTATATGTATTCTCAAACGACATGACCGTGAACCCATAAGACAACGTACCAGAAACGACGCTCGCCTTTGCAAAGTCCTGGAACCACAGATTGTCTCCAAGCACTAGGTTGCCGGTCTTTCCGTTTCCAAGCGAGAGCCTGTCCCTTCCAACGGTCAGGTTCATGCCGTTCGTTCCAATTGAAACGAAAGCCTTGTGAGGGAAGGTGAAATCAATGTTGTGCTGAATGCCAAGCTTCTTCATGAGGTTGGTCGTGTAGGTCTTGTAACCCTCCGTTGAACCATAAGTCGCTCCGTTGTCTATGTCAGTCACGTCAATCGTGAACTTTGCATATAGAAAATCGTTGAAGAAGATGTCCGCACCAATGAGAAGCATTGGCTTCCTGTCCTTCTTTGCAACCAGGAAATCGAACTCACTTGCAGACTGTTTGATGGCCTGAAAAGAGGTTTCTATGGCAAAATCTGCGGCGAACCCTCCATTTCCGAGCACTTGGTCAATGACAACGGAAGGAGACTCAAGCTTGTTTCTCAGGTCATCGTACATCCCTTTGTATACATCATCCAGCTTTGAAACGGGAATCGCATCCATGATTCGCAGCATCTGGTCCGCCGATATTGGAAGTACCATAATGGCCGGTCTCACACCAGACACACTGCACAAGGTCATAAGATCCCTATATTCATCGCTCGAAGGCCCAAATGTGTTCTGAAGCGCAAAAACCGGGAATAGACAACAAACAATCAGAAGAACCAACAAACCTTTCTTCATCTCTTTCCTCCTTGTTCCAAAAAGATACTAAGAGATTGGGATTGAGTTGTCCAGTCACTTTTTCACATGCAGATTCAAACGGTTGTTTCCAAAACAGACTCAGCACCAGCTGCAGCCTCGCACACGATCCTTCCATCATGGAAACAGGCCGCCCCACCACGGGCCATCTCTGGGACATCGGGCTCAAGACAGACCGAGTTCACAAGTAGGACGCATCTTCCAACCCTTTTGGCCTGCTCTGCGTATTCGAGCTTGATGGACTGGTTCCAGACGGCGAAGTTGAAGTCAGTGTACACAGGCCAGAGCACGATATCGACATCCAAAGCCCTCATGGCGCGCACGTTGTCGCCATACCACAGGTCCCCACATAGACCGATGCCTATTGCTTTTCCGTTCAGATGGAAGACATGAAAAACTTCGCCCTCGCAGTAATGATGGTCCGCGATGGGCTCCTTCCACCCCGTAGAGACCCTGCGAAAGTTGTCAACGACCTCGCCGTCTGCACCAATTGTGAGTTGGCTGCTGAAAAGGCGGCCTCCATCCCGTTCCACATACCCAAATGAAACCACTGTTCCGCAGTTTCTTGCCGCGGCTCTGATTTCGTCTATGACAGCGCTGTCCTGTCCAAGCGCAATGTCCTTGTCCTTCTCGAAGTCCCAGCTCAGGCAGTCGAAGCCCTGAAGGAACGTCTCGCCAAAGACCACAAGGTCGTTGTTTTTCGAATACTTTTGGAGGGTGTCTATGATTTTGTTCTTGTTGTACTCGACATCCCCGGTCCTGAACCCCACAGCCGCCAATGCAATGTTCATTTCTGCTCCTTGAATTGCTTCTCAGCCGTTCCTCCGAAAGAAAGAATCCGTAACATCATCGAAGAATTCCTTGTTCCACAGATCCAATTCCTTCGGATTCCTGATGAAGTTCACCACATCCTTTTTGGCGTCAGGGAAGTCAATCTCATCAAAACGTCTAGACAACAATGAATGGAGATTCTCCATTCCAAGAGGTTCGCTTTCGCACCATTTGTCGGATTCGACCAACCCAGCCTTCAAATGCTCCAGATTTGGCATGGTATTTGTAGCCACATAGTAAAGATAGTCATATAGATCGCGCCCTTTGAACCTGTTTTTCCAATTTCTTGCAAGAACGGCATGAAGCTTACCCGCAAAAAGGGAACCTTTGTCATACAACCTGACTCTATATGGAGAAGGAAGCAACCTATGCTTGAAGTCGTAGCTTGCAAAAGCAGGAGGATCCACATCGATCTCAAACTTGATCTTCAATACTTCGTTCTGTTGGATATGCCGCGATATCTCAGGGCTCACCCCTATTAGAATCAAATGTTCAAGAGTGTTTCCCTTCAGGAAAGCCGATTGGATTGAGGAATCCTCGTTCTTCTCCTTTGAATAAACTTTGAAGGTCATGCCAAGGGAGGAAAAGGTGTTCCCCAAGACATTGAAGTAATTCCCAAGTTGGAAAGGCTCTTTCTTCATCAAGGAAAAATCCAAATCCTCGCTATAGCGATCCACTCCATAGAAGATTCTGAGAGCCGTCCCTCCATAGAATGCAACATGGTCAAAGAAATCAGACCCTGCCAATGCGCTCAATGCAATTTCCTGAACGACCTCCTTCATTGCGTTCACATAATCGCTTTTTGTCCTAAGTTCATAATTGTCAAGCATTTGGCCTACTATACTATCCATTGGACACCTCCATGTACCTTTTCAAGAAGCGAAGGTTTTTCTTCCTGTACAAAGGACAAAGAAAGAGGATATCTTCCTTCTTCAACGCAAACAATCCAGCTTCATCAATCCGTAAGTCATCGAATAGAAGCGATTCGAATTCTTTCATGGAACCAACAGGAGCTTTTTTGGAAAGCAAATCACAAAGGGCCTTCTCCGGCGAAGCCATCAAGAACCCATAGCCCCTTTCCTCAACACACCTGACACCAAACCTATACACCGCCATTGAAACATCCTGGAAATTGAAGACCCCAAATGAAGTGGCCATAGAAGACGAATGCGCCCTTCCAACCGTAGCAGCCGTATAGGAAAAAACCCTTTCAGGAATCAAGCTATAGAAAGATAAAGCATATTCAAAAGAAAGATATGCTCCCGGTCTAATATAGGACGTCAAAAGGTATCCTTCAGTATTCCTGTCATCTTCGTAAAGACCCCTCACAACTGGGAACAACCTCCCGTTCCTAACCTCGGTTTGGATTTTGACGTGAGGAGTCTTGTAATCTTTGTACCTTAAGTATAATTCTTGAGTGCTATATATCATTTTGCTCACCCAATTATGATATTATAATAATTAGACGAGCAAATCAACGCAAAAAAACGGCCTTTTCATAAAAGTCTCCCAAAAACTCTCAAAAGTCTCCCAATTTCATTGTGGCTGCCACGAAAAGACCATAAAGAAGCAGGGAGGAAAGATGGATGGTTTCCAAGGAAGAACCCTCAAGCCCCATCACTGTCTCGAACAATAATAGGCCTTCATGATTCTGAAAACAGCCTCTTCCTCGCCACTAAGGACAATCCTCATACGAGAACCGTTTCTCTGCATGAAGAACCTGGCACTACAGGTCCCGCTGCCCTCCCCTTCATAGGCCGCAATATGGCTCGCTTCCATATGGTTCATCGCATCGCAGAAGAAAGAAGAGATGCGTTTGGACTCTTCCTGGTCAACATCCAAATCAAGCACCACACAGGCCCCATCGCCTCCACGATTCTCTCCCAACATGAAATCGAACACCTGTGCATTGAGCTTGGAGGTGATCCCCGGCCTGACATTTGGATTGCCTAGGAAACCCCCAACTTTATCGGCATCGAAATACCAAACCCCACCATCCTTGACGCCCTCAAGCAACCCCTTGTCGATATAGCTACGCAGCGTCCTCGTCGTGAAGCCCGATATCCTTGAAACATCGTTTATCGTGTACCTTTCCATGCCTTCGTACCTCCAAGAACCCTTTTGGCCCTGTATGAATTATACCAAGACAACAAAAGCACAAGTCAATTTGAAAACCATCGGGTTTTTCATAGCCACAAAGGAGTTCAAAGGGTCATCATTTATTCGTTTTCTTCTCCAATTCCAGCATGTACTTATCAAAGTCGGACATGAAAAGCCTATCCTGCACAATACGATACTTCTCGAATTCCGTCTCCGCCTTTGTCTTTGCAATTTCCGCTGTAATTCTACCAGAATTCTGGAGAATCTCTCGGTCATCAGCCGACAGGAACAAATCCAACCGCTTAGACCAATCCTCCATCGTCATGGGAATATGTCTCTCCGCCCGGTCTTCAGCCAAGTCCAAATAGGCAGACACTATACGCTCCAACGAATGCATTTCCTGCTCGGTCAGATAGTTTTTAGCAATTACAACATCACTTTTTACAATCTTTCCATTCGGAGATGCATTCCATGAAGTAAGCCCCATATTGGGTTTTCCCGCATCGGCACGCTCATAGATAAGTTCTGCAGCGGTATGTCCATGCACAGCATAATGCATCTTGTTCTGCACCTTTGCGAAAAACAGCTTCGTCGTTTTTGCAGAACTATCGTAGTCAAGAGCTGTAGAGTAGATATCCGTTATCTTCTGATAGAATCTGCGTTCAGATAGTCTGATTTCACGAATCTGTTCCAGCAGACGGTCAAAATACTCTGCAGTAAGCACGGAACCACCACTTTTCAAACGTTCATCATCCATGACCCAACCTTTGATAGTGTAATCTTTTACAATACCGTTGGCCCATTTGCGAAATTGCACAGCCCTTTCATTGTTTACCTTGAAACCAACTGCAATTATCATTTGGAGATTGTAGTGAGCTACTTCTCGACTCACTTGCCGCGAACCTTCAGTTTGAACTATTAAGAATTTCTTAATAGTTGAAGCAGGTTCCAACTCAGAGTCATCGTAGACCTTTTTTATATGTTGATTAACCGCTGCGACACTCACATCATATAGCGTCGCCATCATCTTCTGCGTAAGCCAAATGTTCTCGTCTTCATAGCGCATTTCAATGCTGTCCTGCTGGTCACCCACGGAGGCAACATATGTCAGATATTCCGCCGCACTTGAACGGATGGTGATTTCATCTTTTTCCTTTTTCAAAACGCTTCCTCCTTACAGAACACCATTGAAACTATTCCCTTCCAATGTTCGAAACAACCCTTCCGCTACATAGCATACCACAACTCTCCGACCAATCCAAAATGCGACTTTAGATTAGTCGATGCAAATCCATTGGCTAACATTTCTCCTACTTTAGATTTTCGGTATTTCTACCCCTTTTCTAAAGTTGTCAAGATCGAAGGTCCAAAGAAAACCTACAAATCCAAACTGTTCTCATTCAGTAGAAAATCAAAGACTCCCATAATGGTTATGCCTTCTTCGTTCCTCCATAAAGGAGTATTTCCATTCACGATGATGAATTTTCTGAATGAATCTGGAATCTTTACCAAGGAGGCCTGTTCTTGCTCCATTTTTTGCATATCAGATATGGCATAGACCGATTGTATATAGTATCGATTGGAGGATTGGTTCACAACAAAGTCAACTTCAAGCTGTCTGTAAGCACTTTTCGAACCTTCCTTCACTCGATCTTCGACAACCCCTACATCCACTCTGTATCCCCTGTAGATAAGCTCGTTGTATATGGCATTCTCCATCAAGTGCGTCTGCTCAAACTGTCTGAAGTTCAATAGTGCATTCCTAAGGCCTAAGTCAGTGTAGTAATACTTTGAAGGTGTACTGATGAACTTTCTTCCTTTGATATCATATCTTTCCGCCTTCTGGATGATGAAACTTTCCTGAAGATACCTCAGATAATTCGAGATGGTCAGCATGGAGATTCCCTTGTTTCCACTGCTCTTAAAAGTATCCGATATCCTTTGAGCATTGGATAGAGACCCAACAGACGATGCGAGAATCTTCATCAAAGACCAAATACCGCTTTCATCTCGGATTCCATAATGCTCGCATATGTCTCTCAAATATATCTCTTCATTCAACCTGTCCAGGTAATTGCTCTTGGATTCGCCATCAGGCTCCACCAGTATATGAGGAAGACCTCCATAGTAAAGATAATCATTCCAAGCCTCTGCCTTGTCCTTTCCCGCTACAGGATAATACTCAGAAAAGGACAATGGGTTCACATGGACTTCATCACCTCGTCCTCTGAACTCGGTCATTATATCTGAAGACAGGAACTTGGAATTGCTTCCAGTGATGTAAACATCTACATTCCTCTGCCTGAGCAATCCATTCAAAACCCCATAAAGCCTGATTGGAATATCAGGATTCTTCATTTCTTCCTTTGAGATGGCATATTGGGCCTCGTCTATGAACACATAATAGTTCTGGCTTTTATCAGCAGTCCTGTCCTTTATATACAGAGAAAGCCTATGCGGATCGCAATACTCAATGAACTCATCATCATCCAAAGAAACAGCGATAATGTTGCCCTTCGGAACCCCTGACGAAATCAAATAGTCATGGTAGAGATTAAACAGAAGATATGATTTTCCACTTCTTCTGATACCAGTAATCACTTTGATCAACCCATTGTTTCTTTTACTGATGAGTCTTTTTAGATACCTATCGCGTTTAATTTCCACAACGACCTCCTACTTTAGATTTTTGGTAGTTTTACAATTTTTCTAAAGTATAATCTCGAAAAGAACAATTGTCACCTTCTATTTTAGATTTTTGGCATTTTTACAACTTTTCTAAAGTAGAAACACCAATAGGAAAATCACTGAACCATCATGTCATTGAAATAGTATCCGGCATTCCTGCCCGCCTCGTTTGACGGAATGAGGAATCCTTTTTTGACAAGGTGTTGGATATCCCTGAAAGCCACCGTCTTAGAGGACTTCGTCATCTTCATCCATTTCTCCGTTGTCAACTTACCAAAGAAGGATCCATCCGCCAACTTGTACAACATACTCATTTCCCTTGAGTTGAATTCATTTGGATCCAAGGACTTCATGAACGATGTCGTTGACAAGGTCTTTTTCAAAGCAGCTCTTGATTGTACAAGGCAATCGCAGACAATATTAAGGAACCATCCAATCCAACCCGAGATGTCCATGCTTGGATTGTCAGTCAATGAAACCTGAATATGGTCATAATAGGAGTCTCTATCCTTCAGTATTCCACTGGAGAGGTTGAAGACATGTAGTCCGTCATTTGAACTCCTATTGATGACATAATCTGCAATGGCTCTGGAGATCCTACCATTGCCATCTTCGAATGGATGGATTGCAACGAACCAAAGCGATGCAATGGAAGCCTTGACGAAAGGGTCCAAAACGTCGTCGCCATTGACGAACTCCAAAAACCTACCCATCTCCATTGGAACATTCTCCGGCCTTACCGCTTCATAAACAATTTCCTGCGATTTTTCAGAAACCTTCATGACATATTCGGCCCCATTCCGATACTCTCCCATGACCTTAGGATGCAACCCTGCCTTGTTTTCAAAAAGCCTCAAGTTCCAATCGCAAAGCCTTTGATGGGTCAGAGGTCCATGGTTCTCCAAAGCATCGGTGACCATCGACAAAACACTTTGGGCATAAGCGGAATCCTTGGACTTTCCTGTGAATATCACATCAAGATGTTTGGAAACGGATGAATAGACGGAGTCAACGTCTATAGCCTCCCCCTCAATGGAGAGGGACGAAACTATGTCTTGGGAAAGGTCCGTTGCAATCATCTGCCTTCTGGTTTGGTCGTCTATGACGGAAAAAGCTATATCAGTAGCATTCTTTTCTTCATATAACCTTCCAAGGGAGTCTGAGACACCATCATATATGAAATTAGGCCATGCATCGTTTTCCCAAATGTATTTCATGCCTACAATTTATCATTCCATTTTTGGAATGTATAGAGCTATTCGTTTCATTTTTGGAACGAATGTTGCAACATTTGCTATCATACAACCAAACCATACATAAAGCGAAATTTGGCATCAGTCTTTCAGCAGATTAATTGGTACTATGTGTATTCCAGTATCAGTTGTGTAGGCATTTCCACATGCCGTAATAATCATTGAAAATGAAGGTTCTAGAAGTTTGTCAGATTTAATTTTGTTTCTCAAGGAGGATAGAGTTGAAATGCCATCTCTAATCAGATTTTCGCCACCAAGTTTCACCTCCACAAGCGCATACCTGCCATCTTGCAAATGTACAACAGCATCACATTCCAAACCTTTGCTGTCTCTGTAATGACGTATTTCTCCACCCAACGACTCGGTGTAAATCCTGAGCTGATTGACGGCAAAATCCTCAAAAAACATTCCAAACGTCCTTGGGTCGTTCATGAGATCACTCGGAGATATATTCAGTGCCCCAGCAGCAATTGATGTATCAATGAAGTGCCGAGTGGGAGATGTTATCACAGCCGTCTTGCTCCTGAAGTTGGGATTCCATGCTTCCACATCCCTTATTATGAAAAGATCGCGAAGAGCTTCCACATACCCTTCAAAGGTATCCTCATCAAGATTTCTGTCATCATGGGCGTTTACATCGTCAAGTATTACTTTTCTCCTTGCCTCAGTAGAGATATTACGTGCATAACTCTTCAGAATCATAAGAAATATATCCTTCTTCTTATTTCTGAATTTTGCATTCCTGCTGTTTTCAAATTCAAAGAGTGTAGAATAGTAAGCAGCCGTTATTCTCAATGCCTTATCACGACCTCCCAATACCGACAACGGCCAACCTCCTCTGCAGAGATAGAATGCCGTGTCCTGCAGAAAGTAGTCATCATTGGTACAAAAAATGTTTTTCCAAGGCTCGTCAAACATCATTGAAAGAGACACCGCTCCTAATGATTCTCCTGATTCATAGAGGCTCATGGGATTCATACGAAGCGTTACAAATCTACCCGCTCCCGAATGGTATATTTCGTCTCTGTTGGCGGGAGTTGAACTCCCTGTGAATATAAAAAGTCCAAACTTTTCCTCACTTGAGTCTATCTGTGTTCTTGCGCAGTTCCAAAGATCCGGAACACTCTGCCATTCATCAATCAGTCTTGGATAGCGCCCCTGTAGAATAGACGAGGGACTACTTTGAACAAGTTGGATCTTCTCTTTCGTATCAAGGGAATATGAAGAAGAGGCAAATCTCTTGCATGTTGTGGTTTTTCCACAGAATTTAGGGCCTGCAACCAACACGCCGCCAGATATTTCCAAGGCTTCTTTTATCTGTTTTTCAATATATCTGCTATAATATTCCATCTTCTTCTCTCCAAATACGTTATTTGAATTATACAACAAAAATCCCCCAGTTTGCAACCCATAAAATCCCCTTATTTGCAACCTACAAAATCCCCATGTTTACAACCATACAAGAAATCCTATTCTCCGTACTGGAGTTTTGTATTAAATACAACAAGAGGAATCTCATCGTTTTCCTTAGGACCGCGAAAAGAATTTATCGGAAACAGTCTTCGGTGAGAAAAAACAGAATCTTGGAAACTCTTCTATTAAACCCTCAGCATCGAATTCATACTTGTCCAGAATTGCTTTTTGGCTCTTCACGATTTTTATTTGTTCAGAGCTGTCAACCTCCAATCTTCAGAATTCTGCAAGAACCCCAGCGCCATGTTTCAATGATGGTTCCCGATGCACGGTCGCCCCTTCCTCAACATGAGGATTGATTCGGGAGTGGATAGACTATAGACTTGACCTTGCAGCTGGTGCTACAAAGCCAAGATGGCCATCACGTCAGCAGTTCGGGAAAATCGCTGGAGTCGATGGCCGTCATCCTGTAGGAGCGGAGCTTTCTCTTCAGATATGAGAAATCCCCGAGTCCGTTGTAGAGCTCCCCCTTCTTCAGAAGGGTCCAGCCGATGGTCAGCATGTCGTTGGCGATTTTGACGGCAATCCTCTGGCCCTTTTTCCAGAGAGTTGTTCTTTCATAGTCATCAAACCCAACACGAAACAGGATTTGTCATTGCAGGCTTCTCCAACTCTTAATCCTTAAAACACACTCTTCTTTAGGAAGACGTTTGTTGATTTCAAGCAAATGCTCCAGTCTTTCCGCACAAACCTTTTTGTCAACAAGACCATATTCAACAAGATTGTCCAAAACGTATAGGAATCCAGAGACTTTGACGCTGTCCTTCATTGCAGACCTTCTAAGTTTTGCATCACCTGTCAGCAACCTTCCATTTGTTTTCTTAGCATAATACCAAACAGAACAGTCTGTAATCGAAGCATTGTTACCATTCTTCTCAAAGATGGATGCAATATCCAGTAATTCCTGAGAATCAAAGTTTTCAACATGCAGCTCTTTGGTTCTTATAAACAAATTGATACTTCTCTTTTGATCTGGGTTCAAAATTTCATCAACCACGAAATCAGTGGTAGCAATCTTACATGGAAGTCGAAAGAATTCATTCAACAAACCAGAGGAAAGCAAATCGAAGAATATGTTGGAATCACTGACAACAACTACCTCATCAATCATACCAAAGCCAAATCGCCCCTAACCTGCTCGACAGTCTGATGAAGAAGAGTTGCAGCTTTGGAAACCGTAATCAGTTCACTGCTTAGAGCTCTGTAGACAAGGATGGAAAATCTACAACTCTCTTCTTCTGGGTAAAGAGACCTCTCAAACAATTCTTTGAAACTAGGACTTCTCCTTTTTTGTATGCAGAAAGATTTGTAGCATTGGTCTCTGATTATGCCACAGCCTTTGGCTTTATACATCAAAGCATCACAAGAAATTCCATACGAAAGCTGAAGAGCCTTCAACTCCTGATATGAAATATCGTTGCGTGAAGCTCCAATCTCCTTCTTGAATATGTCCTCAGGAATCAGCATTTCACTTGCAAATAGGTTGCATAGCTTTTCCTCTTGTTTTTCTTCAATAGAAGAATCAAACGGCAAGACCAAATGCCCAAATTCGTGCAAAGCGGTGAATCTTTTTCTTTCAGAAGAAAACGATTTGTTCAGGACAACAACAGGATATTTGTCATTAACAATCGAACTTAACCCATCGAAAGAATCTGGAGCAGTTATCTCCAAGACCTTGACTCCGTGATTTTCAAGAAAATCGATTACACCAACAATACCATCGTTGCCAATGTTCCATTCAGTCCTAATTCTTTTTGCTGCATCAATCACATCTTCTTCAGCAAAGACCACCGATTCGATTGGAGATTCAAAGGAAATCGTTGCATTGCAAATCTCTTCAATGCTTATGTACCTTTCAATCAAATCCGATATGCTCTCTTTAATCGCCCCCTCCTGCTTTATGGTAAGTTTGCTTTTGTGTTTTCTGAATCTGATTGAATCAATCGATACCTCAAAAGGTCTGAAAAAATAATCGACAGGTTGTTTTAATGAATTTGAGAGCTCGATAACCACAGAGCTACCGGGAAAGAGCTCTCCTCGTTCATATTTTGAGATAGCCATCTTAGAGACTTTACCACCCATAGCCTTTACCAAGTCATCCATTGAGAACCCATTCATGACGCGGGCATTTTTCAACCGCTGTGCAAAAATTTCCTTCTGATTCATATTTCCCCTTTTCTTGTTT